>NZ_JAJENU010000674.1:0-27278 GCF_035615495.1 Lyngbya sp. CCY1209 | reverse complement strand
AATTATATCCTCCACAACCGGGCCGAACCCGGTCGGGAAATTCCGGGCGATCGCTTTCCCGGACGGGCGATCGTCCCCCTGTCCAATTTGCCCCGCGGCGTGGATGCGATCGCCCGGGTGGAACAGGCGGCGGAGTTGTTGTTTGAATAATACCCCATTCCCGACTCCCGACTCCCCATCAGTCGCGATAGCAGTTTTTCCCGTCGGCGGTCGCTTCCGAAGCGTCTTCGCCCTTGCGAACGACTCCAAGGAGGGTGGAGACGATGACGCAGCGTCGGACTTCCCCCATATCGCCGTGTTTGAAGGTGATGCGGCCTTTTGCACGAAAATTGGTTGCACCGCAGTTGTCCTGGGGAGAGTGGACGGGACAGCCCTTGTAGTTGAACAATGTCCTGTAGTGGTTGGTGTCGGAGGTTGTCACGCGGTTGGTTTCCGGCCAGACCTTTCTGAGGCTGGTTTCATTCGCATCGATGTCAATTCCGCCATCGAAATCCGTCCAAGCGGAATTGGGGAGGTTGGCGGGTGAAGTTTCGGGTTTGTGGAGTGCCCACTGAATGCGATCGCCCTGTTTGCGAAAGGTGGCCTGCCAAGCCCTCTTATCGCGTCTGGCGTTGCGACGTGCCGCTTTCATCACCCAGTAGGCTTGACTTTGGGCTCTTCGGAGTTCCTGGCGCCTGGCGAAACCCAACCAACCCGGAACCGCGATCGCGCTCAAAACTCCGATAATAACAGTGACAAATAGTAATTCCAACAGTGAAAACCCGGCCTCGCTCTTGTCGCGGTGTGGCATTGGAGCACCTCCCCCTGATATTGTAATGAGCGCGATCGTAGCATCGGCGTCGGGGTGGGGGCTTCAGTAATTTTCGGTATTTTTGGAGTGGGAGGGGGTATCAAATTTTACCTGGAAAGGAACCGGATTGTTAAGGAATCACCACAAATCCGGTTTCTCAAGATTTCGATTCTGATGGGTTTCCCCTGGCAACGCTCTGTCGGCGGGGGATGGGGTGGCAGTGAGGGTTTCGGTTGTGGCGGGTTAAGAGGGGCGATCGTTGTGTTTTCGGTGGGGTTGACTATGGCGAACACTCATCTCCTTCGGCTTTTCTCATTGCACCGAGCAGAGTTTGGACAATCACGCACCGCTCACCGCCCCCATCTTTTTGGGAAACCGTAAAAGTTACAGGAAGGGCGTATTCTTCTTCTTCGTCGTCTGAAACTGCACCCCGCTCATCAAAAACAAATTTATCGATAGGGTTCCCGTCTTCATCAGTTCCATCAATTTCTACCATTCCGGGTTTAAGATTGCCTGGAGGACTCAACCCAATCCAAAGCTCTTCACCGCCAATATTTTTTTGTTGTGCTTCCGGATAAATCCGATATTCCGGCACATCATCATCATTTTGTCGAAATTCAATAACGTATTTGACTCGCCTGGCTCGGGCGAGGGTTCGGGCTTCCTGCAGGGCTTGATAGACCTGGCCATTAACCGTGCGAACTCTCTGTCGGGTGATGAAGCCATTCCAGCCGGGTACCGCAACGGCGGCGAGGATGCCAATAATAAAAACAACGACCAGCAATTCCAGCAGCGAAAATCCCGCATCACCAGAGCGAGACAGACACCTCTCTCGTCGTTTCCACAGATGGGAATAAAAAAGTATCTGTAAATTAGTTTTCATTGGACTAATTCTCATGAATTTTAACGTTTGAGAACCCCTCAACAATAGGATTAGTTCTGGAGTCGCAACCCTTTAACTTCAATCGTGACCTGGGGACAGAAAGAAGTATTGTCAGGAAGATCATCATTATTCTCATCCTTTGTACAGTAGTCGGTTTCAGTCGCCTGAATTCGACTCATGGCATTTCCCCGAATGGTGATTTTTGCAGAGTCATTATCGTCACCGACTCGATCAAGATTAAAGCCATCAATATCAATATAATTGATTAAAACTTCTCCGTCGGAAGGAGTTTGGATGACTACATTTCTTGCTGCATCAGTTTGATTACCCCCTAGCAGTACACTAACATCAAAATCTGGATTAAAAGCGTCACTGGCTTGTTGACTGTCTTTTAATTCACTGGGGTCGTAAATCAGTCCAGTACCTTTCGCCTTTTCCAAGGGGCCTCGAATCAGATAACGCTCGATTCGGGATGGACAAGGTTCCCCATGGGGACACCAGATTTCATCTTTTTCCCCCGGAACTAAATAATAAGCAACTAGGGCATTAACAGAGCTATCATCACATGGCTCATCTGGCTCGTCGCAGTCTTTAGGAGTGAGAGTGTCAATCTCCGTAATGGGGGGTAAAGAATTCGGCAAAGTATGCTTCATCCAAAAAACTAAAATAGGCATCCGTCCGTCAATTTCTAGGAGGGGAGTGAGATCAATAATTTGAATCTCCCCATTCTCATCCTCGATCGCCTCCTCAAACTGACCGTCCTTATAAATATAGAAAGCCTGGCTCAAGTCAGCAGTGATGAAGTCCAAAGCCGCCTGCAATTCCTGTTCCATCGCCGCTTTTTCTCCCTCGTTGCGGTCATCGTTCAGAATGCTGACCACAAAGCCCAAAAGAGGCGTAATAATTAGGAAAGTGATGACCATCCCCACAATCAACTCGATCATGGTAAAGCCACCATCCCTTCGGGGGAGTTGGGGGGGATTGCGCCGATGCCGCCGATTTAGAAAAGATTGAATTAAACTGAGCATGGTGACTTTTCCTTGAAAAGCTGTGGGAATGTCGCTTCCGAGTCAGTCCTTTGGACGGACTCACTCCTAAAGATCACGGTGATGGAGGATTAGGATCTTGTAGAGTATTGGAGTATTTTTGAAAGAGATCCCCAGTCGGTTCGACTGATGTTTGCAAGTTGATCAGAGGGAAGTTGCGTCTGCCAATGGCATTAGTGATACTGGTGTCTACTCCCCCTTCATCCTCGGAGCCGTTTGTGAGTGGCTGATCGCCACCAAAAGCATTAGCTCGATACACCCGAACTGCCAGAACGTAGCCATCATCTGCCCATTGGTTTGGCTCGTCATCAGGGGCGATACTATTATACAGTCTCGCGATGGGCTGAACTATCATATCGACTTGACTATCTGTGGTACAGCTATCATTACCGTCAAAATCAACGCAGTAGAGCTGGTTATTGTCACCACAATACTCACCATTCTGGTCACAGAGTCCATCTATATCAAAATTCAACTGAGGAGCCTCGTGGGTTGTCAGGGGGTCATCATCTGTGGGTTCTTCCAGGGGATTTTCCAGGTTGCCCGGAGCATTTTCTCTCCGGGGTGAGGTCTTGATATAAGCGACGTAGCTACTCGCCGCCTGGGACGCCAGTTGTATCCGCTTCGCCTGCA
This sequence comes from Lyngbya sp. CCY1209, assembly GCF_035615495.1. Taxonomy (GTDB): domain Bacteria; phylum Cyanobacteriota; class Cyanobacteriia; order Cyanobacteriales; family Microcoleaceae; genus Limnospira. The sequence goes on along the minus strand of NZ_JAJENU010000674.1, from coordinate 23,926 downwards.
TTCGGATACCGGTAGCCAAGACAATCACCGGAGAGACTGCCAACATCAAGACGGACACGACCACCATCGCCATGACCCCCTCCAGGATGGTATAGCCGGACTCAGAAGAGTGGCGAAATTTTCCTTTAGATTTGGGTTGAGTGTTCATCAGTTTGTCTCCTTACATCAGGTGAATTATTCGTAATCCGTACAATCCGGTCGAATTCCAGTGCTATCACTGACGATATCGTTACCATCTTCATCCTTGGCACAGAGCAAACCTTTCACCCAAGGGTCATCCGCGCCCACTTGTCGGAAGAATTCCATCACCTTGTATTGTTTATCTGCGGGGTTCTCCGGATCAACATCAAAGTCCAGGCGAGCAAACTGCCGGGTAAAGTAGTCCGGCGGCTGGGCGAACAAGCCCACATCCGAACCCCAGTTCCGGGCGGGTGGCATAAAGTAAGCAATCCGACGTCCAGCATTCTGCATCCTGTATCGGGTGTTTTCTCCAAATACTGTTACATCTGCCGAAATTGACAGGTAAGGAGCAGTTGCGTAGGCACTGCGACCCGACTGTACAAAGGAACCAAAAATCTTGGTCTTTCTTTCTGTGGGTTTAAACCAGTTTTCCAAGAACCGAGCCAGGTTTTGCATACCGCCGTTGGTTTCATTGGGACGGGACGGAACATCACCCGCTCCCAAGACTAGGTTAAATTCTTCATTCGTCGCCACCCTTTGCAACCAGCGAGTCTTGGTTTCTGCCGAGTCGCCTACGGGAAACGTAGGTTCATTCGCTTTAGAATTATTGGTGTTAGTGGCGTGGATTTGGAGCACAGGAACCAAAGAGGGCTGATAGGGGAGGGGGGCAAAACTCGACAGACTACCCGGGTTATCTGGGTCGTCGTACCACAGGGGATAATCATAGCCCCAATTTTTATTGTTACCGTTTTGAGTTTGGAACCAAAGGGCTTTAGCATCATTTTGTGGCTTGTTAGCGGTGCCATAGGTGTTGCAAGGCTGCTCAACTGAGTTACTGCTATCTCCATCCCAATCCCAAACATTAGTACCACCGGAGGTGTAACAGGCTAGTTTGCCATTATTATTGATGCCGATGGGAATGGGGTGATCGTTGCTATCCAAAATCAGTTCGTTGGTCTTGGAATCCCGCAGGAAGGCAATCCGCCGGGGATAGCGATGATCTGAGTCTAATCGTGGAGGATTGACTGTGGTACCTGCCATCAGCTTGTTGCGATCGAAACCTGTTCCAAAAGCATCGATCGAAGGCGCTCCGGCCGGTACTGGAGATGGGACTTTAGGTGAATCGGGATAGGCACTTGGTTTAAGCGCCAGTGGCAGATCGGCGAGTTTGATGTCAGCCTCGAAGTCCTCAGTGTTAGTCCAAGTCCAGTCATTACTGGTATCAAACCAATCAATACCGTCATTGGTACTATTACCATTTTCATCGTATCCGACCACCCAATCCTGGGGACCACAAGCGGACACCATCGGCTTGCGACAGATTTCCATGACGTACTCAGGAAAGTTGATCCGTCGCTGAATGGGGGTGACAAAGTTGTTGAAGTAGGTGCTATCCGCCGCACCAGTATTGGTTTGATTGGCAGTGCTGTTACTGTAGTTTCCGTCAGTGTACTTGTTGTTGGCAGTGGGGTTGACGGTCCCCTGGTTATCAGTGGCAAAGGGCTGAAATTCGGCGTTGCTGCTCAGTCCGTTGATGGCAAAGTCGTTGTAACCGTTGAAGCCATTTAACCACCGAGCGGCTTTGGCTGTGATTTGGGCTTCGATAACGGGATCATTATCCCGAGTTCCGTCCCCATTTGAGTCTACCCCGTTGAGGTCAAACCCATAATCTGTTTCTGTGACAGTGTAGGTGGTTTCCCCTGGAGTCCCGTTTTTGTTGATATCTGGGGCAAAGTCGGCTTCTTTCAAAGTATCACCTGAATTACCGTTTCCATCCAAATCAGCTTGCCAAGCAGTTGTGTCATCAGGTAATGTCAGATTGGATTCGTCAATGTTGGTGTCCGTATTGCTTCCGTTATGATCCAGGTCGGGGGCAAAATCTGCCTCGGTGAGGGCGGCAGTGCCGATCGCACCGTCCCCGTTCAGGTCATAGCCGACAATGGCGTTGGCTGCATTATTCCGCAGCTCGAAGTCCCCTTCGTTGCGGAAACCAAACCGGAAGTTCTCCGAAAGCAGGGTCGCGGCATCGGCAAAGATGGTCACGGGTCGCCAAGTATCACCCGTACCACAGTCACTATCTAACTGAGCGCGAATGGGATCATTTTTGCGACAGGCGAAGTTGGGGTTAATGGCGTTGCGATCGTAGAAGTTGCCAAAGTCTTCGTCTAGGTTCTGGGTAAACTCTTCTTGGCTGTGGACGTTAAAGCTACCCTGAATATAAACGGGAACGTTAGAAACCAGGGTGAGTCCTTTTTCCTTGAGTACATCCTCTGGACTGGTGGCCGGGTCGCCATCGTCCCCAATTGCAACGTCATTTTTGCGGCCCAAGGCCTGTCCGTTAATCAACAGAATGCCATTGGGACGGCGGCTGGGGTCAAGCTGGTAGTCGGAGGGACTCAGGGCTTTGCTGAACTCCTCGTTAATTCCGTTGGCGTCCCCTTCTTCGCGGTAGCTGCGATCTGGGAGGGCATCGTCCCGACTGGCGTAGACAATGCCACTGTAGGGGAGCAGGTATTCCGGGCTGAGGCCGGCGATGTCGGAAGTTTCCGTGTTGTCAATTGTGGTGCCCCGGAGAACGTTGAGATCCAACTGAGTCAGCCGAATTTCTTGGGGCTGGCGATCTTGCAGGGCGAGATCATATCTTCCCGTCAGCTTCGCGGCTTGGTTACCGGTTCGGGGACTGTTGAGGGTAAAGGTTTCATCAACGTTGGTGTCTGGGTCGTCAGCATCGTTGGCTTTCACTTCCCGGCCATTGAGCAGGGTCACTTCCCGAATGGCCTCGTGGGGAATCAGGCTATTATCCGGCTCTATTGTTCCACTGAGAATGTCTAAAGCGCAGAGATTGGCGTCAATTGCTGCCTGATTGGCGAGATCCAAATCTTTCCCCTCGGACAATTTAATGAGGGCTTTTCTCAACGGTTCGTTGGCAAACCGTCCGTCTGGGAATACCATGTTGGCTTGATTGCCGAGTTCCGAGGCTGCACCGGTTACGCTGATTAACCCCGTTGTTGCATTCAAGCTGGCTCCGCCCGGTCTGGCTGTGCTGGGGGCAGGGTAAACAATACCATTGTTAGAGCGGCCATCGGGTGTGCCACCGGGCAGAGTTTCCATGTTCTGCGCCGTCAAGCTATTGGTGGGGTCATAGTAGCTGCTGACGCAGGCGATGGGCTGTTGGTCTGTATCTTCGTTCTCGGGGTCAGTGGAATCTTGGGCGTAGTGGTAAACGGCAGTGGCCCGCATCCGCAAGTCGCCCTTGGCGTATTGGTTTGTATTCGGGTCGATGGTGGGAGTCTGGGCAACTGGGAGGGGTGCTGGTAAAGAATTCCATCCGGGGTTGGAACTACTGGGGTTGTTATCGTAAACCTTTCCACCTTCGGGAGGAGACATGGGCATGGTATCCGGCCAGACAATGGGAAACTCTTCGATGGCACTGGTGGCTGGATCGTCGTAGGTTAGAGATGGACTGACGGCATTGGTGGTTGGATCATCCCATTGGGGAGGTGGCAAGAAGGAGTTCAATCGCTCGTAAATTCCACCACCTGTAATCACCCGCAGTCCGCCGATGCCGGAAATCGCGGTTTGAGGTTTTCTGGTGGCTGCTCTTTCCCAAAAACCGTTACGGCTCAAGTCCCCTGCGGAGGGTAAGGCAGTGTTTTGGGTGACACGAGTGCGATCGGTCTCATTAGACCATTGATCGCCATCCAACTCTAGGGTTGCTGTCACCCAATCTTTACCATTCTCATCCAAATACAGCGCTGGCAAGTTATTGCCGACCAAAATGCGATCGCCGAGTTCATCTTCTGTTCCCGCTGCTAGTTGTTCTGAGGGTTCTGTGGCCTTCAACTGCCCAGTTGTGAGAGAGATGTTGGTCACTGCCTCCAAAGGCCGCATCCAAGCATCTGGTGGTCGCAAGGTATCGCCACTACCCTGGAGTGAAAAACTAGCAAGGGCATCCCCACCTTCAGGCACCTCTGCAAAGGGAACTTTCCGCAGTCGCTTGCTGAAATAGCGTTCCAGCAGTTGCCGACGGGCATCTGTCGGGTCAACCCCTTGGTTCTCCAGCGCCTCTTTGAGATCTTGGACTTCTGCTTTAGGATCGTCGCTTGCATCCTCCTTCATCTGCTCTTCCACCAGTGCCGTCAGGCGAGCTTGATAGGCACCACCGTTGTACATTGCCTCGTATGCACTATCTCCTGTGGATTGATTGGTCTGAGAAATTTCCTGTGTAATTGGAGCGGCGTTTATACCATGATACAGATCGACATCAACCTCTTCTTTAAAGGTTGTATTCCCGGTCATACCATTAATGACATTCCCGGCAACAGTAATCTTGCTTAAGTCTTCCTGATAAAAACAGGAGTCTTGTGCACTGAGTTGATAGAGTCGGGCTCCAGCACCAAAGTGAGACGCGATCAAATTACTGGCGGTGAACAGAGGCCCGTTGAGGGCAAAAGCAGAACCGGGAGTGATTTCTAAGTCATCTCGATAAACCACGCCCCGAAGAGGTTTTTGCTGCCAGTCCATTTGATACTCTAGGGGATTCAAGCTGGAGTTGACTGAGGTGGCTTCGTAGGTGGAACCCAGACCCGCATCGATTTGGTCTTGACTGATGGGCACAGCAAGAGTGTAGACAAATATGCTTCTCTTCAGCTTACCCAAGGAGGGAACCCATCCCTCTTCTGTCACTAAGTTGTCATTGGAACCCACGTACATGGCGCACTCTCGTCTGGGTTTAAAACCCAAGGGTGGCAGGGGTAAGGTTCTCGCGTGTAGTGGGCTTCTTGTTTTTCCTATTTCAGGATTTTGGAAGAAGATACCATAGACAATGTAGCGGTCAAACTTGCCATTGTTATCCGAATCAACTGGAAATTTCCAAGCGGTTTTAATCGCTTCTTCATCGTAGCTGATATTGATAAATTCTTCGTCATTAAAGGTATATTTACTGTTCAGGGTAAAGGAGTTATAAAGTTCTTCATCGGAGATGACTCGGCTGGGATCGTTTTCTAGCTCGTTCATCGCCTCGGAAATTTTGGCTTTCGCCCGGGATGTCGCCGGTTCCGCAGCTTTCAAAACGGCGGTGCTGACCCGGGTGTACCTGGCATCCTGGGCGCGATCAAATGATCGGAACATGATCGCCATCGTCAGCAACACCACCACCATCAGTACCATCGTCACCGTGGGCAGGACGAACCCGGCCACCCGCTTGCGATCGCGACGATCCATCCCCCTAATATTCCGGGAAAGCGATCGCATCAACCCCCGGGTCGCCCTTCGGAAAAACGTCCGGATCTGGCGGAACAGTAAAGGAATGGGTGATCTAGATTTTTGGTGGTTCTGCTTGCGCTGGTGCATGAGACGCCTTCCTGACCTTCGGTCTAGATGGATGTGCTGGCAGGTATAGAAGATGCCGACGCTCGATAACGAGACATCAAACCGGCGGTTTTATCGGGCTGGTGCCCAAACGCCAGTTTCTATAAGTTTTCAGGTGCGATCGCTTTTGAGAGCGATCTTGATAAGGTGCGATCGGGAATGCCCCGTTTCGGTGGCTGCCATCTCGACCCGACCATCTTTGACCAATGGAGTGTCAAGAGAGCATAAGTTTGGAGAAATGTAAATACTTCTCCGCGTAGCCACACCTCTTATTAATAGCAAATCGATTGCAAATCGGGTGAATCGCCGATCGCAGCAAGTTAGTGCGCGCGATCGCACTCACCGCACCAGACCCCGGAGCCGGGTGCATGGGTGTTTGACCCCTCAAGCTCATTTGTAGCTTTCCCAAATCGGGACCAAAAGCGATCGGTTCTGCAACAAATTGTTACAACTCCCCCTCCCCCGATTCGCCGGAAAAGGGATTGCCAGAGATAAGCTATACGTCCCGCAGACTGTAACCGAAATGATTGACTCTCGACTCGAAGCGGTTGATAATGTATCCGGTATAGATAAATTTAATCGGGTTGCGCCGATCGCCCCACCAATTAAAGTAGCGATCGTTGACTCCCTGGCGAATTTTGTCCGAAGCGATCGCCGCCGTTTCCAGGCCCAGAAACTCATAAATTCGATCCAGAGTCCCCCCGGGATCGGCGATCAGATTTTCGTATCGGAGAACCAACACCCGATTGAGGTAGGGGCGATCGCTCTCAAATCGTTCGTAACAGACCAGCCAATGTTCGATCAGGGAGTGTATGCGGGTATGACTCCACTTTTTGGTTGCGTAGGAAACCGCGATCGGATGTCGCATCACAATGATAAACCTGGAATTGGGGAATAGAGCCTGCAAAAAACGAGTCCGCACCAAATTCGGGGGGGACTTTTCCAGCAAAAAGGGCTTTTGTAAATCCCAGTAAGGACTCCACTGCCGGAATAGCTTTTCGGCATTTTCCGGCGAAACCAGGGGCGATCGTTCGTCCAAAAAAGAATTGGAATTGAAACCAAACCGACCCGGCCCCCCAAACTCCTGGGCGGCGGGATAGACGGACTGCAGGTGTTGCCCTTCATCCTCCGTGGCCCCCGTGTCTCGAAAACCGCTGATTTGCGGATGTTCGGCCAGGAGGCGTCCCAACAGTGTCGTCCCGCTTCTGTGGAGTCCGCCAATAAATATGAATTGATGTTCCGGCATCAGATGGCTTGTGCGACAACACCATCATTCTAAGCCGGGGCACAACCAGAGGCGATCGCACTCAACCTGACACCTTCGGACTCTGACCCAAGCTCTCACCACTCAACCCCCCCCACCATCCGCTCTCACCCGTCCGGGGTGTAACTAGGCCAGCGCACAGCGCTATAAAACTGCTTGAGATCATGAATAGCTGATAGCTGAAGGCTGACGGCGGATTGCCAAAAAAAATCGGCCCGAAATTAATCTGCCGATCGCGATCGCATTTTTTTCATCATTTTTCCGAGCACCGATCCGGCCAGCTTAGAATCCGGCCGTCCCCAAAACTTGATACATGATAGAGTTGATGAAACTGAGGGCGATCGCGCCGATCAGCGCACTCCAAATCCCCCACCGCAGGCGAAATCCCGGCACCAGCCAAGCCGCCAGACCAAAAATCACCATGTTCAGCAGCCAGGTGATCACAAAAGTGGAAAAAACTATCTGTGCGGGTAAAACCAGAGTCCTCAAAACCGGGCGCACGAAAGCATTCAACAATCCGAAAATTGCCGAGGACAAGAGCGCCTTTTTGAAATCGTCAATTTCGACCCCGGTAAATCGGCTGAGTTGGGCGATCACAAACAAGCTGACCGCAGTCACCAGCCAAGCGACAATCAAACTTACCATATAATTCGTCTCCGCAATGAGATCTCGATACTGCTGCTATTAAACATTAAATCGGAACAATACCACGTCTCCTTCTTGAACCACATACTCTTTCCCCTCGGACCGAACCAATCCTTTTTCCTTCGCCGCATTCATCGATCCGTGTTCCACCAAATCCTGATAGGCGATGGTTTCCGCCCGGATGAAACCCCGTTCAAAATCCGAGTGAATCACCCCTGCGGCTTGGGGTGCGGACATCCCGGCCCGGATCGTCCAGGCGCGAGTTTCCTTCGGCCCGGTGGTCAGAAAGGTTCGCAAACCCAACAGTTCGTAGGTGGCTTTGATCAAAGATTTGAGGCCCCCTTCTTCCACCCCCAGGGATTCCAAAAAATCCTGTCGTTCCTCATCCGACAATTCGATCAATTCCGATTCCACCTGGGCGGAAATAATCACGACCTGGGCATTTTCTCCCGATGCGATCGCCCGCACCTTTTCCACCCAGTCATTCCCCGTCGCCAAATCCTCTTCCGACACGTTCGCCGCGTAAATAATCGGCTTGCGCGTTAGCAGTCCCAGAGATTTGATCGCCTCGGTTTCTTCCTCCGTCAAATCCGCCAGCCGCGCCGATTTTCCTTCATTTAAAACCGCCGCCACCTTTTCCAGCGCCCCCAATTCCAGTTGAGCCTCCTTGCTGGTGCGGGCCTGTTTGCGGGTGCGATCGATGCGACGTTCCACCTGGCTCAAATCCGCCAGCGCCAATTCCAAATTGATAATTTCGATATCCCGAGCCGGATCGACGGACCCCGAAACGTGGATGATATCATCATTTTCAAAACAGCGCACCACCTGCACGATCGCATCCACTTCCCGGATGTGGGAGAGAAACTGGTTCCCCAACCCTTCCCCCTGACTCGCCCCCTGCACCAGTCCGGCGATATCCACGAACTCGATGCGCGTCGGGACGATCTGCTCCGAACTGGAAAGTTTCCCGAGCACCTGCAACCGCTCGTCCGGAACCGCCACCACGCCGACATTCGGCTCGATGGTGCAAAAGGGAAAGTTGGCGGCCTGGGCCTTGGCATTAGCCACCAGGGCGTTAAAAAGGGTCGATTTTCCGACGTTGGGGAGTCCGACGATTCCTGCTGTGAGCATACCGATTGCAAAGGGTTTTACCAAAGATAGGATAGCAGACGGACATCGAAAAATGTCAATCTGATCAAATCTGCCGCGATCGACTCAGCTTCCCCGACAACTCAGAGGGTTTCGGGATCGATATTTAATTCTCGCAGTTTGGCGATTAATTTTTCATTGCGTTGCTGTTCGGCTGTAAGTTGTTGTTCTGTGGTTTCCAATCGCTGTTCTGTCATCTGTCGTTGTTGTCGTGCGATCGCCGCGTCTTCTTCAGGAGTGGGAACCAATTCCCCTTCGGGGGTAAAAAATCGGAGTTGTTTTTCGTGAATTCCCAGACATAATTGTAACTGGTGACTCCACAAATGCCCCCTTTCGTTGGGCTGTAAATCCTGGTATTCTCCATTCAACAGGCAAAATCCTTTAAACTCAAGGGTTTGCGGAGAAAACCAAAAATATTCGGGGGTGCGAAATATATCTTGATAAATCTGTTTTTTGGTGGTGCGATCTACTGTTGCCGTCGAATCCGATAACAATTCGATAATGACGTGGGGATACTTTCCCCCTTCTTCCCACAGAACCCAACTTTTCCGGGGTTTCCGTTCCGTATTCAACACCACGAAGAAATCCGGCCCGCGAAAATCCTTCGTTTTTACCTGTTCGGGGCTGTAGTAAATCGTCAGATTTCCCGTGGCAAAATAATCCGTCCGGTCTTGCCACAGCCAGTCCAGACATTTAAGCAACAGCACCAGTTGTTGTAGATGCAAATGGCTTTCCAAGGGCGGTTCCTCACTTTCCAAATCTCCGGGAGGAAATTCAATTTCTTCCCATTCGGTTTCGGCTTGCAGTGTTTCCAATTCCTGGGCAGGTGTCATAGCAGCCTCCGATGCAATCCTTATATTATAGCAGTGGGCGGGTTATATAGCAGTTTTCTATCCAGTGCGATACATCCGATCCCCCTAAATCCCCCTTAAAAAGGGGGTCTTTGAATGGGTCTTACAACCCGTTGCCAATCAAAATAAATGGTGCCCAATAGTAGGGATGATTCAAATCGGAAACGACCTCCGGTTTCAAGTCGTCCCGCAGCGATACCAAAGGGCAATCCGGCAAATTCCACTTCACGATCGCCGATTTGAGCCGGACGAATCAGGGCGGGATCGGCAAACGCCCCCGCCAATACTTTGGGTTCCGGTTGCGGTCGGGTGTCCATTTCCGGCAAAGAAGTGGCGGTTCTCGGGCAGTACAACGCCTGCCGAAAATGCCTAAGTTGCCCAAGCTTATTTTTTCAACATCACGAAAGCCAATTTCTTGAAGAATCACTAAAGACTGCTGGTCAAACTCGATCGCCTTTTGTTTTTCCCCCAAGGCATCGTAGACCTTACCGATATTATTGAGGGTGGTGGCTTCTTGTTGGCGATCGCCCACCGCTTGAAACAAGGGCAAAGCTTGCTCGTAATACTCCAGAGCTTGCTGTTTTTCCCAAAAATCATTGTAGACTCGACCCAGAACCATTTGAGCCGTCGCTTGCTTGGCGGGATTCCCGCCTTGTTCGTATAACCTCGCCGCCTCCTCAAAATAGGAAATGGCAGCCCGTAAAGACTCCGCCGTTCCTTCTTCAAACAGTTCCCATCCCCGCTGGAAGCTGGCATCCGCCGTGTCCGAGTCAGACTGTTGGGCGATGAGTTCCTGTTGGGGCACTTGCGGCGATCGCGCCATCGTCTCGGTACTGTAAAGACAACTCGCACCAATTTTGGGGGGAACCGGATTGACTCCCCTCGCGAGCCCCCCTAACCCCCATCCCCCCCAACCCCCATCCCCCCCAGCCCCCCACCCCCCCAGCCCCCATCCCCCCCAGCCCCCCTTTGAAAGGGGGGAGAAAGGGGGGAGAAAGGGGGGAGTAAGGGGGGAGATAGGGGGGAACCGGAGTTTCAAGTCCCCCACAGTTGGGGGATTTAGGGGGCTCGGTGGGGCATTGGAAAAAATTGACATCCGGTGTCATCATTGTCGTGAGCGAAAATACTCCAACACGAGGAGCCATTGAATTATGTCCGAATCCACCGATCGCAGCGGCATGAAACTGTCTGCCCCCGAAGCCTTCGCCGCGATCGCCCTCATCGCGGTGGCCGCAGACGGTTACATTACCGGGAGCGAGTCCCAGGCCGTCACCGCCACCCTGTCGCGGATGCAGCTTTTCGGGGAATATTCCGGGGAACAAAAGCGAGAACTGCTCGATCGCCTGCTGACGGAGATCAAAACCAAGGGCTATGAAGACCTATTAAAAGCGGCGATCCAAAGCATTCCCAAAGAGTTGCGAGAGACGGCCTTCGCGATCGCCACCGACATCACCCTCGCCGACGGCGAGATCGCCGAAGAGGAAGAAAACCTTCTCAACGACCTCTACAGTTCCCTCGAAATCTCCGAGGATATCGCCACCCAAATTATCGATGTGATGCTCATCAAAAATCGGGGCTGATAGTCAACCCATCCCCGGCTATTAATGGAGTCGGTTTGTTGGTCAATTCCATCGGCTTTTCAATGGGGTTCGGGCTGGGATTGAGTCGGGGGTTGGGAATCGGGAGTCGGGGCGATCGACCGTTCCGATTTACGATTCCCGCCCAATTGTCAAAAAATCACAAATTTCGGGATATAATATTTGCAGATATCATCACCTCAATTGAGCAACTCATTGACCGAACTGTGTTCTACTCTCGAACTGTTTATTTTCAGGAAACGGATGCCGCCGGAGTCGTCTATTTTGCCAACGTGATGGCGATGTGTCACGAAGCCTATGAAGCCTCTCTAATTCATGCCGGCATCGACCTGAAAACGTTTTTTACAAACCCCGACTTTGCCATTCCCATTGTCCGCGCAGAGGTCGATTACCGCCGGCCAATTTTTTGCGGCGATCGCCTGCAAATTCATCTATTTCCCCGCAAAATTAGCCAAGATACCTTTGAAATCGATTACCAAATTGGCTTCGCAGAAAAGCCCGAAACGCGGGTCGCCATCGGACTGACAAAGCACATTTCGATCCATCCATCCAGCCGCCGGCGACAACCTTTTCCAGAGGAAATTAATCGCTGGCTGGCCGAAGAACGGGCCGAAGATTTACTCAAAAATCTGGATGCCGTCGCCATTTGGAATAATGGGAAAGCCTATTTTTTTAGGGGCGATGAATATTTGAGTTATGATGTCAACATCGCCCGCATCGATCGCGGCTATCCCCAAAAAATAAACCTGGGAAAATGGAAAAAATTTCCCCCTAAGTTCGGGGCAGGGATTACGGCGGCGGTCGTCCTCAAAAATGGCAAAGCACTGTTTTTTAAAGGAAACCAATATATCCGCTACGATCTGGAAAGCGATCGCGTCGATCCGGGCTATCCGCAAACCCTCGACAGCGGCAACTGGCCGGGGTGGCCCCCACATTTTTACGGGGGCATCGACACGGCGTTTCGGTGGAACAATAAAATTTATATTTTTAAGGGAGATGAATACATCCGCTACGACTTGGCAAAGGAGTTGACTGACCTCGGTTATCCCCAAAAAATAAACAGCGAAACCTGGCCCGGTTTGTCCCCAAAATTCGCCTCGGGAATCGAGGTTGCCTTCCCGTGGAGGGATGGCCGAGTTTATTTTTTCAAAGGTGACGAATATATTTGCTATAATATGAATCGAAATTGTACGGAATCGGAACAGCCGCAAACGGTGAGTTCCTGGTCGGGTTGGTAACGCGATTAATTGATATGGATTTTTCTTCGAGTTTTGAAGGACGGCGCAGCTACGCGATTATCGGGACGGGTGCGATCGGCGGGTTCTACGGCGCGAAATTGCAGCGATCTGGGTGCGACCTGCATTTTCTGATGCGGGGGGATTACGATCGCGTCTGTCGGCACGGCTTGGAAATCGAATCCCCCTGGGGAAACTTTCACCTTCCCGAAGTCAACGCCTACAATACCCCCGAAAAGATGCCCCCCTGCGACGTGGCGATCGTGGCTTTAAAAACCACCCAAAATCATTTGCTCTCCCAAATTTTACCCCGAGTTTTGAAACCCGAGGGCGCGGTTTTGGTGCTGCAAAATGGATTGGGAATCGAACCCCAAATCGCCGAAATTGTCGGGGGCGATCGCGTTCTGGGGGGAATTTGCGTGATTTGTTCCAATAAAATTAAACCGGGCTACATCCGCCATCTCGACTACGGGACAGTCAAACTCGCCGAATATACCGGCGGCTACAAACCCGGCGGCATGACGGACCGGCTGCGACAAATTTGCGGCGATTTTGAACGGGCTGGAATTCCGGTTGAATGGCGGGACGATTTGCTTTCCATCCGCTGGGAAAAGTTGGTTTGGAATATTCCCTACAATGGATTGTCCGTGGTTTTAAATGCGCGGACGGACGAGATGATGGGCGATCGCCACACCCGAATTTTGGTCGAAGAAATCATGGGGGAAGTCCTCCGGGGGGCCGCAGCGTGCGATCGCACCCTCCCCCGGGAAGTCATTGATCGGATGCTGTCCCACACCGAAAAAATGACCCCCTACCGCACCAGCATGAAAATCGATTTCGACGAAAAACGTCCCCTGGAAGTCGAGGCAATTTTTGGCAACCCGCTGGAGATGGCAAAGCGAGGCGGGGTCGAACTGACGCGCATCCGGATGGTGTACCAACAGTTAAAATTTTTAGATGCAAGAAACGCTATAAATTGACCGTTTGAGCGGATCTATATGATAATTTCTCCCAACAATTCTTCCAACAATTTTTCCATCATATCCATACTTTTTCTTCGCAAAACTTCCGGCCCCCGCAAAAATTCTTGGATCGTCATTTTATTTTGGTGGAAGTCTCGCACGAAGTCCCGCACTTCTTCGCCGAATTTTACCGAAGCCTCGACCTGTTTTAACATAGTTGAAACCAGATCAAATCCGTGCTTTTTCGCTTTTCTGTAGTCGGACACCATCGCCCCCTCCGGCGTGCGTTTCACCTGCCGCAGTTCCCGCTTCAAATTCTCATATTGGGTGGCGAGTAAATCATTTTGCTGTTCGAGAATCTTACACTGTCGCGTCAAGCCGTCCTCGCTGCCGTCGATGGATTCTCCAACCTGATGTTGTCTTTCAATTTCCAACAGTCGCGCCAGATCGCCTTCCTTGTAGGCGCGATTGATTTCTTTCATGATTTCGGTGTGGTTCATCCGGGTGTCGTCATCCGTCACCAAATCGGGGTGAAAAATTTCGGCGAGTCGGAGAAAGGTTTGGCGGATTTTGCGGGAATCTCCGGCGTTATTTTCACGGTCCCGCTGCGGGGATTCTTCCCCTTCCCCAAACTCGTCGCACGGGGGACGATTTGAACCGAATTCGCGATCGCGTTCTTCTCCGTCCGGCGTCGAAAATAAGTCGTCGAGGGAAATATCGTCCTCATCGTCGTCGAGTTGGTAACTGATCAACCCGGCGTCTTGGAGACTTCGATAAATGGAACAGATATCTTTGCGGGTTTGTTTCCCCAGTTTTCGCTTCGTTAAAATGTCTTTAAAATAACCGTGGATTTCGCGATCGATTTCCGCCATTTTCTCCACGGCGGGGGCGCTGCGACCGAAAATTTCCGTCGCCACCGATCGCATTTGTTCGACAAAATTCTTGAGTTCCGTCCGCTTGCGCTTAATTTGTTTGAGTAGCCATTGATGCCGCTCTTCCAAAGCCGCTTTGCGATCGTGTAATGCAGAGTGCGCGAGAGAGGCGGAGGGCTGCGGGGATGATGCCATGAGTCTTAGATCCCAGAAACATTACGGTTCGATTTTAAAGGATATAGCGCTACGCGCAAGTCAAAAGTCAAAAGTCACCCATGGCAAAGTCAAAAGTTGATGACCAGGGATTTTCAGCCCTCGAAAAAAGTGGATATCATCCCCGACCGCATCCCCCCATCCCCCCCAGCCCCCATCCCCCCCAGCCCCCCTTTGAAAGGGGGGAGAATTGGGGGAGAAAGGGGGGAGAAAGGGGGGTGAAAGGGGGGAGAATTGGGGGGAGAAAGGGGGGTGAAAGGGGGGAGAATGAAACAGCCCTGCTTTTCAAGGGGGATAATGGTGAATCGTTCAGCTTTCATTAAATCGGCAACGGCTCAATCCGGCAAAAAATCGGTCAAAATTTCGTCGGGTTCGTCGTAAATTTCCTCATCGTCATCATCCACCACCGGGGGATTGGACAATCCCGGCGTGACCGTCCCCCAACCGACGCGACGTTCCAGAGTGGCGACTCGGGATTCGAGTAATTCCAGCGACACCGCCGTTTTTTCCAATACAAATAATTTTCGTCGCAGGTCGGAAACTTCCCGTTTGAGGAGTTCCAATTCGACCGGAGAAGGGGAAGAAGTGAGAATGTCGATCGCCAAATATTGTCCGACGGCCTCCCGCAGCAGTTCGGAGATCGGACGTCCGGTTTGTCGGGAACGTTCCTGAAGCTGATTCACCCACTCCTGGGGAATGGCGATGTTAACGGTCCTGTCGTCTGGGAACTCGGACATCATATCAAATCCTAATTGATCGCCCACAAAACATTTGGGGGGCGGGAGTCGGGAATTTTAGATTTTAAATTTCCCGGCTTGGAAGGAGTGAGGAATGAGAAATTTCTCACTTCTCACTTCTCTTTCCTCCCTTCTCTTTCCTCCCCCCACCCCCCACCCGAAATTAATTATAGTCCCAGTTGATGCCCGAATCCCCGAGAAGCGCTATGATAAAAACCGAGGTTAAGATTTGTAAAGACCATTGACTGCCAGTGTAAGTTCCACCAATCCCATCAAACAGCCGTTGGGCTGGCATCGCCTCCGGTGTCGTTGGCAAGGCGGCGAGGACGTCGTGCGACAGGGACTCCCCCACGGCCAACTGTCTCCGACCTGGCAAATTCTGCTACTCGGGGACGGTTCCCCCACTCGCCACCTGCAATTGTTGACGGGGGAACCGACGGAAGTTGACGTCATCGATATGTCCCCCATCGGCATGAATACGGACGGCGCCCCGGCTTTGATTCAGGCGGTTCCGGGGCCTCGGCTGCGGCGTCAGGTGTGGTTGCGGACGGCCTCCGGACAGCGTTTGGCCTACGCCACCTCCTGGTGGGAAAACAGCCACGTTGACGAGTACCTGCAAAACCGATCGCTGCCCATTTGGGCGAGTTTGGCCCGCCTCAGAACCGAGTTATATCGGGACGTCCAGGGCCTTTACTACGGCGACTCCAAAGCCTTGGAATTGGCCTTCGGACAGCCCGGGCCATTTTGGGGGCGGCACTATCTTTTTTGGCATCACGGCGAACCGCTGACGCTGATTTACGAGGTATTTTCTCCCTACTTGACCAAGTATTTGGGGCCGACCCAAATGCGGGAGGATTAGGTCGATTGTGCGGGTTTGAGAATTGAATTACTCCATGCGATCGCTGTAGAGAGATTGCAATAAATTCTCCAATTTTTCTTCGGAACAGCATTCGATCAGGGCGTCAAATCCATCCACCAGGCGGGCGGCGGTTTCCCCCAAAGTCGGACTCATGCCCCACACGTCCTGAACCCAATCCCCGGGGCGATCGTCGATGAAAATCAGGCGTTCGAGGAGTTGTTTCGCTTCGGTTTTAGAGAGCGTCATGATAGAATATCTGACCAATTACTGTCTTAAATTTTAACAAATTTTTGAGGAAAGAACCCCACCCAACCCTCCCCTTGTGAATGGGAGGGCGATGATTTAGAATTTCTGGAGAATATGAACGTTCGTTTGCGATCAACCCGGGTCGAGGATTTGGAGTTTGTCGTCGGTGCGGAAAATCACCCGGACAATTGTGATTTCGTTTCCCAGTGGAGTCGGGCGGAACACGAGGCGGCTCTTTCCGACGGCAATAAAAAACATTTTATTGTGGAGAATGTCAAAACGACCGAACCCGTCGGTTATGTGATTTTAGAAGATGTGCGAAGCCCCCACAAAAGCGTTTGTCTGAAACGAATTGTCATGACAGAAAAGGGGAAGGGGTACGGGCGAGAAACGCTGCGTCTGGCGAAACGTTTGGTTTTTGAAAGTCTAAAAGCGCACCGCCTCTGGTTAGATGTGAAAGATTACAATACCCGGGCAAAGTTGCTGTATGAGTCGGAAGGGTTTGTCGTCGAGGGGTTGTTGAGAGACTGTTGTCGATCGCGAGGACAATTCGAGTCCTATTATATTTTGTCGATGTTGGAGGACGAATATTTTGCCAATGGGAAAGAGTAGGACAGAGGCAACAGGCCCTAGGCCATAGGCGGGGTGAGGGGGAAGGGGGAAAACTCTACTCCCTAATACCGACTCCCCACTCCCTACTCCCCACTCCCTGACTCTTCTTCCCAGCCGACGGCAGCGTTGAACCGTTCCATTTCCGGGGAGCGATCGCCGTAAACGCCCTCAATTTGTTGCTGGCAACAGTCGATCGCGAAATCGTTCAATTCCTCTGGTTCGACGCCGTAAAGATCCTGGAACACGTCCGCCCGGACGCGGCAGAATCGGGGGCGCGCGCTGTAAATTCGACAGTCCCGATTTTCGCGATCGAAATGGATGCACCATCCGTCCGCTCCCACCAAGCTCAGATAGATTTCGAGTTCCTCCGCACAAAGATAATCTTCCAATTCCGGGCGTTCTGTCGGGTCGAGATGACAGCACGCGCCACACCGTTTCACACAAAGCCAGGTTGCCACGTCAATAATCTGTTGAATTGAGTCACTTCTTCGGCCGTTTCGGACGCTGCAATGCTGGCGGGATCTCATCCTCGGCAGTCGCCTCCTCAGAATCCGGGGCGGCGTCCGATGTCGCCCTCGTTTCCGCTTCCGGTTTAGGTTCCGAAACGTTCCCTTCCTCCGATTTTACAGACTCCGACACTTCGGCGGGGGGGTCCGGTTCGGCTTCCGGGGAGCGATCGATCGCCGTGTTCGGCGGTTCCTCGGAAGATGGGGACTCTTCCGGTTCGGCGGGAGACTTGGTTTCGAGCACCTCTTCCACCGCCGATGGAGAGGCCTCAGTAGCCATCATCGTTTCAAACGGCGATCTTTCTGGGGTTTCCGCCGGTTCCGCCTCGGTTTCCGGCGTCGCCGAGACGACGGATTCGACAATTTCCCCCTGCCGTTCTTCGGCTTCGGTTTCGACGGCGGAAACGTCGGTGGCGGGTGGGGGTTGGGGCGTTTCTTCCGCGTCCGCGATCGCACCCAGGATATCCGCCGGGGGTTCGGCCTCCTCGGACGCCTCGACATTCGAGATGTTGCGGGCCGTCCCCTCCGAGGCTGCGATCGCCCCCAGGGTGTCCGCCGGGGGCGGGGTTTCCGTCGCCTCGGAACTCACCGCCTCCGTTGCGATCGGTTCCGTTTGCCATTCGTCATCGCCCTCATCCCAATCAGAAGGGGACGGCGTCTCCCCGGCAGAAACGGGCGGTTCCGGTGGGGCGGGGGGAGTCGGCGGCGTTTCGGGTTCGGTCGGCGTTTTCTGGGCGAACAAGCCTTTCAGGTTGGACAAGATTTGGCCGAATCCCCCCGGTGTTTTGTCGGGTTCGGCGGCATCTTCCTCGGGTTGGGCCTCCTCGACAACTGCCACGGCGGCATCTTCCTCGGGTTGAGCCTCCTCGACAACTGCCACGGTGGTGTCTTCCTCGGGTTGGGCCTCCTCGACAACTGCCACGGCGGCATCTTCCTCGGGTTGGGCCTCCTCGACAACTGCCACGGTGGTGTCTTCCTCGGCCACCGTCGGAGTTTCGGGGGTTTCGGGAACGTCCGGGGTTCCCGGTTCATCCGGCGCGGTAACGGCTTCGGGGGCGGGGGTTTCCGCCTCGGCGGCGGACTCGTCAACCGTCCCTTCGGTTTGGGCTATTTCGCCCTCGGTGGGGGCGATCGCGGGGTTGAGCACTTCAACTTCCCGTGCTTCGGATACCGTCGCGGGGGGTTGCGGTTCCGTCGCGGGGGCGGGGGTTTCCGCGACTTCCCGGGGGATCGATTCCGCGATCGCCGGTTCGGCCACGGTTTCGGGTTCCGCCGTCGCCGCCGGTTCGGGGGTTTCCGCCGGTTGGGGGGGTGTGAGGGGGGGCGATTTCGCGCCGCCGCCCAAAATGCTTGAGACGCGCCGCTTCACTCCATCGGGGATGGGAGTTTGAAGCTGAAGGGGGGTGACTTCCCGGCGGAGGGTGAGGGTTTGCCAACCCAACCAGCCCAGGAGGGCGACGCTCGACATTTGCCCCAGCAGGATCGCGCCGGTGAAGCGTCCGGCACAAGCCCAGAGGATCAGGGCGTAAAACAGTCCGACGCCGCTCCAGAGCCAGTCACTCTTGCGATGCACCTCCGGAAAGAAGAAGGCGGCCATGTACAGGGCGAAGCTCCCCAAACCGACAGCGATCGCCAGGATGTATGCCAACATCTTTAACTCCCACGCGCTCAACATATTTCTACTCCGCACATTGTACCTCCGTATACGACTAGACTGATAATGTTTGATGTCGCGATCGCCCATCAGTTTGATGTCGTCCTCGTAGCGGTGGAAGTGAGCGCAGGTTCCGGCTCCGGTGTCGCCGTTCAAAACCCCTCCGCAGGCGGCGCTGAAGGTGTCCCACACGCTCGGTTTGCGCCCCCCCTCCCCGATCGCGCCCTCGATCTGATAGGATGCGGTAGCCCTACCCCAGATCAAATCTTTTGGAAACTGATAGCTGACCATAGATGTGTCCGATTCCCTGTTTTGAACTTTCGGGCCCTGCCGTCCGCCGTCAACCCTTTCGGGTTTTTCGCGGAATTTTCCCGGCGCGAAATCCGTCGGGGCGATCGGGCGATCGCGGTAAAATTAAGAACGCACCAGATCTGGGATCTCAATACCCAATCGCGGGAGGAATATGATGCTCAAAAAACTTCGGGTTTTCGGCTTAATTTTCATACTGGTCGTCGGATTGGTTTTGACCGGACTGACGGCCCCCGTTTTTGCCGCTTCTCTACCCCAACCCGACGAGGTGGGAGATTATATCGGCAATTCCAATCACGTCTATTGGCAAGTCGTCGATCCCGATCCGCAAGGGTTAAATTGTCGCATGGGCGAACAATCCATCGAGGAAATCTGGAATCCCGACAACCCCGGATTTCCCCCCATCGGCTCTTGGCCCGCCGTCACCACGTTGCAGGAAAATGAGGTATTCGAGGGAAAACTCAGCTACGGGGGATTCATTTTCACCTTCGACGACAACCGCGATCCTTGGATTTTTATCAAGAACAAGTCCGACGGAACCCCCGCCAACTGTTTCGTCCGGGCGAATCATTTGTTCGTCCAACCCGTA
This sequence comes from Lyngbya sp. CCY1209, assembly GCF_035615495.1. Classification (GTDB taxonomy): domain Bacteria; phylum Cyanobacteriota; class Cyanobacteriia; order Cyanobacteriales; family Microcoleaceae; genus Limnospira. The sequence goes on along the minus strand of NZ_JAJENU010000674.1, from coordinate 4,075 downwards.
GAAGAACCGATCGCGGAAGAACCGGAATCAACGGAATCCGAATCGGTCGCCGATTCGTAACCGGGAAAATGGACGCGATCGCGGGTCGGGTCTGCTTCTGAAAGCGCCCGACTTCGATATTTTTTATATCTAAATTGCTGATAAAATAGCCGTGAATTTAACTTTACAATCCTGAGTCAATTTTTTGATCCCCGGCCGAGCGATCGCCCAATCAAGGTGGCATTTCCCCCCTCAACAGCTAAAATCAATAGACGTTGAGTCTGGATGGACGTGCAGGAGTGACATTGTTGAATAATGCCGATATGTCTGAAAATGCGGATCGCATCCCGCCCGTGACGGCCGACGACATCCCGGAGGCCATCCGCGATACCCCCGCCGCCGACGCCGCAGCGATCGGCCGATCCCGGCGAAAGCTGCGGTTTTGGCAGTGGTTGGGGATCGCGATCGCCACATTTTTGGTCACTTTGGGGTTAAACTACCGATTCGGAATTCTGGTGAGCCGCCCCCCCGCCGACTTGCCGGAACCGGAACCGGTCGCCACGGCACCATCTGCGAGCTCGGCCGCCGTCCCTCCAGAACCCGAAGCCGAACCCTCCGACGACCTCCTCGGCCATCTTCCCTACGAAGAAGCCCCCCGAGACGCTCTCAAGGCTTTGACGGCCGACGGCGCCATCCGCCTGCGTCCGGCGGCGGCGGACGCCTTTTTTGAAATGGCCCGGGCGGCCCGCAACGAGGGCATTTACCTGCTCCCCCTGTCCGGGTTCCGCAGCCTCGAAGATCAGGAATTTCTCTTTTTCGAGGTCAAAGCCCAGCGGGGGCAGGTGGCCAGCCAGCGGGCGGAAGTCAGCGCCCCCCCGGGCTACAGCGAACATCATACCGGCTACGCCATCGACATCGGAGATGCCGACAACCCCGCCACCCATGTCGATGTCAGTTTCGAGCAAACCCGGGCCTTTGAGTGGCTCCAACAAAATGCGCCTTACTATAGCTTTGAGCTATCATTTCCGAAAGACAATCCTCAAGGGGTCAGTTACGAACCCTGGCACTGGCGGTATGTCGGCGATCGCCACAGTCTGGAAACCTTCTACAAGGCGAAATCGACCGAAACCGAACCCCGCTGAAACGGCCAGGACGCTTCGGACTTCAACCTCCCGACACCGAGGCAGTTCGAGCTCTCGGACCCATCTGAGCTGTTGCCTTTTGCCCGTTGCCCGTTGCCCGTTGCCTTCTAAATAAAGAGCCGATGCGAGAAACTTCTCTGAACCTGATTGCCATCACCATTTTTACCCTGACGATGACGGCCCTGCTTGGGCCGATGTTCGACCTTTCGGCCACCATTCCGGCAGGGATGGCGTTCGTATTGCTGGGGTTGGCGACCCTCGACACGTTCACCCTGCGGGGTCAGGGATCGACAATTTTGGTCGATTGGCTGGCGGGCACCTCCGGCCAAACCCGCGATCGCGTCCTCCGCCACGAAGCCGGCCATTTTTTGGTCGCCCACCTGCAGGGCATCCCCGTCGAAGGGTACGCCCTCACCGCCTGGGAGGCCTTCCGACAGGGGCAGACCGCCCAGGGGGGGGTGCGATTCGACGATCGCGAACTGATGGCACAACTGCAAGCGGGGACGATCTCCGGGGAGGCCATCGACAAATACTGCCAGGTGTGGATGGCCGGGGTCGCCGCCGAAACCCTGGTTTACGACCGCGCCGAGGGCGGTATGGAAGACCGCCAGAAAATCGCGGCCCTGTGGGTCCAACTCGGACGTCCCCCCCAGGAAGCCCAAATGAAGCAGCGCTGGGCCACCTGGCAGGCGAAAACCCTCATCGAAACCCACCGCCCCGCCTACGATGCCCTGGTGGACGCGATGGCGCGGCGGGCCCCCGTCGCCGAATGTTTGCACGCCATCGCCGGTCGGATTCGATCCTAAATTCTTCCAAAAGATACAAAATATTCAAAATGCGGCGATCGCTTCCCCAAATGGTGACTTCATTGACCAAACGCTTCCCGAGAAACGCGATAAATTAGATCGCAACAGTCAGTGGACACCCCTTGCCTCCGCCAAGGAGGGGTAAGGTTATCGAGTGGGAGAATCCGATGACGTTTGAAGACATCTATCGATTTTTTAAAGAGCCACCGCCGATTTATCTCAACAAGGAGTTGGCGGTGTGTTACGTTTTGTCGGTGTTTTTGCGCGCAGACTCCTACGGAACCGAGTTGATTCAGCGTTTGGAGCAAGAGTACGCCACCTATCGGCTCTCCGATACGGTTCTGTATACCGCTTTGAAGTTCTTGGAACGGGAGGGGACGATCGCGGGATACTGGAAAAAAGTGGACGGTCGGGGCCGGCCCCGGCGAATGTACCAGGTGTTGCCGGAATTTCGCAACCAAGCCCAGGAACTCGCCCGACTCTGGCACGACTACGCATCTCAACGTACACTAACTTAAGGTAGTGTGCGATCGCACGGCGCAGTTAGTCCTACAAAATCCATGACCTTCACTGTCATTCCATCCACCTTCTTTCTCACCCTCCTGTTGGGGGTGGGTCTGTTTTTCTTTGTCCGAGCTTCCGTTAAGGATCGGACGCAGCAGGAAACCCTGTCCGCGGATCGAGATGCGGACGCCCTGTTGGAGCAAATTCAACACTACTTCGGCTCCCGCGCCTACCGGCCGGTCGCCATCGACCGCCAAGACAACGCCATCACCTACGAAGGCGTCGTCCGCCCCAGTTGGTTTCTGGCCGTCTTTCTCACCCTGCTGACCGCCGCGGGGACTCTCTGTTTGGGACTGGTGCTTTCGATGGTCGTCCCGGGGGCCGGCTACTGGTTTTTGACCCTCGCCCTGGTTTCCCCCCTCGCCGGCATTTTTTATTGGCAACGGGCCAAACGCCCCGAGCGGGTTTCCCTCAAACTCGAAGCCGTCATCGACTCTGAGAGCCAAACCCAAAGCGTCATCCGGGTGACGGCCCACCGAGATGAACTCATTACCCTCAAACAAACATTGGGCTTGAAACCCTCAGAGTCGGCTTGAACGGCGGACGGGGTGGGTGGGTTGCACCATGCCGGCGATCGCGTTATAATCGACGGCTCCGGACGACAGCCCGCCCTCGGCTCGGTTTCCCGACCCGATCGCTCGGTCTGATCAGATCCCCCTGAACGATGGGCGACGATTATTTTTTGAGAGCCCAACCGCTCACGACTTTGATCGTGTGAGAATGCACGGGCCCCATCAGTCTGTGGTCGGGAATCCGGCAAAAAAAATGATGCTCTCAGTCCCCCATCGAAAATTAGACGCGAGTCGTGGCCGCACTCACGAGGTGAGTTGTTTTTTCGGCAATATGCTTTAAACTGGGAAACAAAAAATGGTTTTCTTCGACATATTGAGCGCCAAATAAGCCCTTCTCGGCCCAGAAATAACGGTCGGTGGTATGCTCATTTCGCTTGACGAGGAGCAAAGCCGGCGGAATTATGCCCTCCGAGTGAATGTACTTTCGGGCTGCTGTTACCGGTTTATCTTCGCCACTAGAAATGCTATATTGAGGCACGCACTCAAGAATTCTCCGTCCTTCTTGTCTGCGACGGCTCTTCCGCTTACGTCTTCTAGCCAACTTCTTTACCTCCTCTTTGAGCAGATGGGTGTAAATATAGCTACCAAATCCGAGAAAATTATACCGGTTCTGGCCTGAAATTTCAATATCCTTTAATAGATTGATACAAATAAGAGAGAAGCATCCGGTTGTCAGAAAGGGACGGATTCTCCCCGGATGGGTCGGCTCCACGGGGTTCGCCCGCCCCATTTCGGGCTGAAAAGTCCCCGTTGGGGAACTGTCACGATTCCCTGACGGATGGCGATCGCATTCAGGTTGAACGATCTATGGCCACGAGTTCCGAATTTGTCACCCTCTGCCAAGCCCAAGTCTCCCTGATTGCCAGTCTCGGCGCCTCCCTGAGCATCGTCTACCTGACGGAAGACCGGGTGAAAGGGGAACGGGGAAAACTGATTCCCATCGCCGCCTACCCGGAACTGCCCGTCGTCGGTGTCGGGGAGGCGATCCCGATCCGCCTGCCCGACACCGACG
>NZ_JAJENU010000673.1:0-206 GCF_035615495.1 Lyngbya sp. CCY1209 | reverse complement strand
TCCAGTTTGTTTGCCATCTCCGTGAGCGACTAATCCGTTCATTTTGGGTAACTTCCCAACTTGATTATCTTCGAGTCGAGAGGAACTCAACCTTAAAGGGGGTTCCTCTAATTTGTATTTGGGATTATTTTGGGCATCGCTTTTGGTCGGATATTGTCGGCAAAATTAATGTCATAATTCTGCCAAATTGGCAACAGTTTCGAGAA
>NZ_JAJENU010000672.1:0-348 GCF_035615495.1 Lyngbya sp. CCY1209 | reverse complement strand
GATCGCTTCAAGTCGAGAAAAAATCGCGAAATTTCTGGAAATAGGGGTTGACATTTCCCGCCCCATCGGCGACAATGAAACCGTGGGGGCAACACGCCCGTGCGCTTGATTTTTATTTCAACACCCGCGACTCCCAATCTGCGAAAATCTGCGAAATCTGCGGACTTATATAGAAAGGCATCGGGAATATTTCACCACTCCAGACACAGAGGACACAGAGAAAAGAGAGAACTTGACAGAGTCAGACACCACCGAAGTCAGATTATTACCGGACTGGCTCAAACACCCCAACTCCCCATCTGCGAAAATCTGCGAAATCTGCGGACTTATAGCTAGAGATGCGATCGC
>NZ_JAJENU010000671.1:0-207 GCF_035615495.1 Lyngbya sp. CCY1209 | reverse complement strand
TTATTAGGAGCAGATTCTCCTTCATCGCCTTCCGTTCCCCGCTTCAATCCTAGGGTTGTGAATCCTAAAACTGGGGGTGGCTATCGCCTCCTCTCTCGGAGATTGTTAAAGAATTGTTAAGATTCTTCAATTTCTCCTTGACCCTGAGAGTTCCGACCTCATTTAGTATCCTGTGATACCAAACTTAGGAACATACAGACAGTTATA
>NZ_JAJENU010000670.1:0-236 GCF_035615495.1 Lyngbya sp. CCY1209 | reverse complement strand
GCCTTCACCGTGCCTTGATTGAGGGCCCAAATAAACGAGGGGGAGTAACTGTCTGTGCCGTTAAAAGCGGTCAACCGGGGCAGTTGCACCACGCTACCTTTGCCATTGGATGTCACATCCACGTCCCCGCTAATCTTGGTGGCATTCAAGGTCAGTTTGCCACCGTCTTTCGCCTCAATTATCGTATCAGTTTTTCCACTAAAAGTTTTGACTCCTGACAAATCCAATTGGCTGTT
>NZ_JAJENU010000669.1:0-209 GCF_035615495.1 Lyngbya sp. CCY1209 | reverse complement strand
GAAATCGAAGTTTCGGACGGAGATACCGATATCCCCGACAACACCGGAACGGTAGATTTCGGAACCGCCACCGTCGGAACCGCCGTTACCCGAACTTTTACGATCGCAAATAGCGGGACGACAGAATTATCCGTTTCCGACATAACTCTCCCAGATGGGTTTAATTTGGTGGGAGATTTTCCGAATGCGATCGCACCCAGTTCCACCGC
>NZ_JAJENU010000668.1:0-18310 GCF_035615495.1 Lyngbya sp. CCY1209 | reverse complement strand
GCCAGTTAAGGCGATAGCTGGTCAGCTACCTGAAGGGGAGGGCACGAAGCCCCCGTGCTTCAGCCGGGGGTGCTGACAGTGATAAGTTTGATTTGAAAAGACATCGGGTTGCTACAATCAGCAACCCGATCCTCTGATCAATACTTTACGCCAAAGTTCACGCTGAACTGCGAAAATTTCACACTTTCCTTAGACTCTACCCCGCAGCATCTGACTCATTTCGTTGGGGAACGGCGACACCTCCAGACAAATTTCCTCCGTGATCCGACCCTCTTGATACAGATCGTACAGGGAGCGGTTCATGGTCGTCATGCCCTCGAAGGTATCCTTGAGCATGATTTGGTTGATTTCCTCAAACTGACTCTTGACGATATATTCCTTGATCACATCGGTATTGATCAGAATGTCGTGAAAAGCCGCCCGCTTTCCATCCGTAGTTTTACACAGCAGTTGGGCGATGATCGCCACCAAGGTTTCCGAAATCGACACTTTGATCGATTCCTGTTCTTCCGCCGAGAACATATCCAAAATCCGGGTCAGGGTTTTGATCGCGCTGTTGGTGTGCAAGGTCCCGGCCACCAAGTGACCCGTCGAAGCCGCCTTGAGCGCGATTGACATCGTTTCCTTGTCCCGAATTTCCCCCACCAACATCATGTCCGGGTCCTGTCGGAGTGCCCCCTTCAAGGCGTTGAAGAATTTCAAGGTGTGTCGCCCCACCTCCCGGTGTTTGATCAGGGATTTCCGACTCTGGTGGACGAATTCCACCGGATCTTCGATAGTGATGATGTGGTAGGCATAATTTTTGTTGATGTAGTCGATCATCGCCGCCAGGGTGGTGGATTTACCGGAACCCGTCGGCCCGGTGATCAACATCAACCCCTTGTGGTAGTTACAGATCTTTTTAAATACCTCCGGCAACTTCAACTGTTCCATCGTCAGAATCGTCGCCCCAATCAGTCGCAGCACCATCGCCGGACCGCTGAGGGAGTCGAAGATGCTGATCCGAATCCGCACGAACCCCAAATCAGCCGCACCGTCAAAGTCGAGATTTTCCTGAAACTGGTGAATTTCCTCGTCGGTGAGTACCTCCCGCAGCCAACTCATAAACGTGTTGAGATCCGTTTCCGGCCACTCTTGGGGCGTCATGTCGCCCCGCTGTCGGAATCGGGGAGGTTCGTTCACGCCGAGGTGAATGTCGGAGGCGCCGACTTCGTCGGCTTTTTTGACGATTTCCCGCAGGGTCGGATGTCCGGGACTCGGGCCGGGACCCCTGGGGGTGACAGCCGCGGCGGGGGTGGCGGGGGCGGCGGGGGCGGCCGGTTGGGCGGGTTGGGATGGGGGGCTGGTCTGGCCGCCCGGTGCCGGCGGGCGAGGTGCTTTCGGCGCGGGCGGACGAGGGACCCCCGCACCGGGCCGGGGCGGAACGGGACGCGGTGATTGTGTCATGTCGCACTACCTTAACTGAGGGATACCCAATCGAGTCAGGTTCTCTTCTCAGTCTAGCCCCGAATCAATTCAACTCGCAAAGGTGGGATGGGAAAGTTGGAAAATGGGGGGAGAAGGGGCGGATTTCCGGCTGCAATTGTTGCAAAATTTAATGGTGTGAAGTTTTGAATCGATCGCCGCCCACCGCTCCCGCACCCCCAACCAACAATAAAACCGCCAGCCAATCCCCCCAACGGACGTAAAGTGTCCGGGTGCGGCGGCGGTAAATCGTTTCGTCGTGCAGTTCGTAGGTATTCATGCCAGAAATCCACAGGGTTCGGCCGTGGGGATCGACGACGCCGGAATAGCCGGTATTGGTGGCCCGCAGCGTCCAGCGATCGCTTTCGATCGCCCGCATCACGTCCTGGGCGTGGTGTTGCGCCAACATCGTCGCCGAATAGTGGGAGTCGTTGGAGGCCGTCAGGATAAATTCTCCCCCCATCGCGGTTTGGTGGCGGAAATGTTCGGGAAACGTCGAATCGTAGCAAATGCCCGCGATCGCTTCCCCGAACCCCGTTTCAAACACCTGGAATTTCTCCCCCGCCACCAACCGCGCATCCAGCGGCGACAGGCGATTAATCAACCGCCCGAGGATATTTTCAAAGGGGATAAACTCCCCCAAAGGCACCAAATTCGCCTTGTCGTAGCGGCCGATCATTTCCCCGTTTCCATCGATGGCAAATAAACTGTTGGTGAATCCGTCGGCGGCGTCTCCGAATCCCCCCACCCAGGCTGGGATTCCCCGCTGCAAAATCGCCTGGTAAAATGCCAGGTTATTGCGACTCGATTGCGTCCACATGAACGGCAGCGCCGTTTCCGGGGTCAGCACCGCATCCACCCCGCGATCGCTCAATTCCAGATAACCCCGGGTGTAGCCGTCGAGTGCCCGCTGCCACCCCTCCGGGTTCAGCTTGATGGCGTTGGGGACGTTCCCCTGGATGATGCCGACGCGGACCGCCAGTTGGGGGTCGTCCGCCAGGGGGCGCAGGTACAGGCCAAACCCCAGCAAATGGGCGATCGCAAATATCAATAACGGAATCCAGTACAATTGCCGCCGCTTCCGTTTCGCCAGCCAAATTTCCGCGATCGCGCCATTGACGGCTACGATAACCGCCACCACCGCACTCGGCCCGGAGAGTTGACTCAAATGCAATACGGGCAAATTCCCGAAACTCTGGGTCAGGGCCAGGGACGACCACCACAGGGGACCGGAACTCCAAATCGCCTCCAGACCGCACCAGAGGGCCGTTCCCACCAGCACCCGCACCCACCCCGGTGGGGGGGCGAGTTTTCGCAGCAGCCACCCCCAGGCGACGGTTAAGGCCGTTCCCCACAGGGTGATGAAGATCCAGCAGAAAATCGCGATCGCCAGACTGGCCAGCCAGGGCACCCCCATCCAGGTCATCGGGTGAATTCCGGTGATCCAAAATAGGGAAAATCCGTAGTAGCCGAGCCCCCAAGCCCCCGTCACCCAACCGGAGGAACGCCGCCGGATTAGCAAAACCCACAGGGGCACCAGGGCCACCCAAGCCAGAAACCACCACCCCAAAGGTTCCATCGTCAACCCCATCAATAACCCACTCCCGAGGGCGATCGCGATTTCTTTGATTGTCGGTTGCGGTGGCGGGGGAGAGGCGGCGGGGGGGCGACGGACGGGTTGGGGTAATTTTTGTTTCATCAGAAAATGGAGGACGTGAAAAGTCAGGTCTGGCGATTCTCGACATCCAAAAATTATAGGCGATCGCACTCGTTGACCGGGCCAAAGGGGGGTGGGGCGATCGCACTCGTTTGATTCCCAGGGGCATCCCGATTTTCAATTCAGAACGCCGGAAGCCGAGGGATTTTGGCGGCGATGTCGCACATTTGCAACCCACATTTTCCTCGGCCACTGGCAATTCAGTTCCTCCGGGAGACAGAAAGTCCGGAGATATTCTCTACCGCTACTTTCTTTGATTTCCGATTTCTATTGATTATTCAACAGGTCGATAATCCGATCGATTTTGGCGTGGAGTTTGGCGTTTTCGTTCTCTAAATATTCAACCCGGTTGCGTACAGCTTTCACCTCCTCTAATACCGTCGCATTGGCGGGAATTAACCATGCCATCCGTGCTTGAGCAAAACTAGCAATTTCAGCGAGCGATCGCAAATCCCGACCAAAGCCCATCAAAGTGGGACGTTCCACATAAGTGACACGGTGTAAAACCCGCCAAGTTTTATTGGGGCGGCCAGCTTGCACTTGACGCAAAGCCCGGGCTTCTTCATCATTGCTCGCCAACCATTCCGGATCGACCACATAATTGAAGAAATCGAGATAATTGTCCGTACTGCCTTCCAGATAGAAGCTCATCATCCGGAAGCGATCGACCTTTTCACCGGGTTGGAATGGGAGATCATTTTCATCCGTAATTCCCAACATTTCAATCCCGCTTAAATCCACATTTAACTCCATTCCCTTACTACTCGCTTGGGTTTTAGTCATCGTTTGAGTTAAATTAGCCGTAACCAAAGCTGTTAATTCAACAGAGACTTTGCCGATACTAAAATCTCCACCACCACCTAAACCTCCACTGATGGTAAATGAACCTCCAATAGTGTGTTCAGTGGTATTGGCAAAGCTTTGTTCTTCCACGCGCAAACCACCATCTGCATCCCAAACATAAGTATTGACTATGTTACGTTTCCCAGAGCGAATGAGGATGTTTTCCATATTCTTTTGCCATGCGGCAAAACTCTCTAAAGCATGGCTACGTTGTTCTACATCATCAATACGAGAACTGATTTCTTCTTTTCGCTCTTTTCCTTGCTTTTTCATATCTTTTAAGTTTGCACCTTTTTCGGTTAGCTCTTGTTCCAATTGAGCATCTCTTTCCCGATCGGTTAACCCTTCCCCAGAATAGTCAATTGTTTCTGTCCCTTCATTTAAGGTAATCCCCTGCAAAGGAACTCCTTCTCCTACTTGACGGTTTAAAGAACCTTCACCCACTAGATTAGAGTTAAAGTTTTCAAAGTAGGAGAGTCGCTCTTTATCGGCCTTTTCAATCTGTTGTTTAAGGTTATATGCCTCCATCAGACGGAAGTAACTGGCAGGATAGAGAGAGCCATATTGAGCGCGCATTTCAGGAACATGACCATAAAACTTGTCATTAGCTGCACTACTCCCTACTAAACCGTCTAATGAACCATTCATCACATAAGCCGGATTGATCAAGAAGGTAATGGTATTGATATCAGGGGGGATATCTTCTACCGGACGAACCTCATACCCTACCATTTTTTTAGAACGAGACAGACGAGTAATAAAGACATCGGCTAAACTCGATACCACCAAAGCATAACCCACATTTTTAGGAATAAAACGATTCCCATAATGGGGAAACTTAGGAGTCACTTCTGGCGCACCTCGCAACTCTAAGCGATCGGTCATAGCCAGAGAAGAACCAGAACTAACATTACTTTCATTCAACCATTGATGGCTGAAATCGAGAGTACCTTCTATCCCACCTTTAGTTTCTTCAACTGAGGTTACTGTAACTGCACCTACTCCCCCTCCAGTAAAGGTTTGAGATGAGCTTCCCATAAAGATATCTATACTACCACCAAGACCAGTATCCTCAGAGCGATTCCAGCTATATTCCACATCCTCAGTCGTAGTTAACTCCACAGAAGTTGCACCATTATATTGATAATCTCCATCAATATTCATATTTTCACTCGGCACGGGAGGCGCACCTTCAATGTAACCGAGCAAGGTGGGTGCAAATTGAGCGTTGCCAATCCAAAGTAACTCCAAAGTTTCAATTCGTTTATCACTGAGAAGTTGTACACCTTCAGCACAGGGAGAGGCAAACATTCGGCGCATCATTGCCGATTTTTGTTTGGTAACGGGATTGATGTCAAAAGTACCATATTCACTACTCACTACCATGTCTTCTCCAATGGGTAGGGTATTATCTTTGACAATTAAAGCCTCATGGACTGTAGCGGGATGATTACCTGTTAAATCAGGTGTTTGAACTTTTGCACCTTCCGGTTGAATTTTACTTAAAGGCCAGTAACCAAGCAAACCTGCTTCTTTTCCTGTCAGACGTTGGTGCATGGTTGCTTTGATTTCTTCGGGAGTAAGAACTTTTTTCCAAATACGAACTTCAGCTAATTGACCTAAAAAGGGATGTGTATTACCACCTGACCATACTCCTGCCGCAATTTGAAATGGGTGGGAGGAAGCACCATAATTACTGGTTGTAACACCACCAATTTTGATAACTGTACCATCGAGGTAAAGGATAATATTTTTCCCATTACCCACTACAGTGATATGATGCCATTCGTGTGTGGGATAGGGAGTATCGGCAGTTACTGTTCCTCCTTGAAGAGTCCAAACCATCAATTGTTTCTGGTTGTTAAAACCAAATTCAATCACATCATTTTGTCCGAATAGACTTACAGAAGTATTGCCAAGGGACAAAGCTTTTACCCACCCTTCCAAAGTAAAAACTGAGCAATTATTCAACAGGGGTGTGTTAGTGGCAACATAATCATTCTTGCCATCAAACTGCATCACCGTATGACCAAGATTGCCAATGGGTGCAGTACAACCCCACCAAGAAGCCCTTTGCATTGTACCGTGACGGCTATTCCCAGAATAGTCTCGCACTTGATTCCCTGTGGCTTCGTTCATGGGGTAGTATGCCATTAATCCAGGTTCGTTACCACTTAAAAGTATCTTGCTATTAACAGCAATTTCTCGATCATTTAGCCCAATATCCCAGAAGCGAACTTCTGCTAGTTTGCCAAAGTGACAAGCGTTTGGGTTCGATATTACCAGTAATTGCACTTTCTCAAAGGGTACAGTTTGAGGACTGCCATAAATTGTGCCGTTGTTTTTACTTGCAGAATAATCTTGAGCAGAACCATCTCGCAAAGGCCAATAACCCACTAAACCTGACTCACTACCCGTCAGGTCTTTGTTCATATCTGCTTGGATTTCAGCTTGAGTGCGAGCTTTATTCCAGACTCGGACTTCCGCTAGAATTCCCTTGTATTTTTCACTTTGTGCCAAATTGCATCCTATACGGAATTCGCCACTGGCTAAACAATGAGAATCAGCGGTTCGCGTTTTGATTAATACTCCGTCACAGTAAATCTCTTGTCGGTAATTGGAGTAATTGTAAGTGCAAGCCCAATGATGCCAGTTTTTGTCGGTATAGTTCGCATCCGTATCAATCGCATTCCCCCAAAATGCCATAAAGAAATTATTACCTGAGCGAAAACCGATCAGAAAACCGTAGTTAAGAGATGGATTTGATTGTTGTGATTGAGATACTATCAGTTGTTGTACGCCATCAATCACTTCCCGTTTTGCCCAAAATTCAACGGTAAAACTCCGATTGGCAACGCTAATATTGCTACCACAGTTAATATAATCGTTGCCATCAAATTGCAAAGCTGAGTTGGTCTCTGTCGCTGCTGGAGCGATGGTATCCCACTGGGTAACATTCCCTAAAGTGCCAATATTACTGGTGATTTTGGCTTCAGTTATTCCAACTTTTTCCCCATTAATATAAAAACTGGTGGTTTGTGCTTCGTATTTACTGGTAATTGTCAAATGATGCCAACCGACAGAAAGCTGAGTTAAATCATAACCACAGTTAAAGAATGAACCATTGAGGCGCAGTCCTAAATGCTTACTTTCATGTACAACAATTTGCTGTTGATCATCCTCAGAACTTGCTAAAACTCGCCAATGTAATTCTTCAGTAAAGGGATAAGCAAACCACGCTTCTAAGGTGAAGTTATCTTTTACATAAATCGGAGAATTTAAGTTAACTAAGCTACTTTCATTATTAAAATTCAAACAAGAACGCAGACCATCAGGAAGCCATTGTTCAAAGGTTGTATTCAGGCTATCTGAGGTGGCATCATAGAGAGTCTGTCTCAGATTACCTTGTTTGTCAAAATAGCTGAATTGAACGTTGCCTTCACAAGTTTCTATGGCCTGGAGTCGAGAAACTGAGTGGACAAAATTTAAGATCGCCCCTTGCGTGACTAATCCTTGAGCATCTTGACTTAATTGAGGCAATGTTAGGGGACTCTGGCTAACATTTGTAATGGCATCCAGAACTCCTTGATTTAAACTAGCAAAACTATCCCGAATGGCTTGAATTTCTGCATTGAGAATTTGCAAGCGGTCTCGGATTGCTTGAATTTGAGTGGTGCGATCGCTTCCTGTCAACAGAGACAATTCAGCTTGAAGATCGCTCAATTCTTTTTTAGCTTGAGTTAAAGCATTTTGTTTCTCTGCCAGCTTGTTAGCAATATAATTTTTATCGGTATTCCCGTTAATTGTTTCAATCTTGACAGAAGAAGCTTTGTTTCTCCAATCTCCTAAATTTGGATTACTACTTGTTAAGGTATAAGTATTACCCGAACAGTTATAACCATCGTAGAGGGTTACCTTCAAACCGGATGGAACTTTAAGGGAATCGATGTCATTGTTAATATCCAGAGTATCGTCACTAGATTGAGCATAAACCGAACCGAGATTATTGTAGTAACCGATGCTCAGTTGTTTAGTCCATTTATTACTCCATTCCCGGTAATCATTATAATTAGTGTCCTCATAAAGAGCAACTGACCGATCGGCTCGTTGTTTTTCCGTACTCCAATAATTAACATCATTTTGTAAATTATTAACCAGAGTTTGTGTCTGACTAATGGTTCCTTCAAGTTCCTGAATCTTTGCCTCTCGTTCCAATCCTTCAGAGGTTAAAGCCGCAAGCTGTGCTTCTAGGTGGAGTTTTTCTTGAACTAAATATCCTTGGCGAGTTTCCTGAGACGCAAGTTGCTTGAGGAATTGAGAGTCTTGCCGATCTTCTAATCCGATTGAACTGAGACTGACACTATCCTTAAATGTAGCTTCTGTAATCGTATCAGAAATCAAACGTAGGCGATGCTTGCGGATGTCTAAGCTCTCCCACGTTCCCACGACCTCGGCAATTTCAAAAGTTCGCAATAGGGCTACACCATCGGGAATGGTAAAGCGAGCTGTGGCACGATACCAACCATTTCCCAAGTCTTCAAATTCATTTTGCTGGCTCGCAATACTGATTCGATCCTTAGCTTGACGACTGGTTTGACCCCAATAAGACAGTTGGAGAATTTTATTCCCATTACCGTCAGCATTGTTAACATCTAGAATCGGATTGACCTTAAACTCAAATTCCTCAACATAGGTAGCCCGTTGACTAACTGCTACTAAATCCTCATTGGTGAATTTCACCGCCGGGGTAATACCGTCTCCCAAGTTACGAGTGAGCGTCATTTCCCCAACATAGGCATTTCCATAAACAATGCCATCGTTGCTATTTACGGAGAAATCAATGACTTTGCGTTGCTCATCTTCACCAACGGCAATTCCTCCCAATCGCCAGTAGCCAATTAAATCAGTTTCTAGCCCCGTGAGTTGCAGGTACATACTATTTTTAATGTCTTGTCCTGTACGAGCAACTTTCCAAATCCGAACATCAGCAATGCTGCCATTAAATTCACTGGTGGTATCAAACTTGCAACCAATATAGAAATTCCCTTGTGCAAAGCTATCGGAAGTGGAGATACGGGATACCACTAATTTTCCATCACAGTAAATTGCTTGGGTTTTGGTTTCGCTGTTGTAGCTACAAGCATAATGATGCCACTCGTTATCTCGATAAACGCTTGGAGTGTCAATGGCATTTTCCCAAAACGCCATAAAAAATTGGTCGCTACTACGGAAACCAATTGACAGTGCTTGGTTGGGTTGTGCTTCTCCTTGTCCGATTAAAAATTGTTGACGGCCGATTGAATGCCGTTTGGCCCACAATTCAATCGTAAAACTCTTCTGGGCTACATTTATATTGGTTCCACAATCAATATAATCACCGGCTCCATCAAAAACGATTCCCCGTCGTTTTAAGGATTTGAGTTTGAGGTTAACGGCTTCTCCAATTTGCCACCGAAGATCGTTAATGGTGAAATTCTGTTCGTCAACTTTGGTAATTGGATAAGTTCCATCGTAACTGACGGTATCAAAAATCTGAACTTCATCCCCATTTTCTAAGCCATGATTTTCGGCTGTCACCCGAAGTTTTCCTTCGGGAGTAATTTCATAACCCGTAATTAAACCATCAAAGATTACCGCTTGTTGTTCGGGGGGTACGACTTGCCAGGTTCCTAATTCGCTGCTCGGATTACTATTTTCTACCCAAGGGGCATCAATTTCAAAGCTGGTTTCATCTATTTTGGTAATGGTGTAATGTCCATCATAGGAAGCTGTTCCGGTAACGAGCAATTCATCTCCGTTTTTCAGCACAGACGCTTTGGCTGAAGTGACTTTAACGTTAGGAATTCCATCAGTAATGGTTCGATTTAAAGCGGCAATTGTTCCTTCCGGTGGCGGTTCGACAATACCGATCGCTTTTATGTTATCTAAACTATTGAGGGGAAGTAATACTTCACGAATATTGTTGCGGAGAATTTGGGGATTGCCGGTTTCTTGAATTTTGGATAATGTTCCATCGCCCAAAGCTGCGAAACTAATTGCTGCCACAGTACGATCTGTTGTCACAATTCCCAACATGACTTTGGTGGCATCCCGCATGAGTTGTTGCCCGGCGTCGGTTTCACGGGCAACTTGTACATAGTATTTCGTGGCACTAATGCCGTTGCCTACTTGCACATTTAAGTCTAAGGTACGTTTAATAATTCCCGGAATATTTTTAGGAATTAGAGTAGGATCGTCTTCTGATTTGGGTTCAAATATGTTGTAATCGTGAAGCGCAAACAAACCTTCTTCAGAGACTCGTAGGGAGTAAAGGTCTATTTTTTGGGTTTGACTATTGTAAGCAAAAATATTCCAGCGATGTTTGGCGTGTTCTACTGTGGGCAACTGGACGATGGAAAACCAACCTTTATGAAGGTTACTAATGAAGGTTAATTCTGTGGTCGGTTCGTAGAAAGGTATTTCATTGGCATCACGATAATCTAGAGAGTCAACATTTTTCAACCCGCCAGTCGTTTGTCGCATTTTATCGCTGGCTTTAAACCGTTGTCCGCTGCGCTTGAAACGGACTTGCAGTTTGCGGACTAATTGATTAGCAATACCATCTAAAACGTAGCGATCGCACAATAAAGTATTCTGTTTGGATTGCCGGAACACATAAAGATGTTCCATTCCCGAGACCAATTGCACGGGGGCAACTGCACTTTGATCCTGGGTGCGATACCAAGAGCGTAAAATAAACTCGGAGGGGTTATCTTGATAAGTATATTTTTTTGTTTCCTTTTCTACGACCGAAGCATCATCTTCTGCTTCATTGGGAAAATCTAATTCTTGCCAATCTTCCCACCCGGTTCGCTCATGGAGAGGGGTGTTGAGGTAACTGTCTTCAAAGCCATCTTGTTTGATTGTGTACCAGACTTTGCCCTGGCTATCTGTCCCGAACAGAACGACTTTACCGGCGTGGGTGATGCTGTTGATGTATTGAATTTGCTCTGCTTTCAGTAACATGGGAACCCAACCTAACTGGCGTGAATTGATGAAAATTTTGATGGGATCATACTCCTCTGGTACGAGAGATGAAGATGACAATGGGTGAGTCAATATAAGAATTGACATCAACCTGAAACCATGATTTTTCTATGATTGTCTCTTCGGCATCCCAACCTCAGTTGTCCCAGGAAAAATATCATATATATCAATGATTAGTGATCGTATCATTCGGTTTTTTGTCTGTCAAGGTTGGATGGGTTGGATTGGATTAGGACGATCGCTTTTCTGACCAAGTATCTGACCTTTCTGACCAAATATCTGACCTTTCTGACCAAGTATCTGACCTTTCTGACCAAATATCTGACCTTTCTGACCAAATATCTGACTTAATATTTCTTAACCTGATTGGTATAGGTTTAGAGCCGATCGCAAAAATCTTATGCAGCCCAAATCCTCTGCCATCACTGGATTTCAGCGGTCGGAGACTTCCGAGGCTGCGGTTCGGATGAGCCCGACTTGAATATTCGATGATCGATTCAATTGCAATCTATCACATTCTTTGAGATTCTGGCAGTGGGAAATCGAGGCAATTCGGGTACAAATTGAATCAATGCGATCGACACAGGTTTCGTTCCCAGTCCGTGACGCGGGGGTTCGTCCGCAGGTAATCCCCCACCCAATCGCAAGCGTAATCCAACGGTTGCAGTTGCAAAATTTCGGGGACATTCCAAAAGTAAACGGCTTTATCATCTCCGGCCGAAGCCAACACTTTTCCATCGGGGCGGAAGACGAGGCTGCGAATCCCCGACGTATGACCTTTGAGAGTGGTCAACAATTCTCCATCCATCGTCCAAAGTTTGACCGTTTCATCGATGCTAGAAGTGGCGACAATCGGGCGATCGGGGCTGAACGCCACCCCCCAAACCGCCGCTTGATGCCCTTTTAAAGTCGCGATCAATGTCCCGTCTTTTCGCCAAATTTTCGCCGTTTTATCTCCACTCCCGGAAATCAGATATTCTCCGTCGGAACTGAACGCCACTCGCCACACTGCCAAATCGTGGTCGAGGACGTGCAACAAATTTCCCTCGCGACTCCACAGTTTCACCGTCCCATCATTGCCGGCCGTGGCAAATTGACGGCCGTCGGGACTGTAAGTAATATCCCAAATCGGGGCCGAATGACCCAGCCAACGGTTGAGCAATATTCCTTCGGAATTCCAGCGATAAATATGGCCGGAAGCCGTCGCCGATACAATTTCGTCCCCCGTCGGACGCCAATCGGCCCCCATCACCACCCCATCATGGTCGCCGATCGCCCGCAAAACGGTTCCATCTAGCCGGCGAATTTTGATCATTTTATCTCCCCCGGTGGATAACATCTGATTTGCGGTCGGATGGAGAGATAAACCGACGATACCGAATTGTTGGGCGGCGATCGATTTCAAGGTCAAGTCGGGGAGTGAAAGGAAGAGCAAATTATCTTTTTCGCCCGTCGTCACGAAGGTTTGACCGTCGTGGCTGTAAACGGCACCCATCGCCAATCCCCCCAGACCGTTCAAGGCTTGATAAAAGGGATTTTTGTGTTGCCAGAGGAGGGTTGTATTGTCCGCCCCTGCCGAAGCTATCGTCTGGCATTCGGGACTGAAAACCACCCCAAAAATGGCTGCTTTATGTCCTTTCAAGGTATTCAATAAAATCCCGTTGCGAGTCCACAATGAAATGGTTTTGTCGTAGCTGCTGGCGACGAAGGTTTGTCCGTCCGAGCTAAAGTCAACATCCAAAATTCCCGCCCCGTGATGGGTCAAAGTGTCGAGCAATTTGCCATCTTTTTGCCAAACTTTGATGGTTTGATCTTGGCTGCCGCTGATCAGTCGTTCTCCGTCGGGGCTGAAGGCGAGGGCAAAAATTCCCGCCCCATGTCCTTCGAGGGTTTGTTCCCGCCCTTGATTCAAATACCAGAGGGTAATTTTGGCGTCATTTCTGCCGATCGCCACCCGATCGCCGTCGGGACTGTAAGCCACGGAATAGGCCCCCGATGTCGGAAACGTCCGCCGCTCCACCAGAGTCCCGTCCGGTCGCCAAAATTCCGCCGCATTGAGGCTGCCGACCGCCACCAAAGTTTGTCCGTCCGGGCTAAAATCGACATCCCAGACCCCATCCAATTCCGTCGCGATCGTGCGTTTCAACTGGCCGGAGAACGTCCATATTTTAATGTTTCCGTCATCTCCCGCCGAGACAATAAATTGGCCGTCGGGGGTAAATTTGACGACTCGAATGGTGGCAGAATGCCCCTCTAAAGTCGTGAGCACCGTTCCGGCTTGATCCCACAATTTGACAGTCATATCGACTCCCGCAGTGGCGATAATTTTCCCGTCGGGACTGATATCGACGGTCATCACCGCCGCCTCGTGGCCGTCCAAGCGGTTGCGCTGA
This sequence comes from Lyngbya sp. CCY1209, assembly GCF_035615495.1. Taxonomy (GTDB): domain Bacteria; phylum Cyanobacteriota; class Cyanobacteriia; order Cyanobacteriales; family Microcoleaceae; genus Limnospira. Next base: position 4,867 of record NZ_JAJENU010000668.1, on the reverse strand, counting down.
TGAATATTTAAAATGATCCGTTCTAAAATCCCGTCGGCTTGGGTTTGCAAAGCGGGGTTCACCCGTCGCCAGCGGTCGAGTTGTTGTTGGCTGCGAATGGCTTCCAATAACGCTTCAAACGGTTGATTGGAGGCGTAGAGCGCTTCCGAGGTGCGGACGACGGCTTCGGTTTCCCGCAGGGAGGCGAGGCGATATTGGCCGCGGGCAAAAAGACCCAATCCGGTGGCGATCGCCAGTGCGATGCTCACCCCCGCCAATAAGATGCGCTGCCGCTGCAAACTGCGCCGTTGTTCTTCGTTGCGATCGCGTTCGCTTTCCAGGCGGGCTTCGACTTCTTTTAAGCGGGCATTTTCCGCTTTTGCGACGCTTTCTTTCCGGTCTAAAGTTTGGCTGGCGGCGAGGAAACGGTAGTCCAAATCTCCGAGGCTTTGATTTTCTCCCCACAGCAGCATTTCTTGCAGCGCGTATCCCCTCAACAGCCAAGAATCATCGTTAAAATTGGAGGCGACCCACCCATTTAAGGCTTGGGAGTAGGGGCGAAGTTTGTCGAGTTGTTCCCGTATCCAGCCCTCATTGAAGATGGTTTGATAAATCCGATTTTTGACCTGTAGTTTGCCTCCCCTCCTGGCGACCAATCCGGACAGCAGCAATTCGGTTTGTTCGGGACTGTTGTCGCTGATGATGCCATCTTGTTCGATAATTTTCTGATACAATCCCAGCAGCTTTCCCGCCCGTCTGTCGTCGTAAAGGAGGCGATTTCGGATGGTGCGAAGGTGTTCGGGATTGTCTTGAGATTCCCAATCTTCTAGGATCTGGTTTTCGACAATTTCTGCGACCAGTTTCGATTCATTTGTGGGATGAAATTCGGTCGATTCTGAAAGCTGCCAAGTGACGTATTGGCAGAGTTTTTGTGTCAACAAGGGTTGCCCCCCCGTCCAGTCTAAAATTGCCCGCAGGAGCGATCGGGAATCCCGAATGTTTTTGGGCAAGTGTTGCAGCAGGACTTGCGCTTCTTCAAACTGAAAGTCTTGCAACTCGATCGCCCGGCCGATATTGAAGGGGGTGCGGGTGCGATCGCGGATCAGATCGGACGGGGTTGCCACTCCAAATAAAGCCCAAGTCAACCGCCGATAATTCGTCTGATAGGGGCGCAACTCGTGGCAGAGGCGAATCAGGGCAAAAAAATCGTTGACGGGGAATGGCAAGCTCAAGATACTGTCAATTTCATCGACAAAAATAAAAATTTTCTGATCCGGAAGCTGTTCGAGTATCTCGTCTATAAACAAGCCTAATTGCTGTATGATTGGCAAATCATTCCATTGTTTTAAACGTTCTTTGAAGGAAATTTTTTGGGATAAATTACTTCTTCTCAAAAGCACAAACATGAGTCCCTTGTACCACTGATTATAGCTCACATTTTCGCTGCCAAATTGAGTCATGTCGAGATAGATGCAGCGATACCCCTGTCCCTTTAACTGCTGCTGGATTCTTACCCGCAAACTGGATTTTCCCATTTGTCTGGCGTTGAAAACGTAGCAAAACTCTCCCGCCAACAAGGCATCGTAGAGCGCTCGATCTGCCCGTCTGTAGACGTAAGTCGTATCTCGTTCAGAAAGGCTTCCCCCAACTTGGTAGGGATTACGATTTCCCATCTTTTCAGATCGATAATAACTCAATTTACTGATTCTATGTTATCATAATTTTTGACGACTGAGATGGGGCGTTAACCGACATTTAGCCCCAGCCCATACCGACCGCATTCAGCTCCGATCAGGTCGGGCTGATTCACATCTATTCTTTCGATCAAAAAATCCGTTTTTTGGAGCCATCATTTTCCGCCCCGGATGCCAGCATAAAATTTATCCCAAAAACGATTGCGATCGCACTCCCGACCATCGCCGGCGTCATCGCTTCTCGGAAAAAAATTAACGCCAGAATTGAAACGAAAATCGGAACGAAACTATCCACAAAACTCGCCGTCCGGGTGGGGCCGATCTGGGCGACGCTGCGGCTGTATTGGAGGTAGCCGATACCGGACGCGCCGATTCCCATATAAAAAACAGATAGGGTTGACTGCCAAGACATATTTTTGATTTGGGCGATCGCGCCCTCTCTCAATGTCAAAACGGATAATAAAATTACCCCAAATAAAATGGCATAATATGTCAACGTAAATACCGAATATTTTGACGACAGGACTTTCAGCAACAGAGAATAAACCATCCAACAAAAAACCGCCATCAGCATCAACCCGTCGCCCCGATTGAACTGCCAATGTAACAAGTTTTGTAAGCGACCTCCGGTTAACAGCGTAATTACCCCCGCAAAGGCAAAAACCCCGCCCCAATAATTTTTCGGTGTCAGTTTTTCCCCCAGGGCGATCGCGGCGAAGAATGCCGTGATCGCCGGATTGGTAGCTTTGATGATCGCTGTGTTGCCGACGGTGGTATATTGGAGGCTGGCAAAGAAAAAATAGTGGTAGCCGACAATTCCGAAAACCCCCAACAGCACCAGGTAAAATAAATCCGATCGCGCCACCCGAAACGCGGACGGTTTGGAGGCGATCGCCAAGCCGCTGAGGAACCCCAGCGCGATCGCGAACCGCAGCCAAGATGTCACCAGTGGACTCAGATCGGCGGTGGCGAATTTGCCGGCAATAAACGCACCCGCCAGCAGCAAACTGGCGATCAATGGCAGAACCGCCGTTTTCAGAGTTTCCGTTTTCATAAAATGACTTTCAATCGTACCTCGTTCGTGGGATGGGGGAGATAAAAAATCTCCCCAATGGATTTCTACAACGCTTCCTGGTTGACTTCCCCAGTCCGAATTCGCAGGACTTGTTCGCTGGGACTGACGAAAATCTTGCCGTCCCCGATCGCACCCGTTTGAGCCGCTAAAATCAGATGTTCGATCATTTCCGAACAGATCTCGTCTTCCACCAGAATTTCCAATTTCAATCTCGCCTGAAACTCGATCGCGTGTTTTACCCCCCGATACAACTCGACGCGATCCTTGTGCCTCCCGTAGCCGCGAATTTCCGATACCGTCATCCCGCGCGCCCCGGCTTCGATCAGCGACTCCATCACCTCGTCGAATTTGGACGGCCGGATCGTGGCTTCAATTTTTTTCATCGGATTTCCTCAATTTTCTGTATCTAGAATTACAGATTTCGGGACCCAACTGCGAATCGAAGCCCGATCGAGTCTCCGGGAACCAATAACTAACCAGTTATTCCAAAAATGTTATCCTAAAATCTGAGAGGCGAAGGATTGATTTAAGTAAATTCATGGCAAGACACAAGGAATTCGATCGGGAAGTGGTTCTGTCCAAGGCGATGGATACCTTCTGGCATCAGGGCTATGAAGGCACGTCCATCCAGGATCTCGTCAAGAGTATGGGGATCAACCGGGGCAGCCTCTACGATACGTTCGGGGACAAGCGCTCCCTGTTTTTGGAAGCGATCGCCCACTACGACGAAACGGTCGCGAAAGGCGTGATCGCCAGCCTGGAAGCCCCCGAAGCCTCCAAACCGGCGATCGTCGCCCTGTTCGAGGGCGTCGCCGACGGCGTGCAAGATCGGCGGGGTTGCCTGATCACCAACACCGTCGTCGAACTGTGTCCCCACGACCCGGATACCGCCAGACGCATTTCCGGCAACCTGAAGCGGCTCGAACGGGCCTTTTATGTGGCTCTGAAGCGGGCTCAGGAAAAGGGAGAAGTGGGCGGCGATCGCGATATCAGCGCCCTCGCCAGCTTCCTGCTGTGCTGTATGCAGGGTTTGCGCGTCACCTCCAAAATCCACCCCGATCCCCAATACCTGGGGGGAATCGTCCGGGTCGCGGTGTCCGCCCTCGACTAATACTTGACCGTTCATTCTGATATGAGCCGATTCGGAACCCAAACTGCCCCGAATTTGGGGGTCGTTTCGGGCTATTTATGGAACGTAAATTCAAAAAATGACGGCATAATTACTTACGATTTTGTCGATGAACCCGCTTGGAAATCAATTCCCAAGCTAATAGCAGAAATCCTCTCAAGAGGATTGAAGATGAATTAACGTTTATTTAGAACCCGCTTGGGAATCAATTCCCAAGCTAATAGCATAAATCCTCTCAAGAGGATTGAAGATCAACTAACGTTTATTCAGTCATCTTGAGATGACTTGTGCTGTTAGCCTTGAAATTGATTTCAAGGCTTTCGGTGGGGACGACGAACCCGCTTGGGAATCCATTCCCAAGCTAATAGCATAAATCCTCTGAAGAGGATTAAAATTGATTGCCAGTTTTTTATCAATGATTGACCTGATATTTTGGGGGCGGGTCATCTTCATTAGTATCTTCTTCTAGAGCCGGCAAGATTGTTCCATCTGAATGATGTTGCTTTTGATTTAAAACGTAGTTGACCGCCTTTTCTAGTTGCTTACCACCCAAGGAAAAGATTCCGTAGCCACGTTGCCACTTGAAATTTTGATGGGGGGTTAATTCTTGATTTATATAATAACTGCTACTGCCTTTGATTTTTTGAACGAAGTCGGCGATCGATAAAGTTGGAGGAATAGAAACAATGAGATGAATGTGATTTTCAGTTCCGCCAATTGCGTGAACGATGCATCTCATGGAATCAGATTTGCCGACCATGTATTGATATACAGATTTCTCCAATTGGGGTACAATCAATGATTGTCTTTCTTTTGTCGCCCAAATAATATGATAATAAGTTCTCCATAATGCCATAATTTTTACACCCTGGTAAATATTCAATTCAGTCATCTTGAGATGACTTGTGCTGTTAGCCTTGAAATTGATTTCAAGGCTTTCGGTGGGGACAACCGGTTTGGTCAATCGACCCGTTCAGGAAATCGATCCGA
>NZ_JAJENU010000667.1:0-17798 GCF_035615495.1 Lyngbya sp. CCY1209 | reverse complement strand
ATGCCCCGGAATTAGAAACTGAAACAATTGAAAATGATGAATTGTTAATTGTTAATTGTTAATGATTAATGATTAATTGAACCCCCCGATTCCCTGGTCTTCGACGATCGCCTCCACCGCGTCGGATTTGCAGATCTCGTAAACCCCGGCGACGGTTATTTCCACCGGAATCGTCCCCAGCAGGCTGGGGTTCTCGTCGAGAATCTGGCCGCCGTGGCGTTCCACAATCGGACGGATGCGATCGAGGGACGCTTCCGCCGCCGCCTTTACCGCTTCGATGCGATCCTTTCGCTCCTCCGGCGTGAGGCGTTCTTGGCGATCGCGATCGCCCTTCGGAACCCGCAGAAAAACGAGCACGCGGATTCGATCCCGGGAATTGAGATTCGCCAGACGGGCGGCAAATTCGGGGCTGATCTTCAATGGAGAGTCCTCATTGCGAACGAGTTGGGTGGGGTGGGGCGGGTCGGGTGCGGGGAAGGCAAAAGGCTGAAGGGCCAGCAACAAAAGAAAACCAATTTTTCTCATTCTTTATTCCCCCCCATTCTCCTCTCTTCCCCTAATACCGACTCCCGACTTCCGACTCCCGATTATTTCAGGGCTTTCAACGCCTCCAGCGGCCGGATCGACCCCCACCCCCAGCGGTTGTCAGGGCGCATCTGTTCCCCGCCGGGATGGTGGGCGGTTTCGCGCAGGGCTTCCACGATCTTCGTCACCGGGACATCGGGTTTGGCTGACAGCAGCAGCGCCACCACACCGGCGACGTGGGGGGTCGCCATCGAAGTCCCGTCCATATAAGTGTACTCGAAAGTCCCGTTGGGCTGCTTGGTGGGGGGGATGGCGGAAAACACCTGGGCACCCGGCGCCACCACGTCCGGCTTCGTCACCAGGCGGTTGGGGGCATCTCCGGGAAACACCAGACTCGCGCCACTGCTGAAGAAGGTGATGCCCAGGTCGGATTCGGAAAGTTTTTCCATCGCCCCGACGGAAAAGGCGTTGTAGGCATTTCCGGGGGAGCTGGTGTTGCCGTGGTTTTCGTTGCCGATCGCCACCACGGGCAGGACGTCATACTGGTTGATCAGGATATCGAAAATTTGGGCGAACAGGGGTTCGTAGTAGCTCAACCCCAGGGACATATTGATGATGTCGGCCTGGTTCTCGATCGCCCAGGACATCCCCTCGACCAGAGTCCGCAGGGTGGCGTCGCCGATCAACACCCCCCCCGCCAACAGGTCTGCCTCCGGCGCCACGCCGATGGAAACGCCGCTTTCGGTTTTGCCCCCCGCAATCGTGCCGCAGACGTGGGTGCCGTGCTGTCCGCCGTCAAAGGTCGGGGAAGCCGTGATCCGCCGCCCCAACGGGTCAATGACCATAAATCCCTTCACCCGTCCTTTGAGTGCCGGGTGGTCGCCGTGGACTCCCGTATCTAAGACGGCTACGGTCGCTCCCTTGCCTTTGGTGTGTTCCCACAGTTTGGGAATTTCCAACACTTCCAAGCCCCAGGTCAGTTTGTTCTTTTGTTCCCGAGCCTGCAATTCCGCGTAATCGATCGCCCGGGGTTCGATCAATTTGATCTTTTGGTTGGGGAGAACCGCCACCACCCCTTCCTGTTCCGCCAACGCCGGCAGGCTGTCGCGGGTGACTTCCACGTTGGCCACGGGCAGGGCGCCGGACCCGATCGCGGAGACGTTGAAAGATTGACCCGTGGCACTTTGGTAGCTGGCCGCCAGTTGGCCGACCGCCGCCTGGTGACTTTTGGCGGCTTGATTCAAGGCTTCCAAACGTTGCTGGCCGCCCCGGGGCCAATTCGCCGCGGGGGCCTGTCCTTGGTAAATGACGATCGCATCCTGTTTGCTGTCCGGGTCGGTTCCGGCGAAAAAGGGGATAAAGGCGGGGGAAATTTGGTTGTTGCCGATCATATACTTTGACTTTCCTCTGATTTGCTCCGTCTTCTCGGGGACTGATGGGAGGTTCCGGCTCAGTTTACTGACTCTCGGACGCTCGGGGCAAAGGGTTGTATCCTCTCCGGGTTGAGAGTCCTCATCGGATGGAAAATGGATAATTGACAATTAACGCTCCACTGTTCCTTCCCCGCAGATGGACGATAGTTTCTCCGGGTTGACAGTCCTCCTTTTCGCCGGGGGTGCGATCGCTTCCGGGCAAATTATTGGAGTTTCGGACATCGGAATTGAGGCAACCCTATAAGGTTGCCCCCACAGGAAAGAGGCAGAGGAAGCGGAGGGGGGCAGAGGAGGCTCCAGGAGGCAGGAAAGCCAAGATTGAAAGAATCTAAAATCTAAAATCTAAAATTCCCGACTCCCGATTCCCGATTCCCGATTCCCGATTCCCCATTCCCTAACCGACGGTGGCGATGCAGTCGATTTCCACCAGGACATCTTTGGGAAGGCGGGCGACTTCGACGCAGGCTCGGGCCGGGGCGTTGTCGGGGTCGAAGAATTTGGCGTAGATCTCGTTGACGGTGGCGAAATCGTTCATGTCTTTCAGGAAAATGGTGGTTTTGACCACCTCGGACCAACTGGTTTTGGCTTCGTCGAGGATGGCTTCCAGGTTGGCCATCACCTGTTCGGTCTGTTTGCAGATGTCGCCGGTGCCGACGAGTTGGTTGGTTTGGGGGTCGATCGCGATCTGGCCGGAAACGAACATCGTGCCGTTGACGATGACGGCCTGATTGTAGGGTCCGACGGGGGCGGGGGCGCGATCGGTGCGGATGATTTGGCGTGTCATGGGTTTTACTTTGCCTGATAGAATGGGATAGTTTTCGATTTCGTCGATCTCCCCGTCCGGCAACACGGCGCCGATGGTGATGGCGTCCTCGATGTTGGCTTTGTAGAGGTTGGCCTCCGTCAGGTCGGCCCCGATCAGGTTGGCCCCGGCGAGGTCGGCCCCCATCAGGTTCGTCCGGTAGAGGTGGGCGATGCGGAGGTTCGCCCCCTTCAGGCAGGCGTCTCGGAGGATGGCGTCCTCCAGGTTGGCGCGGTTCAGGTTGGCCCCGGCGAGGTTGAGGGTGGCGAGGTTGACGCCCTTCAGGTTCCCCTGCTGGAGTTTGATCCCCTCGAAGTCGGCGCCGAGGAGTTTGGCGTTGCACAGGTTGGCTTGGCTGAGGTCGGCCCCCACCAATTTCGCCCGACACAGGTTCGCATCCAGCAGGTTGGCTTTGGATAGCTTCGCCCGGGTCAGGTCGGCTTCCATCAGGTTCGCCCCGCACAGGTTCGTTTCGCTCAGGTCGGCCTCCTCCAGGCGGGCACGGCTGAGGTTGGCGACCACCTGATCGTACCAGGTGAGGGTGGCGGCGCTCAGGTCGGCTCGGCTGAGGTCGGCGCCGATGAGGTTGGCCGCGTCGAGGTCGGCGTTTTGCAGTCGGGCCGAGCGCAGGTTGGCGTCGCTGAGGTGGGCCCCGGTGAGGTGGGCGCCGGTGAGGCTGGCCCCGGACAGGTCGGCGCCGTGGAGTCGGGCCCGGCCGAGGTCGGCGTTGTTGAGGTTGGCTTCGGTCAAAATGGCCTGCCGCAGGTCGCAGCGCACGTCCGCCGCACTGAGGCGCGATCGCGTCAGGTTGGCCCGGGTCAATTTGGCTTCGCTCAGGTTGGCTTCGGTGAGATCGGCGCCTTCGAGGTTGATTTCCGTTAGGTCTTCTCCCCGCAGGTTGGCCCCGCTCAGTTCGGCCCCCTCGAAGTTGCGTTCTCCCTTTGAGTATCGGTTCAGTAGTTCCCGCTCGTCCATCGTCTGCGACTCCTTCGCCCATCTCTCCGCGTTGTCGCGGATTGCTGACATTTTACACGGTCGCCACGCACTCGATCTGGATGCGGACATTTTGGGGCAGTTGGGAGACGGCGACGCAAGTACAGATGGGGAGATTTCCCTCGGGAAAATATTGGGAGTAGACGGAATTCATGCGATCGCACTCATTCAAGTCTATCATAAAAATCGTCGTTTTCACCACGTCCGTCCAACCCGCACCGGCGGCGGTCAAAATAGCCGTGAGATTGTCCATCACCTGCCGGGTTTGTTCGGTTATTTCATCTTCGCATAAAATGGCGTTTACTGTCGGTGCGATCGCGATTTGTCCCGCCACATAAAGCGAACCGTTGACGATAACCGCTTGGTGAGGACTGTTGGGAGATTTGGGGGCGTTTTCCGTGTCGATGAATTCCACCTGAGTCGATTTTGGTGTGGATTCAAAAACAAAATATCCTTCGGGGTCATACACTTCACCATCCGGCATAATAGCACCAATAATTTTAGCTTCTTCATAATTCGACGCATAAAGATTAGCATCGGTCAAGTTTGCGCCAACAAAGCTCACACTTTTAAGTTTAGACCTCATAATATTTGCGTTTTTGAGGTTGGCTTGCTTGAAGTTGGCTTCCTTTAGACAAGCATCTTGAAAATTACTGCTTTCAAGATTTGCCATTTTGAAGTTACATCTTGTTAAATTAGAAGAATTGAAATTTATATAGTTAGCACTGACTTGACTAAAATTACATTCTTGCAGATCTAGCGAGGAAAAGTTTTGATGTGAAATGCCGACTTTATAAAAGTCAACTTTATTCATTTTTGCATTTTCAAAATTACAGTCTATCAATCTATGTGATTCTCTAAATTTTGCATTTGTTAATTCTGCTCCTTGAAAATTAACTGCCTTGAACCATGATTTTGTTAATTTAGCTTCTTTTAAATCTGCATTAATAAAACTGACAACTTCAAATTGTGATTCACAAAAGTTACAATTCTTTAGATTCGCATTGTTGAAGGTCATGCTTGTAAATTTACAGTTTCTCAAATCAGAACCTTCTAAGTTAATATCGCTTAAATCATGTCCCTTAATCGTTATACCGGACAAATCGACTCCTGCAAAGTCGCGCTCTCCTTCTTTATATCTGTCGATTAATTCTTGAGGTTCCATCTTTTGTGACTCCTGTTGATAGTGATAAATGGGTCAAAATGAGAATAGCGAGATGTTTCAAACCGCCGCCACGCACTCGATCTGAATGCGGACATTTTGGGGCAGTTGGGAAACAGCCACGCAGATACACACCGACTTCTCGATCGCAATTCAGACAGCCGGAATGGGGAGACAGGCAGGATGCCTGTTCTACGCGGTAATCTCAGTGTACACCTGGGGCGATCGCGGCAATGTTAAAAATCGTGACAATCACACTGTAAATAGGCTCCCCTCTCCCCAAAGTTGGGAGAGGGGTTGGGGGTGAGGGCGAGAAGGATTGGGCGATCGCGTCTGTCGGAAAAAATCACATTGTAGGGGCGAATGGCATTCGCCCTCTTCTCGGATGTCGGAAAAAATCAAATGGTCCCACGGCGATCGCCCCCTTCTCGGATGTCGGAAAAAATCAAATGGTCGCGCGGCGATCGCCCCCTTCTCGGATGTCGGAAAAAATCAAATGGTCGCGCGGCGATCGCCCCCTTCTCGGATGTCGGGCGGGGCGTTCACTCACCATCGAGAGGGCGCAAACCTTGCGCCCCTACAAGATGGGATTCGGCTTCGCGATTCTCCTCAAAATCAATCTTCGATCGCCCTCAATAAATCGCCGCGAATCCACCCCTGACGATCGCTCTCGGGGACGATAACTTTGTACCAGATATACCCGTCGTCTTCGTTGTCGATGCGATCGATCACGTCCACCTTTGTACCCCGAGTCAACTTGGCGATCGAACCCGTGTTCAACGTTGGACGCCTGCGAACATTAACGCGATTTGCGGTAACTTTTGCATTCGCCCTCGGATAAAAATCGGCGCCGCGCAACTCGTCCGAATCGAAATTTTTATTCAAATCCGGCGGCGGGCCTTTCTCCGAACCCGGATTTCCCACCCCCGACTCGACGAGAGCACGTTCCCGAACCGTCCGTTCCGTCTCGACTGGTGGCCGTCGCGCAAAATACAGTGCGATCGCCCCCAAACCCACCAAAATCACACCCAGAACTATCCGCTTCACCTTCATCGCTTCCCGCCTTTTCACTTTTCTCCGCTCCCGCTTGACTGAAAAAAACCACTCGTTCCAACTCACCGCTATGATATGAAGTCTGAGGACTTGAATGCATACGGAATTTGGAAATGGCTCAGAATGAAACGCGCAACGAATTAGAAGTTCGCGCCAAAAAAGTGGACGACCTGCGATCGCTCGGCATCGAACCCTACCCCAGCGAGGCTTTCAAGCGATCGCACCGGGCCCAGCAGATCCACGACCGCTTCTCCGAACCCGGACGCGAACTCGCCAACGGAGAAACCGACCCCGAAGAACTCCCCCTGCGCGTCTGCGGCCGCATCACCTTCAAGCGAGACAGCGGCAGCATCGGCTTTATCGGCCTAACGGACGCCTCCGGAACCATCCAACTGAAAATCGAGAAAAAGCTCGTCAAAGGCGACCCGGGACTGAGTTTCAACCAGATCAAAAAACTCCTCGACATCGGCGATTTCGTCGGCGTGGAGGGGATCGGCTGCCGCACCAACCGGGGGGAACTCTCCGTCCAAGTCTCCCGCCTCGACGTCCTCTCCAAAGCGACGATACCGTTTCCAGATTCCTACTACGGCATCAACGACCCCGAACTCTGCCGCCGCCACCGGGAAATCGACCTGGTGAGCAACGCGGCTTCCTTGCAGCGGTTCAAACTCCGCAGCCGCATCCTCCGCAGCATCCGCACTTACCTCTGGAATGCCGGATTTGACGAGATCGAAACCCCCGTTTTACAAGTGATTTACGGCGGTGCGGCGGCGCGGCCGTTCATCACCCACCACAACACCCTCGACATCGATTTATACCTCCGCATCGCGACGGAATTGTTTTTAAAACGGGCCGTCTGCGGTGGCATGGAGCGGGTCTTTGAAATCGGCCGGGTGTTCCGAAATGAGGGGATCGACAGCACCCACAACCCCGAATTTACCTCCATCGAAGTGTACCAAGCCTACGCGGATTATTTCGAGATCATGGTGTTGGTGGAAGACCTGATCTGTGCGGTGGCGGCGGACGTTTTGGGGGATAAAACTGAAATTGAATACCAGGGAGATACCATCAGTCTCGATCGCAAATACGACTACAGCGACACCCACCCCAGCCTCACCGGAAAGCACTGGCGGATCAAAACGATGGTGGAGGCTGTCCGGGACGAAACGGGGTTGGATTTTGATACGTTGAACCTCACGGAAGCGAAGGAAAAGGCGGAGGAAATTGGGGTGCGGCTGACGGATTTGAATACCCAAAGTTTGGGGTATTTGCTGTACGCGGTTTTCGATCAAAAGGTGGAATCGACGCTGATGGAGCCGACGTTCGTGATCGATTTCCCGGTGGAAGTCAGTCCCCTGGCGAAGCGCCACCGTTCCAAGCCGGGATTTGTAGAACGGTTTGAATTGTTCATCCACGGCACGGAATATTCTAACGGGTTTTCGGAGTTGAATGATCCGGTGGATCAGCGCAAGCGGTTTGAGGAACAGTTGGCGCAAAAAACGGCCGGGGATGACGAGGCACACCCGATGGATGAGGATTTCATTCAGGCGCTCTCTTTGGGGATGCCGAACTGCGGTGGCATGGGGATCGGCGTCGATCGCCTGGTGATGTTTTTGACGGACACCCAGAGCATCCGGGACGCGATTTTGTTCCCGACGATGCGATCGTCCATGCTGGAGAGTTAGGCGGTTTAAATCCCCCTCCGATTTAATCGGCGATCGCCCCCGGGTTCGATAGGGGACATTCCAACTCCCGGGGCAGGGAAATGACGAAAGTTGTCCCCTTGTCCGGTTCGGAAATACATTCCAAGGTTCCCCCGTGTTTTTCGACCACAATTTGATGGGTGATGGAGAGTCCCAAACCCGTCCCCTGCCCCACCGGTTTGGTGGTGAAAAAGGGGTCGAAAATCTGGTTCCGGATCGATTCCGGGATTCCCGGCCCGTTGTCGGCGATCGCGATCGAAATGCAGTCTGGTTCTCCCTTCGTCGCCTTTTTAACTGCGGTGTGAATCGTAATCCGGCGGGGGTGCTCTCGCCCGTCGAGGGCATCGATCGCGTTGGCGAGAAGGTTCATAAACACCTGGTTGAGTTGGCTGGGATAACACTCAACCAGCGGCAATTCTCCGTAATCCCGGATGATTTCGATTTCCGCTCCGGACTGCATCTGCAATTTGCCCTGGAGAATCAACAAGGTGCTTTCGATCCCCTCGTGCAGGTCCACCGCCTTGCAGTTGGCTTCGTCGAGGCGAGAAAAGTTCCGCAACGAGGCGACGATCTCGCGGATGCGGGCGGTTCCCAACTGCATTGACTCCAGGGCTTTCGGCACGTCCTCGAACATAAAATCGAGGTCAATTTCCGCCGCGAAATCCGCAATTTCTCGACTCGGATCGGGATAGGTTTTCGTGTAAAGCTGGATCAGATGCATCAAATCTTCCATCGAAGTCTGGAAGTGCATCAAATTTCCATAAATAAAAGAAAGGGGGTTGTTGATCTCGTGGGCGACCCCGGCGACCATCTGTCCCAAACCCGACATTTTCTCAGCTTGAATCAGTTGGGTTTGAGTGCGTTTGAGTTGTTGCAGGGCATTTTCCAAATCCACCGCCCGCTGTCGCTGCCGAATCTGTTCCATCCGCAGGGCCACTTCCATCGATTTCCGCTCGCTGATGTCCCGGACGATCGCCAATACTTCGCCCTCGCCGTCGGGGACGTAGCGGGCTTCGTAATGGCGATATCGGCCCTCGACGGACAGGACATATTCCCCCTGCTGGGGGGTCCCCGTTTTCAGAACGTGGGTCAGATAATGGCGGGTCCAGGCCGCCAAATCTTCGCAAAAAACCGCATCGATCGCCCGCCCGACCATCTCCGCAGAGGCCGGAAAATCGGAGGACTGTTTGGGGGGAAAATAGTCGAGGATCTTACCCTCGGAATCGAGGCGGAAAATCAGGTCGGGGATGGCTTCGATGAGGCTGCGATTTTTCGCCTCGCTGTGGCGGAGCGCCGCTTCCATCTGCTTGCGTTCGGTGATGTCACTTTCGACGGCGATAAACTGGGTCAAATTGCCCGAGCGGTCGAAAATGGGGGTGATGGCGATCGCCAGCCAGTAGGGTTCCCCGTCGCGGCGATAGTTGAGAATTTCGCCCCGGTAAGGCTGGCGGGATCGCAGGGTTTTTCGCAGTTCCTCCACCGTCCGGGGATCGGTTTGGGTCCCCTGCAAAAATGAACCGGGTTTGCAGCCCTTCACCTCGTTCAAATAATATCCGGTAATTCGCACGAATCCCCGGTTCACCCACTCGATGCGGCCGTCGCAGTCGCAGATGATCACGGCGTTGTCCGTCTGGCTGGCCACCCAAGACAGTTGCGTCAATTTTTGTTCCGTCCACTGCCGCGACCGCCGTTCATCGGCGACGACCCAGTAGCGGCGGGAGAGCGATCCGGGCGGGGAATCGGACGGGACGACGGTGATGTCGAGCCAAAGGTGCTGCCCTTGGGGGGTGTGGTGCTGAATTTCTCCGCACCAAACGCCGCCCCCCCGGACGACGGACCACAACTCCTCCCAAAAGTCGGGGGAGTAGTAGGGGGAGTCGAACAGGGGGTGGGGGCGGTCGAGAACCTGTTCCTCGGAAGTCCCCCACATCCGCAGGAAGGGGGCGTTGGCCTCCAGGACGGTGCCCCCCTCGTCGATCAGGGTGGCGGGGGTGGTGCGGTCGAGGAGAAATTTCAACTCGGCCACTCGTTGCTGCGTCTGGCGGAGTTGGGTTTTGACTTGGTGCAATTCGGCGATCGCCTGCTGGTCGGCTAAACCCAAATTGTTGATATGGTTGGTCGGAAGTCTTTCTGCGCTCATATTGTCATTGCGTCGGAAGGGTCGAATTTTTGATGAGAAATTGTTTGAACGTTTCGGCCGGGACGGGTTTGGCTAACCAAAATCCTTGGGCCCGGTCGCACCCCCACCGCCGCAGTTGGGACAGTTGTTCGGGGGTTTCGATGCCTTCGGCGATCGTTGTCATCTCCAGGGTTTGGGCGAGGTTGACGATCGCCTGGGCGATTTTGGACCGATTGTCAGATGCACCGATGCCTTGAATGAAAGAGCGGTCGATTTTGAGGGTGTCGATGGGAAAGCGGGACAGGCGGCTGAGGGAGGAATGTCCGGTGCCGAAGTCGTCGATGCAGAGTTGGATGCCCAGGTCTTTGATTTGCTTGAGGGTGGTGACGGCGATTTCGGCGTCCGAGGCGATCGCGCTTTCGGTGAGTTCAAATTTGACCGCTTCCGGGGGACAGCCCGTGGTTTCCAACAGCCCCCGCACGGTTTCGACGATCTGGGGATGGTTGAGCTGTTGGGTGGCGAGATTGACGCTCACGAAGGGGGCGGAGGCGGGGGCCAGCGCCCGCCACTGCCGGACCTCCAGACAGGCCTGCCGGAGCACCCACTCCCCGAGGGCGGAAATCAACCCCGTTTCCTCGGCGACGGGGATGAATTGGCTGGGGGAGATGAAACCTCGGGTCGGGTGCTGCCACCGCACCAGGGCTTCGGCACCGACGATGCGGCGGGTTTGCAGGCAGACGATGGGCTGGTAGTGCAGGCGCAATTCTTCCCGTTTGAGGGCGTAGCGCAAATCCGTCTCGATCTGCAACCGCCGCCGCACCTGTTCGTGCATGGTGCGGGTGAAAATGGCGTGACGCCCCTGTCCCTGACTTTTGGCGCGGTACATGGCGGTGTCGGCATCCCGCAACAGGTCTTCGTGGCTCTCGTAGCCCATGCTGCTGAGGGCGATGCCGATGCTCAGGGTGGTGAGGACTTCTGGGTTGGGGTGGCCGAGCAAAATTGGTTGTTGGACTTGCTTTCGGATCTCCTCGGTGAGTTGGGAAACCTGGGATAAATCTTCGATGTTGTCGAGGAGGACGGCGAATTCGTCGCCCCCCCAGCGGGCAGCCAGATCCTGCGGTCGGATGCTATTTTGCAGGCGCTGGCCCACCGCCGTCAACAGTTGGTCGCCGGCTTGGTGTCCGAAGCTGTCGTTGATCAGTTTGAAGTGGTCGAGGTCGATGAATAGGACGGCAAATAAATAGTCTTGAGAGTGTTTGGCCCGCTCCACCGCATTCTGCAATTGGGTCATGAAGTGGGCGCGGTTGTAGAGGCCGGTGAGGCTGTCGTGTCGGGCCTCGTAAATCAGGCGGGCTTCTTCTTGTTTGCGCCCGGTGATATCTCGCTGGATGGCGACGTAGTGGGTGATCTGTTTGCGATCGTTGTAGATGGGTTCGATGTGCCATTCGTTGACGAATTCTGTCCCGTCTTTGCGGTAATTGATGGCCTCGCCGTAAAATACCCGGCCAGCCTTGAGATCCGCTTTCATCCGCTCCAACGCGGCGCGATCGGTTTTTTCCCCCTGTAAAATCCGGGGGGTTTGGCCGAGGGCGTCTTCGCTCCGGTATCCCGTCATCCGGGTGAACGCCCGATTGACGAAGACGATTTCTGGCCCCGGAAATTCCAGGTTGCTGCTGGTGATCACTACCGAGTCTTCGGCAAAACACACGGCGGCGGCGAGTAATTTCAACTGTTCCACCATCGGTTGATTTAACCCACTTATGGAATTCTCTTCTGGGAGTGAGTGGGTGGGGGCTAAATTTCTGTTGTCCATACCGAGCGAAGCTGTCAACTCCCTCGCACGTCCATTCCAATCATTCATGGCTATTTGGAGTGTCATAAGGCACCAAGGTAATTTCGACTCATCATGAAAACAACCCTGTAACGTGTCTCAATTGAGTTGAAGCACAGCCGGCGAAGGCGTGGCACTTGCTGAGACCCTGTGAAACGCATTATAAACTATATTAAAAAAAAATTAAGATATTTCCGATCGTGTCGGCTGATGTGGTATTCTTCTGACAAATTATAGTGACTGGCGATCGCCCTGGGCATCCGTCCCGCGATTGATGTGGCTTGCGGGTTCCCGTGGTAAGCTCCGATCGCTTCACCTGCGGTTTTTCCCTCCTCTTAACGCCCCATTACCTCTAGACTAGGATGCAGTACCAGTTTTGGAGGGTCGTCTTTGACTGAGAACAACCAAGCATCCGCTTCCCTGGCTACCCTGTCGCGCAAAGAACTGAGGGAATTGGTCCGATCGCAACTCCAGGTACTGCTCGAACGCGGAGACTTGCAGGCGGCCAAGGCTATCCTCGTCCCCGTCCAGCCCGCCGACATCGCCGAAGCGATCGAAGGACTGCCGGAAACCATGCAGGTGATCGCCTTCCGCCTGCTGTCCAAAGATGAGGCGATCGAAGTGTACGAACACCTCGACTCCAGCGTTCAGCAGTCCCTGTGCGAAAAATTCAAGCGCCAGGAAGTCATCGATATCGTCGATAAAATGTCCCCGGACGATCGCGCCAAACTCTTCGACGAACTCCCCGCCACCGTCGTCCGGCGGTTGGTGTCCCAACTCAGTCCCAGCGAACGCCAAGCCACCGCCCTCCTCCTCGGCTACGAAGCGGACACCGCCGGCCGGATCATGACGCCGGAGTATATCTCCCTGAAGGAATACTACACCGTCGGTCAGAGCTTGGAGCGGATTCGCAGTTTGGCTAACGTCACCGAAACCATTTATTCTCTCTATGTGACGGACTCCGATCGCAAGCTGACGGGTATTCTCTCTTTGCGAGATTTAGTGACAGCCCAGCTCGATCAGACCGTCGGTGACATTCTCAACCGAGATTTCGTCTGCGTCCAAACCGACACCGACCAAGAGGAAGTCGCCCGCATCATCCAGCGCTACGACTTTCTAGCCGTCCCGGTGGTGGACAGCGAACATCGGCTGGTGGGGATCATCACCGTCGATGACGTGTTGGATATTTTACAGCAGGAAACCACGGAAGATATCTACGCTTTGGGGGGGGTTCAAGCCGAGGGGGACAATTATTTCCAGGCGAGTTTGCTCACCGTGGCCCGCCGCCGGGTGGTGTGGCTGCTGGTGTTGCTGCTGACCAACAGCGTCACGGGGTCGATTTTGAAAACCCAACAGGATCTGTTGCAACAGGTCGTCGCCCTGTCCTTCTTCATCCCCCTGCTGACGGGGACGGGGGGGAACGTCGGCGCCCAGTCCTCGACGGTGGTAATTCGCGGGATGAATACGGACGAAATTCGCACGTTGGGCCCCTGGCAGGTGATCTCGCGGGAGGCGATGGCGGGGGCGCTGCTGGGGTCGATTTTGGGCGTTCTGGCAACGATTTGGGCGAATTTATTCGTGGTGCAGGGTCAACTGTCGGTGGCGATCGCCGTCGGGATCTCTCTGTTGGCGATTTCTATTTTGGCATCGGTGGCGGGTTCGGCCCTGCCGTTTTTGTTCCGATCGCTCAAATTAGATCCGGCCCTGATGTCGGCGCCGTTCATCACCACGGCGGTGGACGTTTTGGGGGTGCTGATCTATTTCAATTTAGCCCGATTTATTTTGCGAATTTAGGTCGGGTGTGGGGTGTAGGGTGTAGGGAGAAAAGAGAAGCGAGAAAAGAGAAGTGAGAAGTCAGATATTTCTCACTCCTCAACTCAGGGAGAATCTAAAATCTAAAATCTAAAATCTAAAATTTTCAATTATGCTCAATTATCGCAATGTAATCGAACGAGCTGAATCTCTCTGTTTTGCCCTCTTGGTGGCGGGTGTCGTGGCGAGCGTGGGGGGCTTTTCTACCCTTTATGCGGCGGTTCCGCTGTTGATTTTGCTGGCGTTGAATTGGGCGAACCGCTATTTGTTGAAACGGGATTTGCGATCGCACTCCGCAGGTGTGAAAGCCGAGGTCGATCGCAATTCCGCGGCGATCGAACAGTTGCACCGGGTTCTGGAGGCTAACACCGTTTCGGCGAATTTGAATCAGTTGCAATCTGCCGCCAACGTGGATGCGGCGGGGCTGACCGAAAATTTGGGGGTATTAAATACCAACCTGCAAACGATCCTGGAACGCCAAAACGCCCTAGAACAGGCGATCGACGCCATTCAGGGCGAGTTGGAATTGGTGGTGAACAAGTTTCAGCAGCGGCCCGAGTTGGAACAGGTGGAAAATTTGACCCATGTGATCGTCGATTTGCAGCAGTTCATCAACCAACTGCCCCAGTGGGGGACCCTGCAACAGCAGCAGTTGAACGAATTGCAGGCCCAGGTGAAACAGGTGGTCGATCGCGTCTCGGCGGAGATGGATGATTTACCCCGCCGGGTGGATGTGGCCGTCAGCGATCGCCTCGACAACCCCAACTCGGAGGGGGGTTAGGATTTGATATGCTTGATCAACAATTGCGCGATCGCCTGCAATTGTTGTTTGTTGAAGGTTTTCAGCAGGACTTTCACCACCTCCTTGGGATCGGCGGGGATGGTGATTTCCTGGGCGGCGGCGGGGGCGGCGGGGGCACCGGAGGCTAATTTCACGAGGGCATCGCTGGGGGCGATCGCATTTCCTTTCCCGGCTTCGAGGAGTTTCGCCCCCTGCTGCAAATCCTTGATGACGCTACTGGCCAGGATCGGGAACGGGGCCTTCGGGTTCGCGATCGCGCCGTGGGCCGTTTTCACCAAATTTTGCCACGGTTCCACCCCCGGGGCGACTTTGGCCAGGTGGGGACACAATCCGGCGATTTGCTTCCGCAGGGCCGGAGATGGGGGCTTTTTGAACGCCTGCAACATCGGTTTGAGCACCTTCGTCACCTGGGCGACGGCTTTGGGAACGGGTTTGCCCCCTGCTGCTGCGGGTTTGGCGGCGGGGGCGGCTTTGCCGCTCATCAAGTCGGCGAGGTGCTTTTCGAGTTGATCGTAGAGGGGAAGGGACGCCGCCACGATTTTTTCCCCCGTTTCCACGGACAGTCCGGCCGGACTTTGGGCGCGGTGAACCAGGTTTTTGATCACTTCGTAGCCCTTGTTGGACAAAAAGATCGCCCGGTCGTCGGCCTTGATGGGGGTATCTTTGACGGATTTGAAACAGTCTTCGAGGCGCTTCGAGACTTTGTTGATGCTGGCTAAACTCGGCATCTGTTGGGTCAACATCGCCGATGCCCCCTTGATGGAGTGGGCGGCTCGATACATGGCGATCATCTGTTCGCGATCAGAATCTGCCATGATGGCGGGCAGATCTTCCAACCCCGTGCGGAGTTCTTCGAGGCGTTCTCCGGCCTCCTCCATGAAGATGGCGATAATTTTCTGGTCCTGGCTGGTCGGCACGGCTGTCCTCCTATCGACAATTCAACGCCGAGCGTGGTCTGAGCCGTGCTGCCGCCCCGCCGGTCGATGACTCACCCTGGAGTCCCAATCCGCTGCGAGACAACGCGACTCATCACTCACAACTTTAACCTAACTGTGGGTGATTTGTTCTGCGATCGCGCGATCGCGCCGAGTTCGCGGGTCCGAGGGGCGATCGGCCATCGAGTCCCCGATGATGTTCGGATCAGATTCGCGATCGTCGATTATCTCATTTTTTGGGAGAGGGGGTTGAGAGGATTCACCACAGAGGCACAGAGAACACGGAGAGGGGGGCGGGGTCAGGAAATTAGGGGGCGATCGTTATATTCTTGACCGAGTTTTTCTAAGACTTGAATAAACTCTTGCCTTTGGGATTCGTCCAAAATATTAGATAAGTCGATCAAATTCTCTAATTTATTTCGAGAGTTGCTGACATCCATCGCGGTCAAGACTGTTTGATTGAAGGTATCATCCAACTTTTGATAAGACAGAGAAAGACTTTGTTCAAATGGAACTTTCCAAATGATTCTCTTGTCTGTCAAAGCAATTCCCGATTTTCCATCATCCCAAATACTCGTATCTATCAATGCAATAACTTTTTCATTCCAATCAAGAACCAGCCATTTCTTGAGTGCATTATGCAACTTGTCGAGGGGAATATAGGGTGCTGCGAAGCCTTCCTCATAAGAATATGAGGGACGAATATTTTTGGCAACAAAATCGGCAAAAGAACCGGGGGAGGGTTCTGCTGTCAAAGTGTAGATTCTGGTTTCCAACTGTTCCAAGAACCCTTGTTCTCGTTTTTTATTGCTTTTTAAGAAAGACCAAATCAAGTAAGCTGCACCTGATGCGACTAAAGCCGTTCCCCCCGTGACGACGCTCACCCCTCCCAAAGCTGCAAGCATCGTGCTGATAGCAGCGGCACCCGAGAGGCTACCGGCGACACCCAAAGCACTCGCCGCCGTCCATGCGGTTAAAAGGGCCGTGGCTCCGACAATTGTTCCGCCACCAATGGCAATACCCAGGTTTTTTTGATCTTCCGCATCCATCTGGCTGGCGACAGCCAACGAAATAATTCCCGCCGCACCAATTAAAGCCGCTCCTCCCGTTGCCACAGCCAAGCCACCCAACATTCCGAATCCCCCAGAGGCGACTGAGCCACCCCCCAACCATGCCAATGTCGCATTCGTTGCCGCCGCTCCGGATAAGGTACTAATCGAAACACCCGTTCCCGCTTCAACTCCCAATTGTGCAAGTAATCGTGTGGTTTGGGGAACAACCCTACCTCCGTTCTCCTTCGCCGTTTCGAGTAACTCCTGAAATTCGTCTTTTTGCTGTGCAAGTTGATTGATATTTTCTTCTAGTTTTTGTTCTTCATCCAAATTTTTCTTGCGAGCTTCCTGATAGACAACTTTGGCATTGAGTGGCAAGTTGTCATTTTTTAAAATGTACGGATCGAGTTGTTTCTTTAATGTGCTGGCATCGGAACTGCTCGTCCCATCCCTGACTTCTCGGTAAAGCGATAAGTATTGATCTTTTTGTTGATTCGTCAATCTAGAATCGCCATTAATTTGCTCGACAATTAAGTAATCGACTGTTGCCGCTCTGGACACTGCGCTACCCAAAACATAGCTTTGCTTGATTGAATCGGTCAGGCTTGAACTCAGTACAATTGAATCGAGTTGGGTTAAAACTTTAAAATCGGGGATGGGTTGACCGGCTTTTACCAGTTCAAATGTCCCCCTCAACTGTGTTTTTTCTGAACCCGAAAGCGTGGATTGCTGCAATGCTTCTTCTAAGACCTTTTTAATTCCAACCAAACGGGTGTTATTGCTGGCTAATTCATAGCGATCGCGTATTTCTTCATCCAATCTAGAGCTGGAGACGATATAATCCAGCAATTCGAGTGCTTCCACTTCTTCGATGAATTTACAATCTTCAATGCTTTCATATACATCTTTACATTTGGTTTGACTGGCTTCTGATATCAACTGAGCATTCTCTATTTCGTCATAAATTTGAAGACCAATTCTCGTTTGCAAGTCATAGAGCGTGTGAAGTTCAAATTCAGCATCATTACCATCTTGTCCGATACCGGCAACAGAAATCATTGAGTTTTCCCGGCTACGGGTAGGAATTGACAAATCATAAGATTCACCGGAATATAAAGTGACGCTTTGCTTCCCACCCCTTCGGGCGATGCTGCGGGGAACAACGACCACATACTTTTCTATATTTTGCGGGATTCCATAACCGCTGCTGTAATTGGAATCAGCCCTTGCAGGTGGAGCCAATAATAAGTCTTTCGTCAGGAAACCGGCGGTGGCGAGGGTCAAGCCAAGACAAAACTGACGGCGATTAAGAGGGTCAGCCATAACTCAAAAATCTGTAGAGTATTCTTTTTAGTTTAACCCTACCAAACCCCTCTCTGTCTAGACAAGAGATTGTTACATTTTTTTACAGTCCTTCAGTTGGCAGTCGGAACCCAAGCACTGAACCAACAATATCGGTGGGGGCAGGCGTCCCCGCCTGCCGGAATGAAAAATATCGGCGCCTGCCGGAATGAAAAATATCGGCGCCTGCCGGAATGAAAGATATCCCCACCTGCCTCAATCAAGAATATCGGTG
>NZ_JAJENU010000666.1:0-28097 GCF_035615495.1 Lyngbya sp. CCY1209 | reverse complement strand
GGGGATTTAGGGGGATCGAATATCAGTTGTTGAGGCGAACTCAAAGTCCCCCTTTTCAAGGGGGATTTAGGGGGATCTAAATTCTCCCCCATCCTCTTCAGAATATTTTCGCCGTGAGCTTGGGAATCGATTCCCAAACCGTGTTGTGAGCATGGCGTACCCGGTCTATTTTGAGAATATTTCATATCAAAATTAGACCAAAAACTGGGAGACATCTTCGCCGCACTCGTCCGCCAGATAGCAGAGTGCCCGAAACCGCATCCCCACAACTTCTTCGTAGAAGGGATTCAATTTGCAAAGCGGGGGAATGTGCAAGATTGTGCGGCCTAAGAGGCTGATATCGCGGGCGAACGGGCATTGTGCGGGGATCAATTCACAGATGAACCGGGCTGTTTTGGGATTTTCGATTTGGAAGTTATCGAGCCAGGTGCGGATACCTTGAAAGGGCAATTTTTGGCGGTTGTTGAAATTGGCGGCGGTCATGATTGTTTCTCCTGTTTTAACTCCGATTTCACTGTTTCCTCGGCGCGGAAATCAGTGCTTGTTTTGTCTATAGGTCTAATTTAGCAAGCGCACCCCGACAGATCAAGGGTTGACTTATATAAAAACTTGATTGCGATTATAAAAATTTATATCTTTCGGGGAGCCGAACCCCCCATCTCCCTCCCAGCCTAGGTTTGAGGTTCGCCGAACAGAACGATCGAGCCGCGCAGTTCGCCGATAATCTGGCTGGTGATGTTGCTGACTTCCAAACCGCCAACCGTCCGCCGTCGCTGCGATCGCAGCACCACCAAATCCGCCATCTCCGCTTCCGAGAGGATCGCAGCGGCCACGTCGTCGGAGGACACGATGCGGATGTCGGACCGGACGGGGGAGCGATCGCCCGCACCCATGTTCACCAATTCCGATTTCAGCATCTCCAGATGTTCCGGCGGCGCGGACCCCTCGCAAACGTGCAGCAAAATCACCCGGGCGCCGTTCGTATCCGCCAACAACTGGGCGAACCGCACCGTCCGCATCGTCTGGGGGGTGAGATTTTTCACCGGGACCAAAATCTGCTTCATCGCCACCGGGTCCGCCAGCAACCGCATCACCGCCACCGGACAGTGGGAGGACCAAAACACGCTGTCGATCAAATTGCCGAATAACCGCGTCCTCAGCCCCGTTTCCTCGCTCCAACCCATGACGATCAAACTGGCGTCCCGTTCGCAGGCGGTGCGGATAATTCCCGTCGCCACGTCGGCATCGATGCGGAGGGCGGGGGTCGTCTGCACTTTGGCGGCTTCCCCGACGCGGACCGCCTGTTGCAGCAACATCCGACCGTGTTTGAGGGCCTGCTGCAACTCCGGTTCGTCCATGTGAATTTGGGCGTGGGTGGCGACGGACAGCGGCACGATCGCGCCCTTTTCGTGTCTCGCCAACAACACCGCCATCGCCATCAAATACCGTTCCGTGTGGGGGTTGGAAACGGGGACGACCACGGTAAAGGGTGCGGGTTCTCCGGGTAAATTTTCCCGGCGATTTTCCCACCACAAAGACTCGGAAACGGCGGGGAGCGATCGCGCGGCCAACAATCTGGGGGCGACTCGCTGGGTCATCATCGGCCCCACGATGGACGTCACCAACATCAGGACGATGATGCTATTAAATACCGCTTCGCTGAGTAATCCGACTTCAAAACCCACCAGCGCCGCCGCCAGCGTCGCCGCCACCTGGGGGATGGATAGCGACCACATCATCGCGGTTTCCGCCCAACTGTAGCCGTACAAAAATTGGGCGATCCAGGCGGCGAGAAATTTGCTGCCGATCAGTCCCAAAACGATCGCGATCGTCAGTCCGAAACTGGTGCTGAGGGTGGAGATGAATACCGGGACATTCAACAGCAGTCCCATCGCCACGAAAAAGAAGGGGATGAATAAAACGCTCCCCAAAAATTCCACTTTTTCTTTGACGGGACTGGTCCCCACCACGTCGTTGATCGCCAAACCCGCCAAAAAGGCGCCGACGATCATATCGACTTCGATCAATTTGGCGCCGACGGAGGCGACGAACAGGACCAACAACACAAATAGAAATTGATTTCCTTCGTTATTTCCGGTGCGTCGGAAGTAGATTTTTCCGAGGCGATCGAAGCCCAACAAAACGAAAGCCGAGTAAGCCGCCAAGGTGCCCAACTGGACGACGAAACCCCATCCCGAAAACTCCCCGGCGTGGATGGAAACGCAAATCGCCAGGACGAATAGGGCGCTGATATCGGTGAAAATGGTGGCGCCGATGGTGACGATAACGGACTCGACATCCACCAATCCCAACCGCTGGACGATGGGATAGCCCAGGAGGGTGTGGGAGGCCAGCAGGGACCCGATCAAAATGGCGGCGTTGGGGCCGAAACCGAAGGCGAAGCCGATTAATGTTCCGGTGATTAGTGGGACGGCGAAGGTGGCGAAACCGAAGCCGAGGGAGCGATTTTTTTGGTGTTGGAATTGGACGAGATCGATT
Source organism: Lyngbya sp. CCY1209 (assembly GCF_035615495.1). Classification (GTDB taxonomy): domain Bacteria; phylum Cyanobacteriota; class Cyanobacteriia; order Cyanobacteriales; family Microcoleaceae; genus Limnospira. Next base: position 25,598 of record NZ_JAJENU010000666.1, on the reverse strand, counting down.
TCCAAACCGGCGACGAACATCAAATAAATTTTCCCGATATCCGAAAATAATTTCATCGTTTCGGAGTCGGGGTCGAGGAGTTGCAAGCCGTGGGAACCGAGGACGACGCCGGCGACCAACAGTCCCACCAGTCCCGGCAGTTTCAGGCGTTCAAACCAGGGGGGAATGGTGAGGGAAACGAGCAGTAAGATTGTAAACTCGACGATGGGGCTGTCCGGCAGCCATTGAAACAGTTGTGGGATCATGGGTTAAAGTGAAAAGTGAAAAGTGAAAAGTGAAAAGTTTCCTATTTCCTATTCCCGATTGAGAAACGCGAAGCGCTATCGCCATGAAAGTCCATTCCGTCGGGGCGAATGGCTGTGAGGCGGGCTTTTACCCGCCATTGTAAACTGGCTCGAAGCGGATGCGATCGCCCGTAACGGAACCCCCCTTCCGGCGTCGAGTTCTTGTCCTTTGTAATTTTCAATTTTGTTTCCCTCAAATTTGGCATCCTTTCAGCTTTTTCCGAACCGCCACTCCCGGGCCATATTAATTATTAATTATTAATTGTTAATTGTTAATTGTTAATTGTTAATTGTTAATTGTCGAGTGTCGGACGGCGTTTTTGCCCTCATTTTTGACTTGGTAGAGGAGGCGATCGCAGGCCGCGATCGCGTCGGCGACCGAATCGGGGGGGGCCGAAAAGGTGACGGCGCCGATGCTGAAACTCACCGGCCAATCGTGGTGGCAGACCATCTCCAAAAGTTGCTCTCGGATGCGTTGCAGGGTCGCTTGTGCCGGGTTGGCGTCCGTTTCTGGCAGTAGGAGGACGAATTCATCGCCCCCCAACCGGGCGATCGCGTCGGAAGCCCGGATTTCACACTCGACGGTTTTGGCCAGCAGTTGTAATAAGCGATCGCCGCTGGCGTGGCCCTGGCGATCGTTGACCTGTTTGAAATTGTCCACGTCGAAAATTGCCAGGGTAAAAGGATGCTTGAATCGTGCGGATCGGTGGATTTCGGTTTCGAGCACTTCCCAAAAAAAACGCCGGTTCATGAGCCCCGTCAGTCCGTCCGTGCGGGCGAATTGCTTTTCCCGTTCGTAGGCGAGTTTTTGTGCCGAAAGCAAATAGCTGATAATCAGGAAAAAACCCAGGCGGACTAGGGCATTCCAAATGGGAAACAGGGAATTGGAATAGGACTGGCTGGTGATGTCATTAATTCCCCAGACGATCGCGCACAGGACGGAGAATAAAAAACCGTAGGATTTATCCCCGTACCAAGCCACCCACAGGATCGGGAGCAAATAGAGGATGGCGAGGGAGAGTTCCGGGGTGGTGAAAAAATCGACCGCCGCGATCGCCACCAGCAAAACCGATCCCACTATCAAAAATCCCGGCGTTGATTGACAGCAGAATTTGATCCTTTCAATCATCGGCGCGACTCCAATTAAAATTAATTAAAAATCGAGCGATCGCCCCTTTTATCTCGCCTTTTTACTCCGATTTTTCCCTACTTTTTCCCATTAAAATAAGCCCGGAACATCTCCTTCGCCACGGGGGCCGCCGCCTTGGAGCCGTAGCCGCCATTTTCCACGACCACCGCCACGCCAATTTCCGCCTTGTCGGCCGCGCCGAACCCCACATAAACCGAGTGGGATTCCTGACCCCAGACCTCCGCCGTCCCAGTTTTGCCGCCGGTGAGGGGGATGGTGCCGTCGTTCATCCCCTGGGCCGTCCCGTACTGCACCGTTGCGATCAAGCCATCGCGGATGGTAGAAATGATTTCCGGCGATAATCCCGTCGGCTCGGGTTGGGTTTGGGGAGTCCCGGTCAGGTCGGCCAGCAGGTGAGGTTTGACCCGGTTGCCGCCGTTAGCCATCGCCGACACCATCACCGCCAATTCCAGGGGCGTGGTCAGCACCGACCCCTGGCCGATGGACATGGTGACGGTATCCCCCAAATACCAGGGTTCTCCGTAGATTTCCTCTTTATTTTTCGGGGTGGGAATGAACCCGGTGGAGCCTTCCGTGAGGCCCAGCAGGTTCAGATCCGTCGTGCCGATGCCCAGACGTTCGGTCCACTTGGCGATCGCTTCCGGACCAATTGCCATTCCCAGGCGGTAGAAAAAGGTATTGCTGCTGAAGGCCAGGGCGTCCCGGAACCCGATCACGCCGTAACCGCCGCTGTGTTCGTGGAACGTGATCCCCCCCACCGTAATTGAAGCCGAAGTGGCAATGACCGATCCGGGAGAAAATTCCCCCGAACCCATCCCCGCCGCCGAGGAGGCGATCTTGAACGTACTTCCGGGGGGGTATCCCTGGAGGGCACGGTTCAGGAACGGGTGTTCGAGTTCTTGCAACTCCTCCCACTGCTGCTGCGTGATTTGCCGGGTAAACAGATTGGGGTCGAACCGGGGAGAGCTCGCCATCGCCAACACTTCCCCCGTCTTGACGTTGAGGGCCACCGCCGCCCCCCGACGGTTGCCCAGAGCCGCCTCCGCAGCCTTTTGAACGTTCAAATCCAAGGTCAGTTTCACCGGTTTGCCCCCTTCGGACGGCCGTTCGCCGAAGAGTCGCAGCTCCTCATTTTGGGCGTTAACCTCCACCAGACGCGCCCCCCACTTCCCCGCCAACTGGTCGTTGGCCGAGGCTTCGACGCCCAACTGTCCCACGATCATGCCCATCGGCCACTCGGGATGGGCTTTCAATTCTTCCAAAGTCGCCTCTCCGATGTAGCCCACCACCTGGGCTGCCAGGTCGCCGTGGGGATAGTAGCGGCTCGACTCCACCCGCACTTCCACCCCCGTCAACTCCTGGGAATGTTCAGCCAGCCAGATAAAGGCTTCCGGGGTGAGGTGGCGGGCAATGCGAACGGGGGAGGCGGAGCGGTAGCCGACCCGTTCGAGGGCCTCCAAAATCTTCTCGGCGGGGAGGTCGAGGACGTTGCCGAGTTGGGCCGCCTTCACCTTCCACTGTTCGGGGGTCTGTTCCTTCGGCCACAAATACACCCCGCGAACTTGGTGGTTGTCGGCCAAGGGTTTGCCGTTGCGATCGAGGATGCGGCCCCGGTTCGAGGGCATGGGAATGAGGCGGATGCGGTTTTCCTCGGCCCGGAGGCGATTTTGTGCCCCGTCGAGCAGTTGCAGTTGCACGAGGCGGTGGACGTGCAGCCCCATCAGTCCGGTCGCCAGCAACATGAATAAAACCGCCCGGTAGAGGGGATGTCGCTCTCCTTTGGCGGCAATTCGGCGGCGATCGCGGTAGACCGTTGCCGGCCTGTCGGTGTTAGCCGGAGAAATTGCAGAGGAATAAAACAGTTGGCGAACCATAGACCTTGTGAATGTGGACTGAAACGACCGGGGAGACTGTCCCCGAGCCCTGTTGGCGACCCAACGCGAAACGGACGCCCGCCTCGACACCTTTGAACGGGTGACGTTCACCTTTCAAACGAGATTTTCAAGGTGCGTAGCCGGCAGTTCCACGTTACCGTTTCGACTTTAGATATAATTGCACATTTGTGGCGGACTGGGCGGGGGATCAGGGGCAAAACCAAAACATTCCTTTGATGCCGTTGGGGTCGGCGACAAATCCGAGGCTGTGGTAAAAATCGACGGCTCCGCTGCCGGCGAATAGGGTGATGTCGGCGATGTTTTCCCGCCCCAGGCGGTCGATCAGGTGGCGTAGGAGTACCCGGCCGAGGCCGCGGCCCTGAAACTCGGGCCGGATCGCCACGTCCCAGATGGTGGCGTAGAGGGCGCCGTCGGAAATGACCCGGGCGAAGCCGACGAGGCGTTTTCCGTCCGATCGCACCTCCCAGACGGAGATCACCAGAAAGCTATTTTCCAGGGCCTTTTGCAGGCGATCGCGGGGTTGGGGTCGCCATCCGACGGCCCTCCAGAGGTCGAGGATGTCTCGGGGGTCGATGTGGCGGTCGTCGTCGAACTGAATTTGACCCGAATTTCGGGGCGATCGCTCCGGGGGAGGGGGCGGCGGGGGGTCTCCATCTGTGGCCTCGAAGTGGGACCACCGCTCCGGATGCTCCCGGATCTCCCGGTGGCGCCGGGTCACGTCCGCCTCCAGGCGCTTTTTTTTCTCCACCAGAGTTTCCAGTTCCCGGGTAATGTCGGGGTCGTCGGGCCGCAGTTTTTGGGCGATCGCGTACAAAATAATCGCCCCGGGAATTTGACGGCGGCCGGCCAGGTCCCGGGCCAGTTGCCGGCACAGTTCGGGGTTTTCCCGCAAAACCGACAATTCCGAACAATTTGAATCCGTCGCCGCCCGACAATAGTCCTCGCAGGTTGGCTCCCAACCCGGTGAGGAGCGCCCTTGGAAGGCCTCCCCCAGCCGGCGGGCGACGGTCGTCCAGTCGTCGGTTTCCGGCGGTGTCGGCAGGCATTCGGCCGCTTTCAGGAGGGCTGCGATCGCCTCGTCCCACCGCCGCAGGTGAATCAGGGCTTCCCCCAGGCCGTAGTGGGACCAGTGGAAATTCGGCTCCAATTCCACGGCTCGCCGGTAGGCGGCCGCGGCGTTCCGCCACCGCTTCAGGTTCGCCCACCCCCGGCCGAGGTTGTAGTGGGACCAGGAAAAGTCCGGGTTGAGGGCGACGGCTCGGGTGAAGGCCACCACCGCCTCTTCCCAGCGGTCTTGTTGGCAGAGGGCCTCCCCCAGGTGGTGGTGAAACCAGGAACTCTCCGGGTCCAGTTCCACCGCCCGCCGAAATGAGGCGATCGCGGCCGGCCAGTCCCGCCGTTGCAGGTGAATTTGACCCTGTTTAGCCTCCTGCCAAGCTCGCTGCGAGCGATCGGTTTTTTCCAGCCATCCCCCGTTTTCCATCACACCGGGACGAATAACAACGCTTCCAATTTATCCAAAGCGCGATCGAGATCGTCGTTGACGAGGGTAAAGTTGAATTCCGCCGTCGCTTCCATCTCAATTTTGGCCCGGTTCAGGCGACGGGCGATCGCTTCTTCCGAGTCCTGGCCCCGACTCCGCAGCCGCCGCTCCAATTCGGCCATCGACGGGGGCCGGATGAACACCCGCACGGCTTCGGGAAACGTGCGCGAAATCTGTCGGGCTCCTTCGAGTTCGATTTCGAGCAGCACGGATTCTCCCGCTGCGATGGCTTCCGTCACCGCCTGCCGGGGCGTGCCGTAATAGTTGCCGGCGAATTCCGCCCACTCGATCAATTCCCCCCGTTCCACCATCTGTTGAAAGCGATGGCGGCTGACAAAAAAATAGTCTTTTCCGTCTACCTCGCCGGGGCGGGGGGGGCGGGTCGTCGCGGAGGTGGACAGGTGCAGTTCCGGGTGTTTTTCTAGGAGCGATCGCACCAACGTCCCCTTTCCGACTCCACTGGGCCCGGTAATGACGATCAGTTTGCCATGATTGTGGTCGGTCATTTCAAGTTCATACGTCGATCAATTCAGTTCGGACGGCTGCGGGGACTCTCCCAAACCTTCAAATTTCGCGGGCGGCACCATTTTTGTGGATCACGAATCGGTGGGCCACCGTCTCGGGCTGGATAGCCGAGAGGATGATGTGGCTCGAATCTGTGACGATCACGGCTCGGGTGCGGCGTCCGTAGGTCGCATCAATGAGTTGTCCCCGATCGCGCGCATCTGTAATGATACGCTTGATGGGCGCCGACTCCGGACTGACGATCGCAACAACGCGGTTTGCAGAGACAATATTACCAAAACCAATGTTAATGAGCTGAATATCCATAAAAAGACTGACCAATTGGATTCGATCGGGTTCGATCACCTTTCATTGTATGCTAGAAAGAATCTGAGGGAGTTAAATCATCCCAAGCCTCAAAAGGAAAAGTTTTAAAGCCAAGTTTGATTACTTTAACTCCATTTTCCCTCAAAAAACTCTATCTTTGGACAGATATAGGGATCGAGTCGCCCGGTGTGGGCCGAGGGCGAGCGTCCGTTTCCCCCGCTCTCCCCTTCCTGGGGAATGGGGAGTGGGCCACTGAAACCCCCTTGAAATCGGGGTTTCAAGGGGGTTTCTCCTCGCCGAACTGTCAATACACTCGCTTCCGGTTGCTCTGGCAACCCGACGAACAGTTCGGACGTCCGAAAATCCCGAAATCTCCCGACGGGGGCGGTTGACCGCCGCCGATCGCCACGGAATCGAGGTTTTGGAGTTTTCGCGCCCCGCGATGGTTGTGATCGGCGTCACGCCACTTTTAAAGACTTCTTTATAAAGGTCGAAATTTTTGTAAAAATTTGTCGCACCTTACCATTTGTTATGGCGACCATATGGGTTCGATGTTTGAATGGAATTAAGAAACAAAATGAAGTCACAAAAAAGCGCTCGCGTGTTCCGGCTTTGGGCAGACCGAGCGACACCGAAAGGAGATTCCGATGCTCACTCACAAATCACTCTTCAGTCTTGCCGTGGCGACCCTAGCCGCGATCGCCGCTCCCCAAGCCGCCTCGGCCTTCACCCTCAGAGGTCACTTGACCTCGATGGATGGCACCTACGGCGCCGACTGGATGTACAACGACCTGTTTCCGGAGGGCAACTCCGCCCCCGATACCGCCTTCGTGGCGGAAAGTCGGTTCGGCGACCTGGGCGGCGCGGCTGAAAAAGAATTCAAGATTTTCGACCACAGCGGCGCGGGCCTGACCGGTCAAAATCAGACCAATTTCGCCTGGGAAAATGGGGCATCCTACAATTTTAAATTGGAGAATGACGGCGATAACTGGATCTACAGCCTATTCGACCTCGATAATAATCCGTTAACCTCCGTTTCCAACAGCTTTACCGCTCCGTTTTCCGATATTTTCATCCGCACCCGAGCCGATGTGGGGATGAGCATGGTGGTGGACAACCTGTTCCTGGACGGCGTGGCCGTGGGCGATCGCTCCGCCGTGGACAATCCCACCGACGGATGGGGCGCGGACTACCTGTGGATTGGCGATGTGACCGAACCCTTCACCCTCACGGGCCGCAGCACTATGAGTTGGGAAGGGGAACAAAACCGCCTCAAGTCAGCCCTGGCTTACCAAATTAAAGTGGTGAATTTGGAAACGCAACCCGTCCCCGAACCCACCCTGGCGATCGGTTTGGGGGTCGGCGCCCTGGCCATGACCCGCCTGCGCCGCCGCAACCGTTGAGCGGCGATCGCAAAAACTGGGCCGATCGGATGTGGGGGCGAGAAAGCGAATCGCCCCCACTGCTTTCAATCGAGATTCACCGGCGTGGGCAAAAATCAATCCAGCGTCAAAATTGATAGTAGACTAACAAATTAAAGGCGTTCATCGTAGCCATTCTATGAATCGTTCGGGTGAATCGACATCAAAAAACCGATGGGCTAGTTGGTGGGACGGCTTCAGCACCACCTCCAAAACACTTTTGATCGGCCTCGCCGCTCCCCTGTTGGTCTTGAATTTTTGGGCGTTCTCGACAATTTTCAGTTACTTTCGATCGCTCCTCGTCACCATTGTCATCGCGTCGCTGCTGGCATTTTTACTCAGCTACCCCGTCAATTGGCTGGAACGCCGGGGACTGCCGCGGGCGCCGGCCTCGATTTTGGTATTTTTGATCGCCGTCCTGGCCGTTCTCGTCCTCGGTGTCACCCTGTTGCCCCCCGTCATCGCCCAAGCCCAGCAATTGTTGGCCCGTTTGCCGGAATGGTTCGACTCGGGAAGACATCAACTACTGATCTTGGATGAACGCATCGAGGAGTGGGGTTGGCCGATCAGTTTTGACGGGGTTGCCACTCAAATTGGCGATCGCCTCAAAATGCAGTTGCAACTGATCGCGGGCAAGGTTTTAAATCTGACGTTGGGCGTCGCCGTCTTCACCGCCAGCACCCTGGTCGATATCTTATTGACGGTCATTTTAACGTTATATTTGATGCAGCACAGCCGGGAAGTTTGGGAAAGTTTGGTCAGTTGGCTTCCCACCCGCATTCAAACTCCGTTTTCCGCCACCCTGCGCCGCAGTTTCCAAAACTATTTTATCGGACAATTGATCGTCGCCACCTGCATGGCGGCTGCATTGATGTCGATTTTTGCGATCTTAAAAGTGCCCTTCGGTCTGTTATTCGGTTTCACCATCGGTTTGATGGCGTTGGTTCCCCTGGGGGGGACGGTGGGAATTATTTTGGTGACATTTTTGGTCGCTTTGCGGGATATCGGCATCGCCGTCCAGGTGATTTTGGCCTCCGTCGTCGTGCAGCAGATCATCGAAAACGGCCTCGCGCCGCGGGTGTTGGGAAGCGTGACGGGGTTGAATCCATTTTGGGTGCTGATCGCCCTGTTGGCGGGGGCGAGAGTGGGGGGACTGCTGGGAATTGTGGTGGCGGTGCCGACGGCGGTGGTGATTCGGGAGGCGATCGACGCGGTGCGTTCGGTCCGCCAAAAAGCGCAGATAACGCCGGAAGAAGGATCGGAAGAATCGCCACAATTGGCAACCCAGGATTAAATTGTCGGGGCGCAAGGCACGGCGCCCAAATTTGATATTAGTTTTTGAGGGTATCTTCGATCTGTTTTAACACCGCCTCTTCCTCCGGGGTGACGATGCCATCGAGTCAGGCGATTTTCTGGCATTGAGCCAAAAGGGCGATCGCGAAATCGCCGTCAATTTGGGCGAGGAGGGTTTCCAGGGGAGGGGGAGAATCGATGGTTTGGGCGATCGCCCCAATCATCGCAATCAGTAACCCCATTCAAAACCGCCGGTCAAGCGATCATTTGCCACATTCCTCATGTCATCTTCTCGTCATAATCGTCTTTTATTGTATCAATCAAGGCGCTACCAAACAGATTTGATAGCACTCAGATACGTTAAACCCGACTGTGAATTTTTAGAGAGGTATCGAATCGTGACACAAACTCTGACGACTAGAATCGGCCAAAGTCAGCAAACGTTTAGCGGGACGGTCACACGAGTTTTTGAAGATGGATTCATGCTCAATACAGGCGATCGCGTGTTGACGGTCGATTCTTGGGGTGTATTTGGTGACAATACCCGCCGAAATCTCTCCGTCGGTAACGAAATTAACGTTACGGGTGAATTTGAAGGTGGTGAATTTGATGCCGTCTCGATCGATGACTCTCCCATAGCTGTTCCGCTCCCTGAGCTCCCTGAACTCCCTGAACTCCCTGAGCTCCCTGAGCTCCCCCTCCCCGAATTGAGCCGTCAGGGAACTGCTGGTCGCGATCGCCTGACGGGGACGAACCGTGATGATGTTTTACGGGGACTCGATGGTAATGATGTCCTCATTGGTCGTGCAGGGAGTGATGACCTGTATGGCGATGCCGGTCGCGATCGGCTTGTTGGGAATACTGGCGACGACGATCTGTATGGTGGGGCAGGCAATGACCAATTGATTGGCGGTGCTGGCGACGACGATCTGTATGGTGGGGCAGGCAATGACCGATTGAATGGCGGTGCTGGCGACGATGACCTGATTGGGGGCAATGGGCGTGATGTTCTGATTGGTGGAGGCGGACGAGATACGTTTGTGTTGCAAATCAGAGGAAATGATGTGATTCGTGACTTCCGCGACGGGATTGACGAGTTGAGGCTCTCCGGTAGTTTGGAATTCAATGATTTGTCGATTAGCCAGCGCGGACAAAATACGTTAATCACGGCGAATGGCTCTCGCGTTGCTCTGTTACTGGGTGTTGATGCAGATGCTATTTCCTTCGCTGACTTTGATTAATAGATGATTTAGGTCAGACATTCAATCAGGCCTGCGAGTATCTATTTCATCTGTTTCCTGTCTTGTACTGATGGCGACACTATGACCGATCAAAGAGGGGCGAAAAATTTTTCGCCCTTACAGATGGATGTCAACAGACGAGAGAGGTCGAGGTAGATGCTTCTTCACCAGGGATGCGATCGCCATACTGACTCGATGATTCGCGATCGTCAGGAAGAAACGGAGAATGGGGGAACGGTTAAATAAAAGCTCTCTTCTTTGATGTCGAGCCTAGCACAACGAATTCCCCCATCTGGCATTAATTTTTCAGGATCTCTTCGATCTGTTTTAACACCGCCTCTTCCTCCGGGGTGACGATGCCATCGAGTGAGGCGATTTTCTGGCACTGGGCCAAAAGTGCGATCGCAAAATCGCCGTCAATTTGGGCGAGGAGGGTTTCCAGGGGAGGGGGAGAATCGATGGTTTGGGCGATCGCTTCCAGAGAGGCGGGACTCAGATTGGCGGCTTCCAATTCCGGTAAAATCGTTTCCCAGTCGCGATCGGGATTTCCCGCCAAAATCATATGAACCAAAATTTGATCCATAATCGATTCTTGATTGATGGCAGATTGAAGATACTCTCGACTTTCCTCGGCTGTAGATTCGAGGGTTTCTTGCGTCGTTTCAGAATTAATTTTTGATTCGTAAAATCGGCAAGAAGCGTGTCCCAAGGCATACAGAATCAATGCATTGGTACTCGCGCCGACAACGGCTCCAGCCAGAGGAATATTTCGTAAAAATTTTACTCCAATTTTAACCGCTTGTCCCCCACCAGTTGCCAATCCAAAAATTAGCAAAACTTCACTTTTTCTGGCGGGATCGTGTAGGTCAAAACCGTAGGCACAGGCGATTTGATAAACCATTTCTGCCTGCAATGCTGTCGTGGCTGCGATATCGACCGCGAACAATGCGGCCACCGCTCCCGGAACCAAACTGGTTGCCAGTCCCGAACCTCCGACATAAACCGCTTTTTGTAACATCAACCGATGGGCAATTTCTGCGGGTTTATCGTCCGGATATTGTTCTTTTAGGCGGTTCACTTCGGTTTCTGCTTTGACCAGATCAACCTGATCGACAATTTCAATAAGAAAGTTTTTAAATGTTTCCGTACCGAATTTGACACCTCCGACGATCGCGCCGCCGACACTCGCCACCGTATTTCCAATATTTTGACCGGTTTGATTTGCCAAACTTCCGACTATTTTTGTACCCGATTGGACACCCCCCGCGATCGCACTTCCAAAACCCGATGCCGTATTTCCAATATTTTGACTGGTTTGAGTTGCCAAACTTCCGACTGTATTGGTCGTGTTGGTGACACCGGATTTCACGGAATCACCCGCATTGGTAGCGATTTCAGCCACCGAATCGAACCAAGAATTAAACGAGAATCGCTTTTTATTCTGGGGTGCGATCGCCGAATTTTCTGAGGTATCCTCGTCGATCATATCGGCGGTCGGTTCTAAATCCTCCAAGTCAAACTTCTCTTGCCAAGCGGGGAAATCATCTCCGGTTTTTTTGCCATAAATTTTGACCGTCTCGATCGGGGTTTCCGGGAAAGTTGAGAAACCCCGTTTGAGCCATTCCACCAAAACGGCTTGGGGCGGAACTTTACTCGCCTCGAACATGATTTGCAGGCAACCCGCTTTAAAGGACGCTTTCGCGTTGACTCCTTTGGGATTCAGTTTGCGATTCAACACCGCCGCGATCGCCTTGGGATTGCCCTGTCGAACCAGTTCTTTGACGGTTGCCGATTTGGATTGAGTATTGACCATGAATAGACTCCTATTGATTGGGGTAGCAAAGTCAGTTTTTAGTCGCCCGTTTTTTTCGTCCAGCCTTTGAACATCGAATTGACGGTATTTGCCGTATTTCCGAGATGCTTTCCGGCTTCCGATGTCACATTTCCGCCCAATTTCCAGGTCGCACTCATCGCAGAATTGACCTGTTTTCCGACCGCTTGACCCGCATTGGTTCCGGCTTCGGCAATTCGATCGCACGCCTTTTTCACGGGTTCGGGAGTGGCGACATTGACGGCTTTGGCAAGTTTAGAAGTCCCCTCTCCCAGCCAGCCGGACGCCACATCAAACACCCCCGCGGCGGTTTCCATCGTCACTCCGTAGGCGACTTTCACTTGGTCGGGTGTGGAGTTATCGATCTTTTCAATAACGGCTTGACGCTGTTCTTCGCCGAGGTTTTCCCACACCTGTTTTCCGATAATTCCCACACCCGCGATCGCCACCACGGCCCCCCCGGTGGACACCGCAGAAACGATCGCCGCCCCCGCCGCCATTCCACCGCCGCCGGCAGCCAGAGATCCGCCCCCCAGCCAAGCCAAAGCCGCATTGGTCGCCGCCGCCCCACTCAGGGAACCGATCGCCGTCCCCGTCGAAGCTGCGGCCCCCAACGTGGATGCGATCGTCACCACCGTCCCGGCCGAAGCCCCCACCCCGATCATGGCGCCGCCGACGATGGTGGGAGTGGCAAATTTGACGGTCCCGGACTGGGTAGAATAGGCTTTTCCCGTCACCATCAATGTCGCCCAATGTTCGCAGTTGAATTCCGTGGCGTGATAGGGGCGGATATCTCCATTTTCCAGAGACATTTTGAAGGATTTGATATTTTTTTTGATGGTTTCAATATCGAAGACTTCGCCCCGAATGTTGACGACACTCCAGCCTTCCCCCTCGATGGGTTTCACTTCCAATTTGGACGTATTCACCCAGCCGACCGTGCGATTTTCTGCAATGACGACGGCATAATGTGCGATCGCGCCCCGATTTTGTTTGACGATTTGTCCGAGTTCAAATTTTTTCATGGTCTTTTTTAATCCAAAAGTAAATCCAGTTCATCCTGCAAACCCTGCATTTCCTCGGCCGATGCCGCCGAAGATGCCGCCGAACTTCCCAACAGATCCCAGGGGTTGCGGCCGATGTGTTTTGCCCCCGCTTCCACGCCCTTTTGAGAGGCTTTGACGGTGGTTTTGGCCGTGGTGACGACGAATTTTTTCCACTTCGGATCGATTTCCTGCCAAATTGCTTGTAAAACCGATACCCCCAACAGTGCGGCTCCGACGGGGGGAAACAGCAGCACGGCGGTCGTAATCACGCCGGATGTGAAGGCACGGGGTCCCACTTCGGCGATCGCGCGATCGAGGGTTATTTCATCCTGCAAAACCTGAATAACCACGGGAAAAACTTCGACCCCGACGGTAAATCCGAGGGCTGCGACGGCGTTTCCCCCCATCAACTTTTGTAGCACTTTGATGGCGACACCGCGAATGAAGCCACTTTTCAAACCTGCGATGGTGACGGATAAAATTTTATCCAATTCTTCCCGGGCGAGTTCCTGTTCTCCCCGGCAATACGCCCCCAATACTTTGATCGATTGCAGTAAAATATTGATGCTGGCGTTGACAGCCGCACCTTCCACCCCCGCGCCACCAATTTCTCCGACGGTGGCGGCGGCATTCATGATTTCTGCGGCGAGATTGGGGTTTTCGGCGACCCAAACGGCGACATCTTGGGAGACGGGGATACTTTTAATCCCATCGACATCGATAACAACGACGGTTCCGGCGATGCCTTGATTTTCGACATTGGTGAGAATGTCGCCCCGGTAGTGGCCGGAGTTCGCCTGTTTTTCGACGTATTTGGCGGAACCCGCTTTGGCTTGAATTTCGGCGATGACTTCTCCGACTTTATCGACGTAGATATCGGGGCTGTATTTTGTGGTTCCGTCGGCGGGGATTTGATAGGCGCGAGAGTCGGAATTGTGGAGGGCGGCGTTAATGTTAAAACCGATCGCCTGCAAGTGCTCGAAGGCGAACCCGAACGCCTGGGGATTTTGGCTGATATTCCCGTCGCCTTTGTTGATCAAACCGGCTCCGGGTGTTATCATGGTTTTGGTTCCGTCCCGCACCGTTTGGGCGGCGGTGGAAACGTTTTGGGTGATGCTGGGGATCAATCCATTTAGAATGGCGTCGATTTTGTCTTTCATGGCCGGAATTGCAATGTTAATTCCAGCATATAATTTAACTCTCTCCCCGCCATCCGTGGATTTACGGAATTTTCAGGTTTTGGGATGTATCGATATTATCCGAAGTCTCTGAAAAATTTGAACCGCAGAGGCACGGAGGACACGGAGGGGGAATTCTATAGCAGTTGTCTATCTGCTGCGATACGGTCAGATCCCCCTAAATCCCCCTTGACAAGGGGGACTTTGAGTCAACCGGCGTATTGAAAATTGCCGTAGTATTGAATTACATCATACCGGATTCCTGGAGGGCTCGATTGAGAGGGTCGGAAACGTTGAGATATTCTGACCATTGCCAAAGGTAGTCCAGGTCGAGGCGTTCCCGTTGTATTTTGATTACACCCAATATATCTCGCCATTGTTTCTGGGATTCATTTTGGGCAATTTTCATCCATGCCAGCTTTTGTAAAATGGTATCTTCTGGAGTGCAAAGGTAAAAGGCTTTGTCCGGATTGTCTTCGGGGACGTACAATTGACGGCGGCTCATTTTTGATGTGGAAAAATCGTCGGTTCTGGAGATGAAAATATCGGCTTTTTCGAGGGAGTTTAAATCAATCAGGTTAAATGAACCGATTCGACCGGATATCGCATCTCTTACGGCTACATCACTGACATAAAAATCCGCTCCGAATGTTTGGATGAAGATTTCGACCTGAGAGGATTCGAGGTAGATGACCAAATCAATATCTTCGGTGAATCTGGCTTCTCCTTGCAGCGAACTGGCGACGGAACCGCCGATATAGTAGGGGATATTTAAGAGATCGAGTTTGTCGATGATTTTATAGGCGATCGCGATCGGATCTTCTATCATCAATTGCCCCCTTTCACCCAACAAGTTATTGTTGGCGTAAGTTTGAAACAGTTCTCCCCAACGTTTGCGGACGTACAATTGTTTGAAGGTTAAATTGTCGCAATTCGGGCATTGTTGCTGAATTCCCCAGCAGACTAATTTTATACCCCGTCGGATGATGCGTTGGAGAAAGGCAAGTTTTTGACCAGCGGTGAATTGGCGCGATCGCGAAAATTGCATCAATTCGGCATCGATGCTGGTGTCTTCCGATTGGGTTTTGTAATGGGTTAAATTGACGGGCGATCGCATCTTTTTCGGAAGTTTTTTGGGTGGAGATTTGAACCACAGAGACACAGAGGACACAGAGAGATTGAATGCTGAGTTGATCTCTAACAAGGAGAGGGATTGATGAAACTGATTGTTCTCAAAAATTTTGGGGGTTTGGGGGCGAGACTTTTGATTATTCCATCCCGCCGATATATTTCAACTTCCAAAGACAGCCGGAAATTAAGTTGGTGAAGATGTGGGCGACGATCGGAACCAAAAGGTTTCCCGTCACCAGGGCGCTGTACCCGAGCAGGGCGCCCACCACCGTCGCCCAGACGATGTAGGGCCACTGTTGGGAGCCGCTGAAGTGGAGCAAACCGAAGCAGATGCTCGACACGATTATCCCCACGGGATTGAGGCCGATCGCGGCAAAAATTGCCCCCCGAAATAACAGTTCTTCGCTCAAGCCGGGGAGAAGTCCCAACCAAATTAAATCCACCCACAATAGCGGCGTGAGTACCAATTTTAAATAAATGTCGGCGCTGCGACTGTAAGCCGGCCAAAGGCGGTACAGGATCGCGCTGGCTCCTGTGATGCCCAATCCGATCGCCAACCCCTGCAACAGCCCGAGTCCCGTCAATTTGACGGGGAGGATGGCAATATCACCGACAAATAATATCAGTTTGGCAACGATCAGCAACAGGAGAGCCGTTCCCCCCATCGCGACCAAAACCTGAGTGCGGGTGAAGGGTTCCAATTCCGGATTGTTGGGACTTTTTTCCACGATATTCGCCGTTTGAATGTGCAGTGCCGTGTCGCTTTAGCCAGTTCAGTTAAAATCTACAACTCCTAACTATCTTAACCCCCGACCCGCTTAATTCCTATCCCAAAGAGATGATTTAGGGAGTGTAGAGTCGGTTCAGGGAATGGATCTGGGGGCGCAGGTTGTCGGGGTCGATCCCCTGCCGCAGGGCTGCCAAAATGCCGATCGCCTCCAGATACGATCGCGCCGAGATCGCCTTGATGCCGATGGCGTCCGGTGGCGTTTCCATGCGGGTTCCGTTCTCCGCCACGGTGATAATTTTCGTGGCAGTCCCGGCAAAACTGAGAATCGCAGAACCCCCGCAGGCGGTTTCTGGAACCACCACCGCATCCACCGCATCCCCCCAAATGGCATCCGCCCCCGGTTTGTCCGCATATCGGGGGGCGCGGCTCAACCCCGCCAGGACGCAGGGGAGAAAGGTGTGGCCGATCTCCTCCGCCGCCGATCGCGGGGACAGATCCGGGTCGAGGGGGAGGGGCGAGAGGGCCGGGGCGTGGGCGCAGGGAATTTTGAACGTGCGGACAATTAAATGGCTGATGATGGCTTCCGCCCCCGCCAGGGGATCGACCCCCTGTCCGTGGCGGTACTGGGTGAGGGCGTCGCTGCCCTCGTCGTCGGGGAACCGGGCCACCACCGCGATCGCTTCGGCCCCGGCTTTGTCGATCAATTGTTGCGCCCCCCGCAGCAGGCTGTCTGGGTTGCCGATGGTGCCCCAGGATGCCCCGGACGGGGCGGTTCTCAGTTCCACGTTCAGGGGGGCGTCGGTGAGGGCGTAATCCGTCATGGCGATGCCCAAAGTGGCCCGGGCGGCGTCGGCGGCTTGCAGATGCCGCAGTCGCAGTTCCGGTTCGATCGCGCGATCGAGCAGCAACCCCACCCGGTTGCCGTGGACGGGTTGTAGGCCCCAATTTCCCGCCGCAAAGCGATCGAGAGCGTAACCCTCGACGTAGAGGGCGTTGGGTAGGGGCCAGTACAACCCGGCGCCGTTGAGGACGTTGGGATGGGTGATTAAGGTATCGCAGACCCCGGAAAGGGCGCGGGCGACGGGCAGGGCGTCCCCCGCGTAGCCCCCGATATCGGCCCCGACTCCGGTGGGGACGATCAGGACGGCGGTGTAGGGTCGGGCGGTCATTTTTGCACGGGGCGATCGCTTTCGCCGGTGGTGACGACCGCTTCGACGTGGGCGGTGTTTTTGTCGGGATCGACCCGGGTAACGGCCCAGCGCAGGGGTTCGCCCCGGGTTTCCAATTCCTCGGCGATCGCCTGATTTAATGCTTTCGGCGATTCTTGCAGGTCGATTTCGGCGGTGATAAAGTGGTGTGTCATCGGATTTCGTCTATTTCTCTGGCGTTTCTCAGGTCAAAGTCCCCCTTGTTAAGGGGGATTTAGGGGGATCGTTCGGATCTCATCCGCTCGAAAACCGCTATATATCGATATTCGTCAATTTTAGGCGGTTTGTCCGAATTGGCGATCGTAAACTTCGTTCTCTTTTTCAGTTTCGACGACGATATCGGAAAGGGGGCGGGCCACGCACAGCAGGACATATCCTTCCGCCTGCAATTCGGGACTCACGCCCATTCCTTCGCTCTGATCGACTTCCCCCGAAATCAGTTTACCCGCGCAGGTGGTGCAGACTCCGGCGTTGCAGGAATTGGGGAGGTCGAGTCCGGCTTCCTCCGCCACTTCCAGGATGAAGCGATCGGCGGGGACTTCGAGCTGGTGGGTTTGGCCTTGGTGGTGGATCTCCACCTTGTAGGTGTTGGACATGGTATTGTTCGCGAGCGTTCGATAATTTCGATTCGATAACTTTATAGTTTACCGGAGAGGCGGGCCGGATTTTTGCGATCGCCTCCGAATCAAATGGCAAACCCGTCCCGATTTTCCGAGCTACACTGGTGAAAAGTTTGTCAGGGTGGCTGTTCTCGAATTTCTGGGCCGTCGCGTCCCAGGGGTTTTCTGATGGACGGAGATCTCAGCTATACTGACAAGACGGCCGAAGTGCTTCGGGACGTTGCCCGCCAGCGGATTCCCGCAGGCGGTTCGTCGGCAACTTGCCGATCGCTTCCGATACCCCGAAGCAAAGCGATCGGCCCGGCAGATTTGACCCTCGATCCCCTCGATTGCGCCACCATTCTCACGCTCACCCGGGCATTTTCGCCCCATTTTTTCGCTGTCAAGCTACGGAAATTAGGTCCGAACCGAACACATGAATCGATTTGATAGTCAACTTTGGAGACGATTTCTCGCGATCGCCCAACCGTTTTTTTATCCCCTTGTCCCCAACGGTGGTAAAACCTTTTTATTGCTAATGCTACTGTTGCTGATTTTCTTATTTGCGGTAGCCTTCGTATTGGTGGCGGCTGTCACATTAGGAAGTCAGTTATTATTTCCCGAATTTTTTAACGGTATCGCGCCCGGTTTGTTGGGAGCTGTGCAGGCAGTGATTAACTCCCCCTATATGATCGTCGTGATTCTGATGCTCATCATCCCAATTCTGGGATTTTACGCCTGTCGCAATCAACTCTCAGACCGATGGAAACCGTGGGTGTTTTTGAGCGTCCTCCTGTTTATTTCAATTTCGGTCAGCGGATTGAATGTGATTATCAGCTATGTCGGCAACTTTTTCACGACGGCTTTGGCGGAGAGAAATGAAGATCAATTTTGGCGATTTCTCTATGTTTATGCCGGGGTGTTTGTCGTGGGAACGCCCATTGTCGTTCTGTACGGTTATACCCGCGATCGCATGGGTAACTTTTGGCGAAAGTGGCTGACGGGTCGCTTTTTAGATGACTATTTTAGCGATCGCTCTTACTATCAAATCGACGCCGAAAAGTCCGTCGATAACCCCGACCAGCGAATTTCTGAAGATATTAAAGCCTTCACCATTACGAGTCTGCGGTTTTTGCTGATCCTGTTGGGGGCAGTGATTGATGTTATTTCATTTACCGGGATTCTGTGGTCAATCTCCAAACAACTATCGGTTTTTCTCCTCGTTTACGCCGTTTTCGGAACGGCCATAACGGTCGTATTGGGACGGAGACTGATCCCCCTGAATTTCAACCAACTGAGAAAGGAAGCGGATTTTCGTTACGGTTTGGTTCACGTTCGAGACAATGCCGAATCCATCGCCTTTTACCAGGGAGAGGAACGCGAGAATCGACAAATTGGACAGCGATTTCTGGCGGCATTTAACAACTTTAACTTGCTGATCGGCTGGCAACGAAATGTGGATTTTTTCACCACAGGCTATCGCTACCTCGTGATTATTTTGCCATCGCTGATCATGGCTCCGATTTATTTCGCCGGAGAGATCCAATATGGGGATATTACCCAAGCCAATTTTGCCTTCGGTCAAGTTTTGGGGGCGTTTTCAGTCGTCGTCAGTCAAATTGAGCCCCTGAGTGCATTTGCAGCGGGAATCAACCGTCTGTCCGGGTTCTCGGAAGTGTTGGAGAAGGGCGATCGCGACAAGTCGGGCGATCGCATCGACATGAAGATTGATTCCCCCCTCGCCCTCCAACATCTCACCCTGGAAACCCCCAATTATCAAAAGACATTGGTTCGGGATTTATCCCTGCAATTGAAACCGAGTCGGGGGCTATTGATCGTCGGACAAAGTGGCGTCGGCAAAAGTTCGTTATTGCGGGCGATCGCCGGATTGTGGCGGTCGGGAACCGGGGTTTTGGTGCGCCCCGAACTGAGCGAAATGCTGTTCCTCCCCCAGCGTCCCTACATGATTTTGGGAACGTTGCGAGAACAGTTATTATACCCCCACGCCAACCGTCAGGTCGATGAAAAAGAATTGCGGGAGGTGCTAAAATTGGTGAATCTCACCGACCTCCCCGATCGCGTCGGCGGCTTCGATATCGAACGAGATTGGGCGAATATTTTGTCCCTCGGCGAACAGCAGCGCCTCGCCTTCGGGCGTCTGTTGATTGCCCGACCCCGCTACGCCATCCTCGACGAGGCGACGAGCGCCCTCGACATCAAAAATGAGGAATTGCTCTATCGGAAGCTCAACGAGATGGAAACCACCTACGTCAGCGTCGGACACCGCATGAGTTTGTTGCGATACCACCACCAAGTTTTGGAGTTGATGGGAGCCGAAAAGTGGCGCCTGCTTGCCGCGGAAGAATACGAAGCCGACGTCAGCTCATTTGCATAGCGCCAAACTCCGGCTATTCCGACTCGTAAAAGCGACAGTTCTCGCACGGACCGGCCGGATTGACGGCGCAGCGGACGAGTTCCGATCGCGCGTTGAAGCGACAACTGGCGTCGCCGATCACCCAATGTCCGTTGACGAGGCTTTTCTCGTCGGGCCGCTCTGCGGACTTGACGTAGAGAGAAATTTTCGACAGGCGATAACGGCCGGATTTTAAGTGGTAGCGGTGACGCCGCTCCAAAACGGTGTAAGTTTGACCCTTTAGATCCAAATAATGGCCGGGTTGGGGCATCCAATCAAACGACACATTTCCGAGGGACTTGCGCGGGTGGGTCACGATCACTTCGGTGGGCAACGAATCTGGCTCCATTAATCTTCCCCAAGATGAAACACCAATCAAATTTTATCCCATTTAATCGCCCCCATCCAAATTCGGACAAGTCACGGAACGATCGCCCGTCCGGGTGGTGCGATCGCTATAAAAAGCTACGATTCAATGATTTCGAGAGCGCCGGTATTCGGTCAATGATATGATAGGCGGCTAATTGATCGGCCACACTTTGCCAGCGATCGCCGTCGATTTCTCCCAAATCATCGGGGTTCAAGTCGCCCAAAACATAGGGTTCAACTCGTTCTAAAGACCGAATTTGGTAGTCCAAATTGTGATATTTTCCGCCCGGTTCTGCATAATAATCGACGATAATTTTCGCCGCTTCTATCCGGTCTTGAAACGCCATTTTCCACCCCGAAAATGTAGCCTGCAAAAATCGTCGCACGGTTTCCGGTTCCGTTTCCAGCAGTTTTTCGTGGGCAAAAATCACCTGGACATAGGTATCGTAGCCGTAATCGCCGAATTTCAAAACGTCGGGCGCGATGCCCGTTCGCGCGGCAAATCCGATGGGTTCGTCCACCGCATAACATTGCACGGCATCCAAATCCCCACTCCGGAGGCGATCGTATTTTTCATCCTCAGAAACCGGGACAATTTCGATCTGCCCGGGTTCGATGTGGCTGCAGTCCATCGCCCATTTCATCACCTCGGCCGTTGCCCCGTGCATCCCCACCCGCCCGCCGATCAAATCCCGCAGGCGGCGGATGTGGCGGTCCGGCATCGACATCAACCCCAGCGGCGAGTTCTGAAACATCGCAGCGATCGCCACAATCGGCTTTCCCGAAGCCTGGGCCTTCAAAATAACATCCTGTTCCGCACAGGCGATCGTCCGCGGGTCTGCCACCACGCGATCGGTCGCGGAAACCCCCGGTTTCCCAGGGCGAATTTCCACCGCCAACCCCTGTTTTTGGTACAGATCGTAATAGTCCGCCAACAACACTCCCGCAAATTGGACGTTATATTTCCAGTCCAACTGCATGACAATCTTTTCGGGGTTGAAAGGAGACTCGATGCCGGCAAAAGCGGGCTGAATTCTCCGACTCTCCGCCAATCCGGAGAGTCCCAAACAACCGGCAATGTAAAGAAAATGGCGACGTTTCATCAGTCAAAATTTTAACTTATTGAGAACGGGCAATTTTTGGCGGGCGCCCCATCAACCCCGTCATCAGTCGCAATGCCAGATGGCGGAACGATCGCACCTTTCGCAATCCCCACAACCCCCAGCGGCGGACGACGACTTTCGGCAACCAACTCCCGGAAAACGTCCGATCCAGAAAATCCGTCAAACCGAGAACCACCAGATTTTCCCGCTGTCGCCAGCGTTCGTATCGCTTCAGAACCCGGAGGTCGCCGATGTCTTCCCCCGCTTGGAAAGCCGTCTGCAGGATTTCGGCGATCGCCCCGGCGTCCCGGATTCCCATGTTCAAACCCTGGCCCCCGACGGGGTGGCAGCAGTGGGCCGCGTCACCCACCAACGCTAACCGGGGATTAACGTAGCGATCGCTCTGCATCAACTGTACCGGAAAAACGGCGCGATCGCCGAGCAGTTGCAACCGCCCCAACAGCCCCCCGGTGCGATATTCGAGCAATTTCAAAAATTCCGCCTCGTCCATCGCCTGCAACTCCCGGGCCTGGGCGTGGGGCGCCGTGAGCACCACCTGGCAGCGATTTCCCGGCAGCGGCAGCACCCCCATCGGTCCGGTGGGCCAAAATCGCTCGAAGGCAACGTTGTCGTGGTGCTTTTCGGTTTGGATGGTAAACGCGACGCAGGACTGCCAGTATTTCCAGCCGTGGGTGCCGATGCCGGCGGCTTGGCGAAGTTGGGATTTCGACCCGTCGGCGGCGACCACCACCCGGGTGCGGAGCGTCCGAATTTCCCCGTCCATTTCGATCTCGAGTTCGGCGCAATTGTCGCGATAACGGGCTTCGAGCATTTTTCCCGGACACAGCCAGCGGACGTTGTCGCACCCGTCGAGAAACTCGTGCATCGCCGTCAGGATGACCGAATGTTCCCCGACGTAGCCCAACGCCTCGGTGCCCAAATCCTGCGGGCGGAACTCCACCACGCCGGGATGGTCGCCGTCGCTGAGGCTGATCTGGTAAAAGGTCGTAATTTTGGGTACGATGCCGCCCCAAACCCCGATTCCGTCCAGGATGCGCCCCGTCTGCAACGTCAGGGCGTAGGCCTGCCGTCGGTTCGCCGCCATCGCTTTCGGTTGCGGTTCGACGAGGGCGACCCGCAGCCCTGAATCTTTCAAACCGCAGGCGAGAGTTGCCCCCACGATGCCGCCGCCGACGATCGCCACGTCGCAATCGAATTGGCGATCGGGCCGGACTCCGATTGAAGATGTTGCTTGTAATTGCCGCTCTGACATGGATGGATAGAAAGGATAATAAATCCGTTTTCAGAAATTCGATCGATCATAATTGTGACACCGAAGCCGAAAATTCGCAGGGCCTCTCGCTGCATAACTCCACCCCGGGCCTCCTAATTGCCAAATGAGGGGTCAAACCCCCCGCACACTCACCGCTATCTACACCCGAAGGAGAAACCCGATGACATCCAAAAGCGATCGTAACTTCAAAGGATTCGGACAACCCCCCAAGGCCCGCCCGGATCTGACCGGACGGGGCCGCCCCGGCCAACAAACCGACACCAGCAGCTATTTGTGGTCAAATCCCGGCGATCGCCGGGATGACCGACAATTTCCCCACCGGCGACATTAAAACCCGCCGCACCTCTGACCCCCATCTGCATCTGAAGGAGAAACCCAATGGAATCTAACACCGATCGCAACCATAATCCCAAAGGTATCGAACCGTCCGCCAAGGCTCGTCCCGACCTGACCGGACAGGGCCGCCCCGGCCAACAAACCGACACCAGCAGCTATTTGTGGTCAAATCCCGGCGATCGCCGGAATGACCGACAATTTCCCCACCGGCGGCATTAGAACCCGCCGAACCTCCCATCTATGCAGCCGCGGCCTGACTTAAATTGTCGCCGGGGCAGGTGTCGGGTCGAAAGCGACACTTTTCAATCAAACATTTGGTGATATTTCCGGGGGCGCGATCGCGCCCCCGCTTTCAATTTCGCCCCCCTACATAATCCCCGGCTGCCTTTCCTATAACAACAGTGGAACGACGTCGGCAACCCCGGCCGTGCAGAGATGAAAAAGTCAATCCTCAAAAAAATCCTGGAAGTGACCGTCTGGATTGCAGCCGAAATTCTCCTCAATTTGTTGGGACTCGACGATCTGGCCGATTATGGAGAGTATTTATTTTCACCCCAGGTTTTCGTCATCTCAAATCCGGTCATTTTTATCAGTTATGACCCCTGCGATCGGTGATCGTCGCGATCGCCCCATTTCCGTGAGAATGGGTCGATGTCCGCTGTCCCGAATGTCGGTCGGGCATTCAAAAGCGTGGTAGCTTAACAAGAGTGTGAAACTGCCCGCGACAGCGCACCGATCGCGAGTCCGAAACTCCGGACGGGAAACCATCAATTTTGTAGAGGTTGACACGAAGAAAGGGGGAAATCATAATGAAGCGTTTTGGATTGACTATTTTTCTGATGGCGGGCTTTGTGCTCGGCACCGTCGGCAACCCCATCGTCGCCCAGGACACGCGGTTCACTTCCACCCCGAACGCCGATTCCCGGCTCGACCCCATCCGTTTTAATGCCCCGGATCTGACGGGGGAGGGGCGCCCGACCGAAGGACACACGGATACCGCCACCCGGGGAAGCTGCAAGATTTCAGCCAAAGAAGTTTCGCCTCTGATGCCGCCCTCCCATCTCGGATTGACCGACGCGGGACGCCCGACGTTTTGGTTCTCGATTCCTTACGGCGAGGAAGAATTCGATACGTTGAATTTTACGTTGATGGAGATTCACGAACAGGGTTCGGTGGCGATCGTCTACGAAAAAATGATCGAAGCCCCGACTACTTTGCCGGGGGTGATCGGCATTTCTCTGCCTGTGGATGTCCCGGAATTGGAAGTGGGAAAAACTTACGATTGGTCTTTGGATCTCTATTGTATCGATCCGATGGCGACGGATCTCGGCGGCCAGCCCAATGCGACGATCGCGGGCGGTATTATCCGCCGAGAGGTTCCATCCGACCTGAAACGGGCTCTCGAAGCGGCGACGACTGCCAGGGAACGGGCGATCGCCTATGCCGAGCACGGTTTCTGGTACGATACCCTCACCATCCTCGCCGATCTCAACCGCAGCAATCCCGGCGATACTACCCTCGTCGCCGATTGGAACAGTTTGCTCTCGGATGTGGAACTCGCCGACATCGCCGCCGAACCGATCGTCGAGTGTTGTTTTGTGGAAGAAGACGACTGATACCGTGCGGGTTTGTTGAAATTGTCACGTCAAAATAACAAATCGATAGCAGCAGGGGGCGATCGCATCCATCAATGGGCCGACGCTCTTTTTTTATGGCTCCCTAAATCTGGGTTCCGGCATTTCTTTGTATGGCGGTCAGTTCGCGTCACGTTCGCACCCGTCATGGGTTTGGGAATTCAGTCCGCTCCTGACCGACTCTCGTCGTGCCGTGGCGACCCGCTATCGGGGATGGCGGTTGCAATATCGGCGATCGCCACAATCCCCCCGCTGTAGCACGTTTATGCTACTGCAAAACTGTGACTGTGCAATCCACTGATTTGGGATTATTCTGGTGATATTAGAACTCTGCATCTACCGGCAATAAGTCGTTTCCAGAAATTCCAACTGAACGATTTTATGCCGCCACTTGTACGAAACAAACGGACAATTTTGGGGAGATTTAAACAGTCAATACTTCCCGAATAGTCAATTAATGGAAAGATATTTTTCTCCCGATCGCCCACAAATAATTCACACAAATTTCCAGAAAATTATGGGCGGAAATGGGCGAAAAAAATGGCTGCAAAATCTGGAGTTACAGAGACAAAGGAGAATGGTATGGATTCTTTAGACAAGGATATTTTGGAAACATCCGAATTTGAAACACTTCGCACCGCATCAGATTCCGACACCACCGAGCGCCACCGCGACCATCCCGGCGATGGGATAGCCGAAAGCGAAACCCCCCCGGAGGTCGCCGAATATGCCCGGAATCAAGTGATCGTCAAATTCAAGTCCGATGCCGATTCCGGCGATCGCAACGACATTCTCAACGATCTGGGTGGAGAAGTGGTCGAAACCACCCAAAATTTGGGCATTCAACTGTGGCAAATTGAGGGCGGTGTCGAAAGTGCCATCGCCGCCTACGAAAACCACCCGGCGATCGAATATATCGAACCCAACTACATCGTCAACATCAATTCCACCATCCCCAACGACCCGGAATTTTCCCAACTGTGGGGACTGCACAACACCGGACAGACCGGGGGCACCCCCGACGCGGACATCGACGCCCCCGAAGCCTGGGACGTGCAAACCGGCAAT
>NZ_JAJENU010000665.1:0-9581 GCF_035615495.1 Lyngbya sp. CCY1209 | reverse complement strand
TTTTCATGATTCAATTATATACATGATTCAATTATATATAGGTGGGAGCAACCGTCCCCGGTTGCAGCCGCTTCTGGGTGGGGGATTTTCATGATTCAATTATATACATGATTCAATTATATATAGGTGGGAGCAACCGTCCCCGGTTGCGGCTGATTCTGGGTGGGCAAGCGCAGAGGCTTGCCCCTACCCGTTTTTTTTCTGATTCTGATGGTTCCCCCGGGCAAGCGCAGAGGCTTGCCCCTACGGATTTTTCCTGAAATTGAGGATATTTTCTGCCGTGATGTCCGGCCGTTCCAGGTGGGGAACGTGACCGCAATTTTCGATCCAGATCAGTTTTGAATCGTCGATCGCGTCCCGAAATTTTTCGGCATCTTTCGTGCCCAAAATGCGGTCGTTTCTGCCCCACAAAATTAACGTGGGCTGCCGAATTTCCGAGAGGCGATCGCGGAAAGAACCGTAGCCGCCGCTTTTGGTAAAACTCGCCAGAGCCCGGTTCCAATTCGGCGAATCCAAGTGCCACGCCGCGCAGATGCGGGCATCTTCGGAGGCGAAAGTTTTGTCGAAATAGGCGTTCTCGCTGATGCTCTGGCGGACTTTGGGATGGCGGAGAAATTCGGTGGCAAAATAGTCCAAAGGGGGAAACAAAAACTTTCCGGCGATCGGTCCGCGGCTGATCCCGGCGCTGTCGAGCAACACCAGAGATTTCACCGCTTCGGGATAATTGAGGGTAAAATCGATCGCCGTGGCGCCGCCCATCGAAGCCCCGACCAAAATCATCGGTTTGGCGATCGCGCATTCCCAAAACCCCCGCAGGTGGGCGAGAATGGTGGCGGGGCTGATGGATAAATCCGGCGATCGCTCCGTAAACCCGAACCCCAACAAATCCACCGCCCAGGTTTCATTCTGGGTTGCCAACAGCGGCAGCAACCGGCGAAACTCCAATACCGAACTGTCGAAACCGTGAATCAACAAAATCGGGTCGCCCCCCGCCCCCCGGCGGACGAAGGTGGTGAGCACGGGGGTTTCCCGCAGGGAGGTGGGGACGGGTTTGGCTTCGATAGCCTCAGCCAGGGCGACGGACGTCGATTCGGTGAGGGATGGGGACAGGGGGGGCAAACAGTTGGGAAACATCGGAAGCGATCGCAATAACTTCACCCATTTAACCGCAAACCCCGAACCGTTGACTACAAACCGGCGTGGTACAATTCTCCGTAAAGTTGTAAATATACAGCCACGAGTTTTCAGTTCGCCCGGGTCGGCTCTGTGCCCCATATCTTCGGCGCTCCAAACCCTATACTATAGACAACCTGTAAGATTATCCTGTTCTTGCCATGCTCAAAGCTCTGCTGGGCGATCCCAATGCCCGCAAACTCAAAAAATATCAACCCCTGGTGACGGATGTAAACGTCCTGGAAGAAGAGATGCGATCGCTCTCCGACGAAGAGCTCAAGGCCAAGACAGGAGAGTTCCAGCAAATCTTAGCAAAAGCCAAAAACCGGGAAGAACGACTCCAAATCCTGGACGAAATCCTTCCCCAAGCCTTCGCCGTCGTCCGGGAAGCCTCGACGCGGGTGCTGGGGATGCGGCACTTCGACGTCCAGGTTCTCGGCGGCATGATCCTCCACAGCGGCGAAATTGCTGAGATGAAAACCGGGGAAGGAAAAACCCTGGTGTCCACCCTCCCCGCCTACCTCAACGCTTTGTCCGGGGAAGGCGTCCACATCATCACCGTCAACGACTACCTGGCCCGCCGAGACGCGGAATGGATGGGACAGGTGCACCGGTTTTTGGGCTTGAGCGTCGGACTCATCCAGCAGGGCATGGGACCGGAAGAACGGAAGAAAAACTACCGCTGCGATATCACCTACGCCACCAACAGCGAGGTGGGATTCGACTACCTGCGGGACAACATGGCGACCTCGATGGAGGAGGTGGTGCAGCGGCCGTTCAATTTCTGCATCATCGACGAGGTGGACTCGGTTCTGATCGACGAAGCCCGGACGCCGCTGATCATCTCCGGCCAGGTGGAACGGCCGAGCGAAAAGTACATCCGCGCCGCCGAAGTGGCCCGGGCTTTGAATAAAGAAGAAGACCACTACGAAACCGACGAGAAAGCCCGCAACGTGCTGCTGACGGACGAGGGATTCGCGGCGGCCGAGGAGTTGTTGGGGGTGACGGACCTCTACGACCCCAACGACCCCTGGGCGCACTTCGTATTTAACGCCCTGAAGGCGAAGGAACTGTTTATAAAAGATGTCAACTACATCGTCCGCGATGGGGAAGTGGTGATCGTGGACGAGTTCACCGGGCGGGTGATGCCGGGGCGGCGCTGGAGTGACGGATTGCACCAGGCGATCGAGGCCAAAGAGGGACTCGAGATCCAGCCCGAAACCCAGACGTTGGCGACCATCACCTACCAAAACTTCTTTTTGCTGTACCCGAAACTCTCCGGGATGACGGGGACGGCGAAGACGGAAGAGGTCGAATTTGAAAGAATTTACAACCTGCGGGTGACGGTGGTGCCGACCAACCGCCCCACGGGTCGGGCAGACCTGTCCGATGTGGTGTACAAGACGGAGCGGGGGAAATGGATCTCCATCGCCCAGGAGTGCGCGGAAATGCACCAGATGGGCCGTCCGGTACTGGTGGGGACGACCAGCGTCGAAAAGTCGGAGGTACTCGCGAGTCTGTTGTCCCAGCAGCAGGTGCCCCACAACCTCCTCAATGCCAAGCCGGAAAATGTGGAGCGAGAGTCGGAGATCGTCGCCCAGGCGGGACGCAAGGGCGCCGTCACCATCGCCACCAACATGGCGGGACGGGGGACGGATATCATCCTCGGCGGGAACGCCGACTACATGGCGCGGTTGAAGCTGCGGGAATATTTCATGCCCCGGATTGTGAAGCCGGAGGACGAGCGGGAATTGGCGATACCTCAGATCCCGGGCGCGTCCCGGCGCGGCAAGCCGCAGGGGTTTAGCCCGTCGGGTCAGAAGCCGAAATCGTGGAAGGTGTCTTCGAGCATTTTCCCCACGGAGTTATCGAAGGGGACCGAACAGAAGCTGCGGGATGCGGTGGATTTTGCGGTGTCGATGTACGGGGAGCGGAGTTTGCCGGAACTGCGGGCTGAGGATATTTTGGCGGTGGCTGCGGAGAAGGCGCCGACGACAGACCCGGTGGTGCAGCGGATGCGGGAGGTTTACCAGGCGATCGTGGCCGAGTATGAAGGGTTTACCTCGAGGGAACACGAGGAGGTTGTGTCCCTGGGGGGTTTGCACGTCATTGGCACGGAGCGCCACGAGTCCCGCCGCATCGACAACCAGTTGCGGGGACGGGCCGGACGGCAGGGGGACCCGGGATCGACGCGGTTCTTCCTGAGTCTGGAGGATAACTTGCTGCGGATCTTCGGCGGGGAACGGGTCGCCGGGATGATGACCATGTTCCAGGTGGAAGAGGATATGCCCATCGAGTCGAAGTTGCTGACGCGATCGCTCGAAAATGCCCAGAAAAAGGTGGAAACCTACTACTACGACATCCGGAAGCAGGTGTTCGAGTACGACGAGGTGATGAACAACCAGCGCCGCGCTATCTACGCCGAACGCCGCCGGGTTTTGGAGGGGCAGGATCTCAAGGAACAGGTGATCAAGTACGGCGAACAGACGATGGACGACATCGTGGAGGCCTACATCAACCCGGATCTGCCCTCGGAAGAGTGGAACCTCGATACCCTGGTCGAAAAGGCGAAGGAGTTCGTCTACTTGTTGCAGGATCTGATGCCGGAACAACTGTTCGACATGACCGTTGAGGAGATCAAAACGTTCCTGCACGAACAACTCCGCAACGCCTACGACATCAAAGAAGCCCAGGTGAACCAGATCCGCCCCGGACTGATGCGGGATGCGGAGCGGTTCTTCATCTTGCAGCAAATTGACTCCCTGTGGCGGGAACACTTGCAGCAGATGGATGCCCTGCGGGAGTCGGTGGGACTGCGGGGGTACGGCCAGAAAGATCCCCTGATCGAGTACAAGCGGGAGGGCTACGAACTGTTCCTGGACATGATGACGGATATCCGCCGCAACGTGATTTACTCGATGTTCCAGTTCCAGCCCCAGCCGGCGGTGGCTTAGGAAAAAAAGGCTTGACAATCTGCCAAAATCGGCTATAGTGATTGGCAAGTGTGAGGAGTGAGGTCTTAAGGAAGAGGTGCTTGGGGTCGAAACTCGGCCAGACTCCCAGGCGCCTTTTCCATTTTTAGAGTCCCGTGCGCGGGAGTTGGGAGTCGGGAGTCGAGAATCGGGAGTCGGGAGTCGGGAAAATGACGACCCACCCCATCGAAATTGAAGTTTTGCACAATTTGTCTGTCAAGTCGGCATCTCGAAACTGCTAAAATTTGGGATTTCGGAACCACCGGCGCAGGTTGTCCCGCCACAGACTCGGACGATCGCCGGGACGGATTTCGGTATTGACGACGGAGAGCAGGAAGGGAACGCCGCCCACCCGCGCCGCCATGAGGACGTGGAGGGCGATCGCGACGATCATCGCCGTCCAGGAGATCAGGTGAATATTGTACCAAATGTGATGGACTTCCCCCGCCGGAAGCCAGTTTTCGTCCTGGAATTTGCCGGAAATGACGGCGAGGGCGAGGGCGGCGAGGGCGAGGGTGTTGGCGAGGCGGTGCAGGGTGTACCACCAGATCGGGCGCCCCACCTGTTTGAGATGTTGCGGGGAGTCGGCTTGGATGAGGCGCTTTTGTCCCCGGCGCAGGCTGTAGTAGGCAAAGGCGATCGCGATAAAGAATAGGAAAAATCCGAAGGTGCCGTGGATGTCGATGAGGCTGCGATATTCCCGGTTCAACAAGAAAGAACCGAAACGGCCGTCGTAGCTCTCGTAGACGAGGTAGCCGGTGATGAGGGACCCCATAACGAAAAGGGCGCTGAAGCCGTGTAACAGGCGAAATAGCAGGGGCTGGTACGGTTTTGAGCGAGCCATGACAGTTGCTTTTTGCAGATATTTCTCAATAGTATATCCCCAAAATGGCGGATTTTTCAACCGGGGCGATCGGCGATCGTTCTTCTGCAATTCCCCCTGTCATTTTGGGCAAAAAAGCGGTATCATAGAAAAGAAAAAGCCATTCCAAAGGGGTGAGTTCTGTGGTTGGCTCGGACGATGAAATATGGGTAAATGTGAGGGTTAATCGGAAGCTGTGGCGACAGTTTCAGGAGCGATGCACGGCGGCGGACGCGATGCCGTCGGAGGTGTTAGTGGCATTGCTCGAAACCTATCTAGCCGCCCCGAGCTGCAACGGAGCGATCGCCCCCCCTGCCCCCTCAGACGATCACGGCGATCGCCACATCCGGAAGGTTGTTGCAGATTATTTGCAGCAAAATTTGGAATCCCAAGTGGTCGAAATTATGGAGCGACATTTATCGCCGCCGCCCGGGGAACGGCCGACCCAATCTTTCGCACCGCCGGACCCACCGCGATCGCGCCCCCCCAATTCCGAGTTGAAAAGCGCCCGAGAATTGGCCGAAATTTTGGGCGTTTCCCCCCCCTACATCACCACCTTGAACCGCCTCGGGGAACTGCACAAACGGGGATGGAAAGATTCGGGAGTGCGCCGGGGAAAAACCATCCTCTATCAGCGGATTTCCCCATCTTGAAAGGGGTGACAATAAGAATTTGAGTCAAAATAGAGAGCGTCAACTCGTCCGAAACTGAACATGGCAACTTACGATTGGATCGTGGTGGGGGCCGGAATTACCGGCGCTTCCCTCAGCTACGAACTCGCCCAAACCGGATTTTCCGTCCTGCTCATCGATCGCTTCCCCACCCCGGACAACGCCACCCGCTACAGTTACGGCGGAGTCGGATACTGGGCCGGCCACACCGATCTGACCCGCGAGTTGTGTCGGGAAGGGAAGGAGCGCCACCTGGTTTTGTCGGAACAGTTGGGCGTCGATACCCAATTTCGGGAAGTCGATCTGGTGCTGACGGTGCCGCGCGATCGCGATCCGGAAGCGGTTGCGGCCCACTATCCCCCCTTCGTCACCCCCCTGCGGCGGGTGGACGTCCGAGAAGCCTGCGAGTTGGAACCCCTATTGAACCCGGATGCGATCGCCGGAGCTTTCACCGTCCGCCACGGGCACATCTGCCCGGAAGCCCTCAACCGGGGCTACTGCTCGGCGTTTCAACGGCTGGGGGGAACCTTCCAAACCGCGATCGTCTCCAACCTGACTCGGGAAGGAAACCGCATCACCGGAGTCGTCGCCGACGGGGAAACTTGCCCCGCCGCCAACGTCGCCATCTGTGCGGGGGGGATCAGCCGGGAACTGCTGAAAACGGCGGGAATCCCCCTGAGACTGCATTTCACCCACACCGAAGTTTTGGAAACGCCACCGGTGGACGTGAAATTGCGGAGCATCGTCATGTCGGCGGAGATGGAACGGTTCAGCCTGGAGGCGACGGCGACGAAACCGGAATTGGAGAAACTGTGGGACGAACCCGGAAACGAACTGGCGCCCTATATTATCGATACCAGCGCGGTGCAGCTTTTGGACGGGCGGGTGAGGATGGGCCAGCCGTCGCGGACCTTGAGCGATCCCTGCGCGGCGGTGAGTGCCGCGGAAAGCACCGCGACGATCCGAAGTGCGATCGCCCAAATTTTGCCCGACCTGGCCGATTTGCCCGCCACCTGGCACCATTGTCTGGTGGCGTTCACGGCGGACGGTTTGCCCTTGGTGGGGGCGATCCCCGAGTTTGAAGGCGTCCACATTTTCTCGGGATTCAGCAATCCGCTGGTGTTCGTCCCCCCCCTGGCGCGGCGGTACGCCCGATATGTGGCGGGGGAACCGGATGCGATCGTCGAGCAATTGTCGCCGCGGCGGTTGTGAGAATTGATTCCGAATCTATTCAAATTTGCCCGGTTGGAAATTGGCATTCAACCAAATGTTGGCGATTTCTTCGATGCGCCCCGACTCCGACAATTCCAGGATGGCGACGTTTAACTTCTGCCTCAGAGGGCTATTTGGGGGGAGGGCGAATCCGTAGGCTTCGATGGTGATCTTAAAATTCGCAAATTTCAAATCCAACTCCGGGTTTTGATTGAGATAATATTGGAGGGCGGGTTTGTCGAAGACAACCCCCTCAACTTGCCCTTCTTCCAAGAGGCTGACGGCTTCTTGCAGGGATTTTGTTTTGCGTAGATTCGCCCCGTAGTCAGTTGCCCATTTGGCTCCGGTGGTATCGACGACGGCGGCGATCGCGGTATTTTGCAGGTCTTCCGGGCGGGTAAATTTTTCGCTGCTGATATCGGAAAAAGAGAGGGTAAAAGCAGTTGCTAACCCCGCCGTCAGAGAGGAAGCCGTCAGCATGGTGACGATCATCCAAATTCCGGCGATCGCCCGCCCGACGGGGGTGACAGGGGTATAGTCGCCGTAACCCACGGTCGTCAGCGTCACCAGGGCACACCACATCCCGTTTCCCACCCCCCGCCGGTAGGATTTCGGGAATTGTTCGCTGTTGCGATCGCGCTCGGCCAACCACAGCAGATTTCCGACGATAAAGAGTAAAATCATCAGTACGACAATTGATGACAAAACGGCGATGGTAAAAAAAGGCCTGATTTTTTGCCATAAACTGGTCGATGTATTTTCGGTTAAAATCGCGATTTCTGCCAGGTAAAATGCCTGGGTAAATGCCACCTCTTCGGCGCGATCTGCGGTGATGCTGATGGAACCGATCGCCAGATCTAAATTCCCATTCTGCAAGTTTGTTAGACTTTCGGAAACGGTTTTTTGCTCGATGAGTTGATATTCCAAGTTCTCCATTTGGGCGATATCCTGCCAAATGTCGATGCTGATTCCTTTAATTGTCGAATCTTCGACGATCACAAATGGTGCGCTGCCCGCAACTCCCACGCGCAGGGACTGAGCCGGCGCGGGTTCCTGAAAGCTGAAAGAACCGGCGATCGCCACGTTTACCAAAACCAAAATTTTTCTCAATCGCAACTTTAAAAACATGGATATTCTGTTTTTACAAACCGCACAATTATAACATTTAAATGGATGGACTCAATGGCCAGTTAGACTCTTGTTTCCCGACTTCTCCCCTCCGTATTTTCTCGGCTATTTGATCCGATCGGGGACGCCAGACACAGCGCCCTACGAAGGTGGGGGGTTAACGTTTATTTTTTCCGGTGTTAGGATTGACCTACGGGTTGGGAATGGCATCATGGCAAACCGAACGGTTTTGGGTGTATCGATCGCGATCGCGCTGGCGGCGGGGGGAGGCGCCCTCTGGGTGGAACTGCAACAGCGGGAGGCGATCGAGGAAGCCGAGGCGTTGGCGGCATCGGCGGGAACGGTGGAAACCCTGTCCGACTACGACAGCCTTTCGACGGCTTCCGACTACCTGGAAGCGGCGATCGCACGCCTCGAAAATGCGCCGACATTTCCCGGACAGTCGGAGTTGGAAGAACTGACGGTTCTGCGATCGCAGTTGCAGGCGGTGGAACGGAAGCGGGAACCCGAAAAAAAAGCCCGGGAACAGTTCGAGGATGCCACCAAACGGGCGATGTCCGCTGCGGAATTGGTGCAGAACCCGCCCCACCCCCCGCAGGTTTGGGAAGAGGCGGAACGGCAGTGGCGGCAGGCGATCGCCCAGTTGGAGGGCATTCCGGAGGGCACCGCCACCTTTTCGGATGCTCAGGGGAAATTGACAGGATATCGGGAAAATCTGGCGGTGGTGAGCCGATATGCGGCGCGATCGCGGCAGGCCGTGGAACTGAACAATCGCGGCATGGAACAAATCAAATCGGGGGATTATACCGGGGCGATCGCGACTTTAAATCGGGCGATCGAACTCAATCCCGCCCTCGTCCAAGCCTACCTGAATCGGGGCTTCGCCTACGCCGCCACGGACAGCCACCAGTCCGCCCTCGCCAATTATAATATGGCAATTCAGGTGGATTCGTCAAG
This sequence comes from Lyngbya sp. CCY1209, assembly GCF_035615495.1. Lineage (GTDB taxonomy): Bacteria > Cyanobacteriota > Cyanobacteriia > Cyanobacteriales > Microcoleaceae > Limnospira. The sequence continues at coordinate 606 of NZ_JAJENU010000665.1, read as the reverse complement.
CCCCGACGCCTACTATTTTCGCGGGGAAGAACACCTGCAATTGGGCAACTACCAAGATGCGTTGACGGATTACAATAAGGCGATCGAACTCGACCCAGACCGGGCTAACGCCTATTTAGATCGGGGGTTCATTTACTACGAACTCGACAACCCCAAAAAGGCGGCGGACGACTTCACCAAAGCGGCGGAACTGTTGGAGGACAGCGGCGAACCCGCCACCCGAGAATTGGCGTTAAATCTCGCCCGAGATATCCGGGCGACGTTGGCACCGGAACCCGCCGAAAGCGAACCGTCTGCGGCCGCATCCCCCACATCCGAAGAAGAAATGGAGGAAGACGAACCCGAGACGATTATTATTTACCGCCAACAGCGGGTCAAACCCAGCTATCGCAGCCGTTCGAGAGGTCGCCGGGGTCGGCGGTAATCGGGGTGTGGGGTGTGGGGTGTGGGGAGGGAAGAGAAGAGAGAAGAGAGAAAAGAGAAGAGAGGAGAGAGAAAAGAGAACTTCTTCACTGCTGATATCAGATCCGGTTTTTTGACCGCAAAACCTTCCCAATCATCTTCAGATGATTTGAGCTGTTAGCTTGGGAATTGATTCCCAAGCGG
>NZ_JAJENU010000664.1:0-12033 GCF_035615495.1 Lyngbya sp. CCY1209 | reverse complement strand
TGTCTTGCTCTCTGCGAGACAGAGTAACAGGTTAGGGCTAGAAAGCCCCGTCGCTGTCTTCGCGGGGATTGGTTACTCGGCCTTTCAACTGCAAAAATTTGTTCGTCTCCTCAATCTACCCGATCGCCGATTATGAACGCCAGGTGCATTTTAGTCATCGACGACGAAGAACCGATTCTCGCAGTGGTCCGAGGATGTTTGCAGGATTTGGCCGGATGGACGGTTTTGAGCGCCGAATCCGGCGCCGAGGGGTTGCGCCTGGCCGCGGCGGAACGGCCCGACGGGATCTTGTTAGACCTGTCGCTGCCGTCCATGGACGGCGACGAGATCTTGAAAAATTTGCGGGGCGATCCCCGGACGGCCGGGATTCCTGTCATTTTACTCACCGCGCGATCGCCGGCCGGCGACCGGGCGCAATTCTCCGAAATGGAAGTCGCGGGCAGCATCTACAAACCCTTCAACCCCGCGACCCTGCCGGACGAAATTGCCGCCCTCCTGGGGTGGAAATAATTGATCAATGATCATTGATCATTGATCATTGATATCGCAAGTCTCGTGCTCGTGTGTTAACTAGCTCGGGGGAACCTCGAAAACTTCAAAACCTCGATTCAAAGGGGCTTTGAGTTCTCAAGGGCTCCCTAATATCGACTCCCTAATACCGCGCGCGGTATTAGGGAATCGGAAATCGGTCATTTTTCATTAGACTCTCCTCAGATGGCGGTACCGAAGCAGCGTCAACCCGCCCAGGGTGCGTTCGGCTTCGGCTGTTCGACTGGTCGGAATCCCCGTGCCATCAGGGTCGGGGAGGATGTCAAGCTCGGGATCGGTCTCGAACTTCAAATAATCTTCAAAATTGCGGTTTAACTTTGATAGACAGAGTTGATAGGAATCGGTCCAGAATGATGGCTGGTGCGATCGCGACCCAATCCGCCACCGTCCTGCCGAACGGGAGGAAAAAGTATGCCATCTAAACGGATTTTAATCATCGACGACGAACCCGACATCCTGGAAGTGCTCCGGTGCTGTCTGACGAGTTTGGCGGGTTGGCAGGTGTATTGCGCCGACTCGGGGTTTGAGGGGATCGATCTGGCTTCCGAAGTGCGGCCGGATGCCATCCTGCTGGATTTGATGATGCCGTCCATGGACGGATTGACCGTGTTGCGACACCTGCGCGATCGGGAAGAGACCCGCAACATCCCCGTCATCCTGATCAGCGCCAAAATCCAGCTTTTGAGTGCCCGCCGACAACAACAATTGAAAGTCGCCGGCGCGATCCCCAAACCGTTCCATCCCCGGTCAATCGTTTGTGAGATTCAAACCTTCCTCGGTTGGGACGAACAACCCCTGGAAGCTTGAGTTTCCCCCCGCCACTTTTGGCGGTCAAACTGAGTGCATCTTCAAATTTTCTTCAAATACCCGATGTATCTTGAAGGTATCAGGAGGTTCGGGCAACAATCGATCGCCGTCGTGAAGCCGGGGATGGCGATCGAGTCGCCAAATTTTTGAAGGGGAGATGCAATATGAACATTAATCGCCATGCAAGGCATCAACGGTCTGTTCGATGGCCGGCGGTCGCCGATCTGTGTCGCGCCTCACATCCGAGCCGACGGGCCGATCCCGCCCCAAACAGTTCGGTTCGCCGGCAACATCCCCGTCTTCCCGGTCTCGCCGGCCTCTGTTTGGGAAGCATTCTGTTCGCAGTTTCCTTGTTGTCCTGTCCCAAGTCGCCGGCTCGTGAAACGGCTCAAATTCCCCGGAGCCTCCACCTCGAATCGACTCAAATTGAGTCCGCTTTCCTCAAAACAATACCGCTCAGATTTTGGAAATTTTCCGACCCTTTTGAATCTCCATCTCCCGGCACATCCGCAGCCCAATTCGGGCAAAATATGCCGAAATTATCGATAACATATGGGGCGCAATCGCCCTTTGATTTACAATTTAATCCCGACGGCGATACCTTCCCCAGTGTAGGCGGGAGTGATTCGATTTTTTCGGAAAACAATGGGGCGAAAATCCGGCGAATTTTCGACCGCACACACCCAGGAATCTTTCCCGAAAAAACCGGGTTCGATTTCGGCGGTAAGGTTCGGCAAATTAACCTCCACCCTGCGGTGGCAAAGCTGGCACAAGAGCGCCCCCACTTCCACGAAACTGTGGCGGTCGCGACGGGAGGTTTTACCATTTTAATCAGTTATTTAATTTACCTGATTGAAATCACCAGACGCCGGTCGCGACAGATTCGAGAAATCGAGGGAAGATTGACCCGGGAAATCCGCGATCGCATCGACAGCGAAACCCGCTTTCGAGCCGTCGCCGAAGGCAGTTTGGATGCCCTATTTATTTTCGACCCCCTGCGAGACTCGCAAGGGAAGATCCGAGATTTCACCTGCGTTTATCTCAATAAAAATGCCGAAATCCTAATCGAAAAAACAGCCGACAGGGCGGCGGGAGAACGCCTTTCAAATCTCCTCGACCAGCCCTTTCAGGTCAGTTTGGAAGCTGACATTCGAGCCTTCGAGACCCAAACCCCCCGGGAAAGCGAATTTTCTCTCCCCTTACCCGATCGCCCCACCCCCAAATGCTTCCGACACCAAGTCGTCCCCCTTCCCAACAGCCTGTTCATTACCATTCGAGATGTCAGCCATATCAAAGACCAAGAAGAAAAATTTATCAAACAAATTCAACAAGAGCGATTAGTCGCCGAAATCGAGAATCAAATTCGCAACTCGTTGACCCTCCAAGACATCCTGAAAACCACCGTCGCGGAAGTCCGCAAATTTTTGCAGGCGGAGCGGGTATTGATCCACGGCTTCCGAGAAGAAATCAAACAACTCGCCCGGGTAGAATCGAAGGATGACGCCGTACCCTCCATGCTCGGATTCGTGATCAACGACCCCTCCATTTTTATCGCCGACTACCTGAAATATTACCAAGAAGGAGACGCGATCGCGATCGCGAACTTGAAGGAAAGCCAACTCAGTTCCACCACCTCGGAACTGCTGCAATTTTTCCAAGTGCGATCGCTCCTGATCGTCCCCATTCCCGTCCCCAACTCGAGCGCGGAACGGGCGGTCACGGGAACCGGCGACAACCTTCACAACGGCCTGTGGGGGCTGCTCATCGTCCACCAGTGTTCCCAGGAACGCCGCTGGCACCCCTCCGAAATCAACCTGCTCAAACAACTCGCCAATCAAGTCGGTATTGCCGTCCGCCAGAGCCAACTCTACGAACAAGCCCAACAGCAAATGCTGCGGGAAAAAACCGTCAACCGCATCACCTGCGCCATCCGACAGACCCTCGACTTGCAAACCCTATTTTCCACTGCCACTTGGGAAATCGGCCGCTATCTGGACGTCGATCGCGTCTGGATTTGGCAGTACCGGCCGCAAGAGCAATTATGGACGAACGTTTCCGAGTACCGCAAAAATCTGGATTTACCGCCGGCCCTCCACCTGCAAATGTCCGACAAAAATAACGAAATTGCCGCCCGACTCAAACACTTTCAAGGCTTCAGCCTGTACGAATCCCGCCTCTGCCGCACCCCCGCCAGCCAGAAGTTAGCCAAGAAATTTCCGGGGGCCTGGTCGTTCCTCCCCCTGCAATTCGACGGCAAATTGTGGGGAGCGATCGCGATCGTGATGGACTACACTTGGTACGACTGGGAAGAATCCCAAATCGAATTTCTCAACCAGGTCGCCACCCAACTCTCCGTCGCCATCCAGCAGTCGCAACTCTACCAGCAGTTGCAGACGGCCAACCGGCAACTGCAGCAACTCGCCTGCACCGACGGCTTGACGGGAGTCGCCAACCGCCGCTATTTCGACATCTACTTCAAGCAGGAGTGGAGTCGGATGGCGAGGGAAAAAAAACCCCTGTCCGTAATTTTGTGCGACATCGACTATTTCAAACAGTACAACGACACCTACGGCCACCCGGCGGGGGATGCCTGCCTGCAAGACGTGACCCAGGCCATGAAGGCGGCGGTGAAGCGTCCCGCCGACCTGATCGCTCGCTACGGGGGCGAGGAGTTCGTGGTGGTTTTGCCGGATACCGATATCGAGGGGGCGACCCGGGTGGCGAACGAGATCCGATCGCAACTCGCCGCCTGTCAGATTCCCCACGAAGCATCCGGCGTCGCTCCCCACGTCACTCTGAGCATGGGGGTGGCGAGCATCCAACTCTGCCGGGGCGTCCCCCCCGAGAGCCTGGTCGCCAAAGCCGACCGCGCCCTGTACCGGGCCAAAGCCCTCGGCCGCGATCGCATCGTCCTCCACCGGATCGAAGGGGAGCTCGAAATCACCACCATCCGACCTCCGGAACCGGCCGAGGGCCGCGACGACCGCCAAAATTCGGCCTGAGAAGGTCAGGAAAAGCGGGAGGGCGCACCGGACTCGTCCCGCAGCGGGCGATCGCGCCCGGAGTCCGCCAGCCCGTCGCTCCCGAGGGGAAATTGCGGGGAAAACTGCGGTTTGAGGGAGTGCAACCGCACCGGGGCGATGGGGGTGAGGTTGCGGGTGACACTCGCGGCCCCCACAAACGAATATCCGTTCGTGATCCGGGAGTGGGCCTCCAGACGCAGCCGGTAGGCGCCCGTTCCGGGGGGAAACCATTGGTCTTCCTCCGAGGGGAGGATTTGGTGGTGTATTCCCGTCCACTGGCGGGTGGGGTTGCGGTGGTTCTCGTAGGCGTCGCCGCCGATGCGTCGCCGGGATATTTCCCCGTAGTCCGCCCACAGCGTATAATCAGCCAGGTGTCCCTCCCGACTCCAGGCCGTGATTTCCAACTGCAACCCATCGCGGTTGTCCGTCAGTTGAACCGTCCCGTCCGAGGCGACCGGGGTGCCCTCGCGCCAGATCTGGGAAATTTCCACCCGGGGCCGGTTGTTGTCGATTCTGAGGGTCAAAATTTGCGGGGGGGCCGAAACGATCGCACTGTCGGGCCGGTAAAATTTCACTTGAAATTGGTGCAGTCCGGGGGGATATCCCAGCGACGACCACCGCAACAGCAAATCATTCATCGAATAGCTGCGGTCCGGGTCCGGGAGGGGATAGTAACCGTCGCCGTCGGGCCCGACATATTCGGGAATCAGTCTTTCCCCCTCCCAATAATAATTGACCCAGCCCTGGAAAATGGGGGCGAACGGACTTAGCGGGTCCGGACGGTGCAGCATCCGGTAGCGTCTCGCCCCCCGACACCAGACATCTTCGAGGGTGTCCCGGTTGCCGATCAGGTGCAACCGCCCCCCGAAGGCTGAATCCGTCACCGGAACCGTCGCCGTCGGCGAGGTGGTGGCGTAGCCGTCTCCATTGATATCCGTGGCCGGGATCAGGCCCACACCCGCGATCGCCGCCCCGGCGGTATTGGAGGGATAGTGGGTTTTGGGGTGCCGCGCCAAAATCAGGGTGTGGAGGTGGCGGAAATCCCGGTAAAAATTGGGCGGGTCGTCCCAGGTGACGGGGGGATTCTCGGAAGCCACCCGCAACCCGCAGCGAATTTGGGGCGGTTCGTCGGAGTCGAGGGCGACGCCGAGTTCCGACAAGGATAAACTCAGTTCCCAAATCCGGTGCGGTTCGTTGCTGTTGGGGGAACGGTCGAACCGGAGGTTGAGGCGGGACGGACTGCGTTCGTTGATGCGACCGGTCCATTGGGCGGGTTCGAGGTAAAATTGCCGGCCGAGGGGATTGGGGCGATCGGGATAAAACCCGTAATTGACATCGCAGTAGGGCGTAATTTGGGCGTTGCGGTCTACATCGACGCTGAACCAGAAATAATCGCCGGAATTGAGGGTTTGGTGGCGATCGCCCACCATGTCCAAGCCGATGTAGAGAAATTCGGCATCATTCTTGACCAGCAAATAGCCGCCGGGAAGTTCGAGTTGTCCCGCCCCCGACCATTTGACGGGCGACGAGTCCGGGGACGGCAGAAAGGGACGATTGTCCCGATCGTGCCAGGTGCTAATTGCCAGAGCCATGATTACCTCTATATTTATGGGATATTTTAAAAAACTTCCAGTTGAGATGGGGGAAACCCGCTTAATTTGGAGAATGCCGGAGCGGCAAGTCCTGGAGCGAAACAGTCCAAATTTCCCCTTTGTTATTTATAACCCAAACTGGAGACAGCCAAAAGACTCAGGCGATCTCAGGAAATTTTCAGGATCGGAATTTAGCCTTTATAATCGATCATAAGCTTATCCATGAAACCCGCCCCATTCCAACCTTTCGGGGCGGTTTTTTTTCGATCGCCAATTTTACGATCGCCCCCCCCGCCGGCGTCCGTCCCAACTCGCCAACCCCGCCCCAACCGTTTCTGCCAGGATGCTCACGACCCGGTAACAGGCGATCGCACCCAGGACAATTCCCGGCGAAATGTGGCTTTCCAACAACGCCAACGCCGTCGCCTCGAACACCCCCAACCCCCCCGGCGCCACCGGAACCACCAACCCCAGCAGCCAAGCAAAACTGAACGCCCCGAAGATAAACGGGACTTCCCCCCAATTCCAATATCCCAACGCCACCAGGGTCAGCAAAAATCCCGCCCCCCGCAGGCTCACAAAGCCCAACTCCCCCAAAAACGGTTTCAGGGGGTAGCGGTGCAGCCGCACCTCGGGCGACGGGGACGGATCTTGGGACTTCAACTTCAGCCGCCCCAGATAGCCCACCACGGGGTTTAAAATTCGGGGGTGGACCCCCGCCAACACCGCCGCCAACAACAAAACCTGCAATCCCCGATGGGGGCTCGGGACGCTGACGATCGCGATCGCCAAGGCCGCCGCGGCCATCAACAGCGGTTCGAGCACCACGCTCAACGTCGCCACCCCCAGGGAAATCCCCGCATCCTTGACCGCCACCACCCGGCCGTAAAAGTGCCAGACGTTCCCCGGGATGTACTTGGCAATATTCGTTTTCAGGTACACTCGCAGCCCCCAGCTCGGCGAAATTCTCGCGTCTGCAGGAAGTTTGAACTCCCGCAAAATCAGCAGCCACACCCACCCCGACCAGATATGTGCCGCCAGGGTGACGGCCAGAGCGACTCCCAAAACCGCCCAACTCGCCCCGGTGATTTGGATGTCGGCGACTTCCTGCCAGTGTCGTTTCAGGGCTATCCCCAGAAAAAATAGGGTGACGCCAAAAACCGCCCAACGCAAACAGGATTTCAAAACTCGACCTCCAGTCGCCTGAACCGCCCGAACCGGTCGAAGGGATAGCCCGTCGCGACTCGCCCCACCCCCCGCAGTTGTCCGGCGTAGTGTCGGCTGACTTCATTATCGGTCTGCCAGAGGCGATCGATGCCGATGCCGTCCCGGCCGTGTTCCGGGCCGGAACTGTGGATATAGCGTCCGTCGCCGAGGTAGAGTCCGACGTGGGTGGCTTTTTCTGGCGGACCGAAAAAAATCAGATCCCCCGGTTGCAGTTCCCAGGACACGGGGGCGATCGCTTCTGCGAAGGCTTCCTGCTGGTAGGCGTCCCGGGGCAGCCAGATCCCCTGGCGGGCAAAAGCCGTCTGGATCAAGCCAGAACAGTCATAATTGGGTCCCGTTGTCCCCCCCCAGAGGTAGGTATTGGGGATTTCCTGGGCTTGGCGGGTGAACTGTATAATTTTGGGGAGTTGCGGCCGTATGTCGCGGCGGGTGAGAAATTGGGGTCCGTAGGGTGCGGGGGCGATTTCCAAATGCTCCCAGTCCGCCGCAGACAGCCAAGCCGGATAGTCATCTTCGCACAGTTGCACTCGGACGGCGGTTTTTCCGGGGGAGGGCGATCGCCCGGACCGCAGGTGCCGCCCCGCGATCGCCTGGGTCGCCCGGGTCGTACAGTCCGGGGAATCGTAAAGATCGAGATCGGTTTTGCACCGATACTCAACGATGTCCGATAATGGGTCAGTGTTCATCAGCGATTTGGCTTTTGACGGTCGAGCAGTGGGGGCGATTCTTTGGGCGGGGAGAGGCGGCGGGCGATCGTGAGACTCGTCCCATCTCAACTCATTCCCCCCATTTAACATCTTTCTAGACACATTTTTTGATTCCCCAGTTATGGCATTTTTTCATCCCGATCCGCAGCTTCAAACTTTGGGCACAGGCATTATAGAGGCAACCCGAACTCAATTTCCAGCCCTCGGCGCCCATCAGATCGCCATGACCTGGGTCATTTACGACCCCCCCATCTCCGTTAATACCGGCGGGGCACTGACGCCGGAAGAGTTTTGGAAATATCCCGTTCGCGGGTTTGAATATCGGGGCATCGAGCGCATTTATCCCGCCTGCGTCGTCAAGTTATTTTATCTGGTCGCCCTCTACGAGTGGCTGGAAAAAGGGATGTTGCAGATCTCGCCGGAGTTGGAACGGGCCGTTAAAGATATGATCGTTGATTCGAGTAACGACGCCACCAGTTTGGTCGTCGATGTCCTGACGGGAACCACCAGCGGGCCGGAATTGTCGCCCGGACCCTTTGAAACCTGGAAGTCCCAGCGGAATATCGTCAACCGCTACTTTCAGTCCCTCAACTGGCCCGAACTCGAATCCGTTAACGTCAACCAAAAAACCTGGTGTGATGGGGCCTACGGCCGGGAACGGGCTTTTTTGGGCGAACTGATGGAAAACCGCAACATGATCACCACCAACGCCACGGCGAGGCTGCTGCATAGTATCGTCGGCGGCGTCGCCGCTTCTTCCCAGGCTTCTCAGGCTATGATGCAACTGCTGCGGAGGCGACTCGACCCGGCGGCCTTGCGGGAAGACCCGGAAAATCAAGTCGCCCGGTTCCTTGGGGAGGGACTGCCACCCGATGCCCAGTTGTGGTCAAAAGCCGGGTGGACCAGCCAAGTCCGCCACGATGCCGCCTATGTGGAAATTCCCGACTTGCAACCCTATTTGCTGGTGGTCTTTACTGAAGGCAAAGCCCAGAGTCAAAATCAAATCATCTTACCCTTTATCTCCCAAAAAGTGGTGGAAGCGATGCAGAAATTGTCCCCCTCTTCCAGCCTACCGTAAGTTCGGCGGGGCCTCGGGCGATCGCCTCGTTTCGGAGACAACCGACGTCCCCGCCATTCTGACAGCAATTCACAAATTTTTGGGGATCATTGTAAAGATTTTCTAGAAAAATTGGCGACGTGATCACAAATTATATATAATCTTTTCAAGACAAGGTTCTGTCCTTTTGATATGAAGACCTTCTCCGATCGCGTAATCGTCCCGACCGGAGGGGTAAATTAGCCGAGTTTTGATCTCAATGCGGGGGTTACAATTCCGCCGCAATCGAACGGCGATCGCGACTCCTTTAAACTTCCAAAATCTACCATAAAACCGGGGTAAAAAATCATGAATAACGCAGCTTTATCCGCTAAAAAAGAAACATCAAAAAAGGCTATAAAGCTCCTATTTTTAGATACAAGTATTCCGGATTTAGAAGTTTTAAAATCGGGGGCGATCGCGGCATTTGAAACCGTCGCGATCGACCGCAAATCCGACGGTATTTATCAAATTTCAACCCACCTCAAAAAATACCGACAACCCGTCGAACTGCACCTCGTCTCCCACGGTTCCCCCGGTTGCTTGCACTTGGGCTGCAACAGCCTCAATTTAGAGAATATCAGCCATTATTCTGACCAAATCAAAGCTTGGAATCTCTCCGCTTTAATTCTGTACGGCTGTAACGTCGCGACTGGAGATGCCGGCAGCGAATTTATCGAAAAATTATATCACCTGACCGGCGCAAATATTGCCGCATCGACAACGAAAACTGGACATTCCGATTTAGGCGGAAACTGGGAATTTGACGTTTTACAAGGTGATTTTGAGGTTGATTTGGCGTGGGTGCGATCGAATTCAAGAGCAGTGGCATTATGTTCTCGCTACTTTTGAAGAAAAACCCGCTTTTTTCCAAGTTATTGATGGTCAGCTCAAGGTCTTAAATCCATTGACTGGTAATTACGAAGATATCGGTAATGTGAATCTAGATGGTTCTGGTAATGGCTTGATCTATAACGCCAGTGGTTACAACTCAAATGATAACTATATTTATGGAGTTGTAAGAACCGGAGATCAATCGACAGAGAACACTCCTGATATTCACCAATTAATTAGAATCGATTCAGAAGGCGTTATAGCATATGTAAAAACAGACGGTACTACGACAACCAATAGCAATGATACTGAGATTTATACTCCTAATATTCAATTCCCTTTTTCCGGAGACTTCGATACCGGCAATAACCTTTGGGTGATCAATCGTGGTGAGGAGGATTCTCTTCTAAAAATTGAGATTGGTACAAATTCAATCACTGAATCAAAAGTATCCATAACAGATAATGGCGATATAAATTCCGATGTAAACAATATCACAGATATCGATTTAACAACCGTTTTCGACCTAGTATATATTCAAAGAGATGCAAAAGAATCTTTTATGGAATTAGCAAAAGCACTGGTACAAGCAGATTGATTGAAATCAATCTTACCGACACGAAGATGTCCTCCCGTGAAATTGATGATCTACCTACCGATATTGGGCTTTATGGAGCTTTATGGAGTGATGAATCTGGGGGATTATATGCAAGTTCAAATAACCCTGGACAGCTATTTCATATCCGTGATTACACTAGCGACAATCCGGTAGCAGAGTTTCTAACTGAGAGTGATAATGCCTCTAATAATGACGGTATGTCTGACGTGACGCAGAAATCTCCATTTATCATACCGCTGGTAGATTTAGATGGCACAGATACGCCAGATAATCAAAATTACTCGACCACTTTCACGGAAGATGAAGCGGCTGTCAACATTGTTGATACAACGGCTGATGATGGTCTGATTATCAGAGACTACATCAATAATGCGACCACGGCGGATGGCGATCGCCTAAAACAAGCCACCATTACCCTCACCAATCCTTTTGAAGGTGATGAATTTACAAATTTTGACAGTTTACCAGCAACGATCAGTTATGCTGTTACAGGAGACGTTGGCAGTGGGGAAATAACGGTTACTCTAACACCTACTACCGGTAATACTGCTAGTGTAACCGACTTTGAAAATGCACTCAAAGCCATTCAATTTCAAAACACCAGCCAAGCACCCGACAATACAGACCGAATCATAGAAATCGTCCTCGAAGACGAAAATGGCAACTTTTCTTACGAGATCTTCGGTCCTGCTAGTACCGAACGTCATACAACAACAATCCAAGTCATCCCCGTCAATGATGCACCGTCGTTTGAAGCCTTAAACAACACGCCAACTGTGAGTCTGGGTGGCAATGCGGTTGTCCTGGATGATGATGCCACAATTATAGATCCCGAACTCGGCGATCGCAATAATTACAATGGTGCCACCCTGGAACTCGCAAGAAATGGGGGAGCCAATAGTGAAGATGTATTTAGCAGCGGTAATACCACTGTATTGGGAGCTTTAACAGAAGGCGGAACCCTGACAGTTGATGGTACGGTAATTGGAACAGTGACTACCAATAGTGGTGGCACATTACTCTTAACATTCAATAATGATGCTGCGACGGGTGATTTAGTCAATCTGACATTACAAAATATTGCCTATAGCAACACGGGTACAACCGCCGGTTCAGTAACCATTGATTACACAATCAATGACGGCAACACGGCAGATGACGACCAAGGAACGGGAGGAGCCTTATCAGACACTGGTTCTATTACAGTTACGCTAGAGGAAAACAACCCACCCACAGCCACTAACGATACCGCCGCCACGGCGCCGGGAACCCCCGTTACCTTCAACATCACCGACAACGATAGCGACAGCGACGGGACTCTAGACCTGAGCAGCGTAGATTTAGACCCGAGTACCGCCACCCGAGACACCAGCGTCACCGTAGACGGGGAGGGAACCTACGAAGTGGACGACGCCGGGAACGTCACCTTCACCCCCGCCGACGGCTTCACCGGGACGGCAACCCCCATCAGCTATACCGTGTCCGACAACGACGGAGCCATTTCCAACGCAGCCAATATTACAGTGACGGTGGAAAATACCGCCCCCACGGCTACTAACGATACCGCCGCCACGGCGCC
>NZ_JAJENU010000663.1:0-2884 GCF_035615495.1 Lyngbya sp. CCY1209 | reverse complement strand
ATCCGATCTGAATCCACAGGCAAGATGCCTGTGCTACGTTTTGAATTTTGCCTCATTTTAGCCGAAACGGTCTACTACTATTGCCTCATTTTAGCCGAAACGGTCTACTACGCGAAAGCACTGAACTCAATCTAACAGCTTGCACCTCCCGAATCTAACACTTCATCTCCCTCCGCCTCCTCCGCCCCCCAACTTGCACAATTCCCCCACCCCCGTGCTATAATCAACACCGTGGCCTGGACCCATGCGGTCAGAACGCCCAAACCTTGTCAGGACCGGAAGGTAGCAGCAATACGGGATGCTTCTGATAGGCGTGGTCTCCGGGTCACTCTTTTTTTGAGCGATCGCGCGATCGGACGGCGACACGACACCCGGTTTCTTCGTCTGAGTATAGAATTAATATTAAATTTAGACGCTGGAGAATCTATTGCCATGCCCGGTTTTGGAGATTTAGTCCAAAAAGCAGTGTATCTTGGAGTCGGTCTGGCCTCCTACGCCGGAGAGAAGGCGGGGACGAAGTTGGCCGAATTGCAGGTCGAAGCCCAAAAACTGGCGGATGAATTGGTCAAACGGGGCGAAATGACCACCGAAGAAGCCCGCCGCTTCGTCGATGACGCGATCCGGCAAGCCCAACAGCCCGGGGCAGAGGTTCCCCCGCCCCCCCAGTCGGCCGAACCCCGTCGCATCGAAATTTTGGACGACGAGGAAGAATCCGGGACGGACGAGGACGTTGACGAATTGCGCGATCGCGTCAAAGATCTGCAAGAAGAACTGCGCCGCCTGGAACGGGATTGATGCGGTGGTATACTAAGTATTGCTTCCCGCGATTCCCGATGCGGTCAACTCGTCGGTCATTTGAAGTAATTAGCCCCTAAACCCTGATGGAAGATTGGCCCAACGAATTCTTTAAAGGTATCGAAACGGCAGTTATCGAGGTAGAGAAATTTTTTACAGATGTGACAGAAGAATTTAACCACATGATGGACGACCTGACGCAGCTTTCGGAAGAATTTGCCGAGGAAGTCCAAAATAAAATTATCCCCGATCTCGATGAGTGTTTGAACGAAATTCTCGAACCGATCCTCGAGATCTACATGGATCTGGACATCGATGTAGAGGAGGAAGAGTTCGATCCCTTCGTCACCTACGTCCACCCCACCGCCACCCAAAACCCCGCCTGCCGGGGATGCAAGAACTATCACGGCCAGGTTTACGGCGGGAATTTGTTGGTGTGCGGGATGCACCCCTACGGAGTTGAGGAAGACTCCTGTCCCGACTGGGAATCCTATGGCGATGATGACGATAACCCTTTTTAGCCTCCAGCGGTGAATCTACCTGTCGTCGGCCCCTTACCGGGCGCCCCCACCCTCCCCAATAGCCTACACCTGCGGCCCTACCAACGTGAGGCGATCGCGGGGTGGTTCGCCAACCGGGGGCGGGGGATGTTGAAAATGGCGACGGGCAGCGGGAAAACGATTACGGCATTGGCGATCGCGACGGAATTGTACCAGAAAATCAACCTGCAGGTGCTCCTCGTCGTCTGTCCCTACCGCCACCTCGTCACCCAGTGGGGGCGGGAGGCGGAGAAATTCGGGCTCAAACCGATCCTCGCCTTTGAAAGCGTCCACAACTGGCAAAAACAGCTATCCACCGCCCTCTACACCCTGCGATCGGGCCACCTCCCCTTTCTCACCGTCATCACCACCAACGCCACCCTCATTTCCGAGGGCTTCCAATCCCAACTCCGCTACTTCCCCCCCAAAACCCTGATCGTCGGCGACGAAGCCCACAACTTGGGGGCCCCCCGCCTAGAAGCCTGCCTCCCCCGCAACATCGGTTTGCGTCTCGCCCTCTCCGCTACCCCAGAACGCCACTACGACGAGGAGGGGACTGATTCCCTGATCGACTATTTCGGACCGGTTTTGCAACCCGAACTCACCCTCGCCGAAGCCATCCGCCTGGGCGCCTTGGTTCACTATTTGTACTATCCGATTTTGGTGGAACTGACGGAAGCCGAAAGTCGAACCTATTCCCGCCTCACCACCCGCATCGGTTGGGCGTTGATGGAAAATGGGGAAGAAAATTGGGACAATAACGAGACGATCACTGCTTTATTAATACAGCGGGCGAGATTGATCGGGTCGGCGACAAACAAACTCAACGCCCTGCGAAGCGTGATGGCGGCTCGGTTGCACACCACCCACACCTTATTTTACTGCGGGGATGGAACGGTGGAAACGAGCGATCGCACCGCCCGCCAGGTGGAAGCCACCGTCGCCCTCCTGGGCTCGGAATTGGGTTATCGCGTCAACACCTACACCGCCGCCACTCCGATGCAGCAACGGGAACGCCTGCGACGCCAGTTTGAAGCCGGGGACCTTCAGGGACTCGTGGCGATTCGCTGTCTCGATGAGGGGGTGGACATTCCGGCGATTCGCAACGCCATCATCCTCGCCAGCAGCAGCAACCCCCGCCAGTTCATCCAGCGACGGGGGCGGGTGCTCAGGCCCCACCCCGGAAAGGAACGGGCGACGCTATTTGATATGATCGTCCTGCCGCCGGATTTGGGGCGGGATACCCTGGAGGTGGAGCGGAATTTGCTGCGGAAGGAGTTGCGGCGGTTTATGGAATTTGCCGATCTCGCCGACAATGCCGCGGAAGCCCGGATCAAGTTATTGCAGCTACAGAAACGATACGGGTTATTGGCGTTGTAATTGTCGGCTTTTTGGGTGGTATAATGGGATGAATTTTTTAAAAACCACAGAGGCACAGAGGACACAGAGGAGGGGAGGGTTGGTGGGATCAATCGCTTGGGAATCATTCCCAAGCTAATAGCACAAATCCTCTCGCATAGGATTGGGAGTTGCTATATCAACTGCCAACA
>NZ_JAJENU010000662.1:0-323 GCF_035615495.1 Lyngbya sp. CCY1209 | reverse complement strand
AATTGAGGAAGTTTCGGATTCTCGCTGAATTGGGGATGAGTCGGGAGATGCGATCGCATCCGATATCGTTTCCGAAGGGGAAGTTTCTGCCTGTCGCTGAATTGGGGAAGATTCAGATTCTCGTTGAATTGGGGATGAGTCGGGAGATGCGATCGCATCTGTTATCGTTTCCGAAGCCGAAGTTTCTGCCTGTCTCTGAATTGGGGAAATCTCCGATATCTCTTCAATAGCAGAAGTTTCAGATTGTCGCTGAATTGGGGATGAATCGGGAGATGCGATCGCATCCGATATCCTTTCCGAAGGGGAAGATTCTGATTGTCTCG
>NZ_JAJENU010000661.1:0-21283 GCF_035615495.1 Lyngbya sp. CCY1209 | reverse complement strand
CAAAGTCCCCCTTTTGAAGGGGGATTTAGGGGGATCTCACTCAAAGTCCCCCTTTTGAAGGGGGATTTAGGGGGATCGAATTCAAAGTCCCCCTTTTGAAGGGGGATTTGGGGGGATCGAACTCAAAGTCCTTTTGAAGGGGGATTTGGGGGGATCGGAAGTCGGTGAGTCCGGGGAAGAGGCTTGGCTTGGAATCGACTCGGGAAGTCCCACGGATGCGCCCTCCCACAAAAATTGCCATCAAAAATTGTTCCCGGATTTGCTACAATCTTCAGGGTTGTTTCGGTAAATTAATAGAGTATCCTTGAGTCAATCTATCGATCTGCCCAGAGTAGATGAATTTTTAGAAGAACTTGCGGCCATCCAACAAACTGGCTCCAAGCGGATCGCCCTGCTCGGTTCCCGTCACATCCCCCTCACGCACCAGAACTTGATCGAAATGATGAGTTACGCCCTGGTATTGGGGGGCAATCACATGATCACCTCCGGGGCGACGGGGACGAACTCGGCGGCAATCCGGGGTGCGATGCGGGCCGACCCGAACCTGCTGACGGTGATCCTGCCCCAAAGCCTGGATCGCCAGCCACGGGAGTCCAAGCTTCAACTCGAACAAGTGATCCATCTGGTGGAAAATCCCAAAGGAGATATCCTTTCTTTGGCCGAAGCCAGTTCGCTGTGCAACCAGGAGATCATTTCCCGGTGTCAGCAGTTGATCTGTTTTGCATTTCACGACAGCGACACCTTGCTGAAAACCTGCGAGGAAGCGGAGAACCAGCGGAAGGTGGTCACGCTGTTCTATTTGGATTGAGGCGATCGCTTTCTCCCCGACCCGTGGGCGAGAGTTCCGAGGACGCACCCCTTGGCAGTGGCGCTCCGGAATTCCGCTATCATATTTAAGACCGAACTCCGAACACTGAATTGAAATAGACGTCATCACAGTAACGAAGATTTATGGCTTCAACATCTTCTTTCGATATTGTCAGCGATTTCGATCGCCAAGAATTGGTCAACGCGATCGACCAGGCGAAGCGGGAAATCAGCGGTCGCTACGATTTGAAAGATACCAACACCAGTCTCGACCTCGGAGATGATGCGATCGTCGTCAATACCGATAGCGAGTTTACTTTGGATGCCGTCCAGACCATCCTGCAAACGAAGGCGGCGAAACGGAATCTTTCCCTGAAAATATTTGACTATGGAAAGGTGGAATCCGCCAGTGGCAACCGGGTGCGCCAGGAAATCACCCTACAAAAAGGGATCAGCAAAGAAATTGCCAAACAAATTACCAAGCTGATCAAAGATGACTTCAAAAAAGTGCAGGCTTCCATCCAAGGGGACGCGGTGCGGGTTTCGAGCAAATCCAAAGACGATTTGCAGGAGGTGATCGGGCGCCTGAAGCAGGAAGATTTTCCCGTGGCGCTGCAATTCACCAACTATCGATAATCGACGTTGAATCAGGACGGTTGAGAAAACTGTTTTTCCAGGGCCCGGACGATCGCCTCCGGGTCGTCGGTGGCCTCTAACCCCAACTGCTCGGCGAGTTGGCGGACGAGGGCGGGGTTTTGTCGCAACTGGCGCAGCAATTCTTCCAGGGAAACGGTCACGACCTTTTCACCGCCGGGGGTTTCGGGCATCGGGGGCGGAATGTCGGGCCCGTCGTATTCCCAAATCGCCTGCCGCTCTTCCCGAGCCGAGAGATCGGTGGCCAGGGTGGCGGCGATCGCCCCCAATTCCCGCAGCGCATCCAAAGAATTGGTCTGTTTTGCAAACATTTCTAAAGCCGGCGCCAATTGGTAGTTCGGGTTTGGGGCGCTTCGGAGTTGTTCGCCGTACCCCTGCAGCCATCCCACCCACAGTTGGGGATTTCCCTGTTCTCCGAGTTCGTCAAAAAATTGTCGAATTCGCCGGGAATCCCACCCCAAATTGACTTGATTGAGCAGGTATTGAAACAATTCTTCCCGCTGGGCTTCCGTGAGCGATCGCGATTCTTTTTGTTGCAGGTTTTGGCCGATCTCGCGGGCGATCGCGCCGATTTCACCGCTTTCTATTTCCCCGAGTTTCGCCATGCGTCGCGCCAACTCCTGTTGAGGGAGGGGGGACTCGATGGATTTGCGCCCGAACCGCTGTAGCCAACTGGTAAAATACCGGTCGCGATCGCGATTTCCCAGGGCTTCCAATAGTTGCGATCGCCCCCATCCGCCGGCTACCCCGTCGAGCAACTGCATCAGGAAGGTTTCGTATCCGGCATCGCTGAGGGGGGCGGGTGCGCGACGAGATTCCGCGTTCGGCTCCTCGGGACTCGGTTCGCCTTCCGAGGGACGTCCGAACAGTCCGGCGAAGAAATTTTTCAGCCATTGCCAAATCTTTTGAAACATTTGCGAGGTGATTTGGAACGTCCTCTAAATTGTACGTCAATCTCAAATGGGGGGGCGGCATCGTCGCGGCTTCCCCAGTCGGAGGTGGGGAGAATGGCTTGCGAATCGCACCGATCCCGGCATCATTTTGGTTAAGAAAACGCTAAGATTAAAAATCTTTTGAAATCAACCCGAATCCTCGTCAAACAATTGACAAGCGCCAGATATTTTGCCAAATTCAAGGGGGGACGATCGCTCCCATCGTATTTCTCAAGGTTTGGGCGCGATCGCCAAACTGCCAACAGTCGCAGATTTTGACAATTCAATTCCATCGGAAGTATTAGCGAAACGACGAGGAGACAAAAATGGCTGATTTCTTGCTCACCGCCGATCCGGATAATTTCGTCATGACGCCGGGTCTGCTCGGGCCGTCGGATTTTTTGCTGGCTTTAGAAGGAGATGATAACGTTATCGGCAGCGACGATAACGAACGAATCAACGGCAACGCCGACGACGACAATTTGATCGCCGGGGGCGGGAACGACCGGGTTTATGGGGGTCAGGGCAACGATACCCTGGCGGGAGAAGCGGGGATCGATTTCCTCAGCGGCGACGGCGGCGACGACCTGTTGGCGGGGGGTCTGGGAGCCGACATCCTGCTGGGGGGAGACGGTGCGGATATTTTTGTCTTGCAAGTCAATCCCGACGATCCCGCCGTCGGGGACGTGCTGGTGGACTATCGACCCGCGACTCAGGGCGATCGCATCGAACTGCCCGACGGACTGACGGAGGCCGACCTGTCGCCGACCCCCTTTGCGGTTCCCGTGGACGAGGCTCTACTCGCCCAACTCGGGGCGCTCGCACAGGAACTCGACATCAACCTGCCCCCGGAATTGCAAGGGATTCCCCTCACGCCCGAAATTATCCGTCCGGCGATTCAGGCGTTTGCGGGGGTCGATGTCGATCCCGACGGGGATAATATCGTCACCGGCACCTCGGTCGTCGTGGAGGCCACCGGGGAAGTCCTGGCATTTGTCGCCAACTCCACTCCCGCCGATCTGGCGGGAAGCTTCATTTGACGCCGGCATCGACGGGGAAGAACCCCCGATTTTCAACCCCGATCGCCAGCTTCAAATAATGTAAAGATTTTGGGGGGCGATCGGTCGCCATAATGGTTTTTACACCTTGAGCGCAGTTTCGATTATTTACGATGTCACAACCCACGATTGAATCCATTCTCCACGAAAAACGTTTATTCCATCCCCCCGAAGACTTTTCCAAACAGGCTCGCATCAAGAGCATGGACGAGTACCGGGAACTCTACGAAAAAGCCAAAGCCGATCCGGAAGGATTTTGGGCGGAACTGGCGGAAAAAGAACTGCACTGGTTCAAGAAATGGGACCGGGTGCTCGACTGGCAACCGCCCTTCGCCCAGTGGTTCGTCGGCGGCAAAATCAACATTTCCTATAACTGCCTCGACCGCCACCTGACCACCTGGCGCAAAAATAAAGCCGCCCTGATTTGGGAGGGGGAACCGGGGGATTCTCGGACGTTGACTTACGCCCAACTGCACCGGGAAGTGTGCCAGATGGCGAACGTGATCAAGCAGTTGGGGGTGAAAAAAGGCGATCGGGTCGGGATTTATATGCCCATGATCCCGGAGGCGGCGATCGCGATGTTGGCCTGCGCCCGCATCGGTGCGCCCCATACCGTTATTTTTGGCGGATTTAGCGCCGAAGCCCTCAAAGATCGCCTGGAAGATGCCGAGGCGAAACTGGTGATCACCGCTGACGGCGGCTGGCGCAAAGAAGCGATCGTCCCCCTCAAAGATCAGGTGGACCGGGCCCTGCAAGCTGGTGCCCCGAGCGTCGATAACGTGTTGGTCGTACAGCGCACCGAACAAAAAATCAACATGGAACCGGGCCGGGACCACTGGTGGCACGACCTGCAGCAGAACGCTTCCGGACACTGTCCGGCTGAGGAAATGGACAGTGAGGATATGCTGTTCATCCTCTACACCAGTGGCACCACCGGCAAGCCCAAGGGGGTCGTCCACACCACCGGCGGCTACAACCTCTACACCCACGTCACCAACCAGTGGGCCTTCGACCTCCAGGATACGGACGTTTACTGGTGCACGGCGGACGTGGGTTGGATCACCGGCCACAGCTACATCGTCTACGGCCCGCTGTCGAATGGCGCCACGACGCTGATGTACGAGGGCGCGCCCCGGGCGTCCAACCCGGGCTGTCTGTGGGACGTGGTGGAAAAGTACGGGGTGACGATTTTCTACACCGCCCCCACCGCCATCCGCGCCCTGATGAAGATGGGCGAACGCCACCCCAAAGCCCGGAATTTGTCCTCGCTGCGGATTTTGGGGACGGTGGGCGAACCGATCAACCCGGAGGCGTGGATCTGGTATCACCGCGTCATCGGGGGCGAAAAATGCCCGATCGTCGATACCTGGTGGCAGACGGAAACTGGCGGTTTCATGGTCACGCCCCTTCCCGGCGCCACGCCGACGAAGCCCGGTTCGGCGACGCTGCCCTTCCCTGGCATCCTGGCGGATGTGGTGGATACGGAGGGGGAACCCGTCACGAATAATGCGGGGGGATATCTGGTGGTGCGCCACCCCTGGCCGGGGATGATGCGGACGGTGTACGGCGACCCCGATCGCTTCCGGCGGACTTATTGGGAGTACCTGCGACCCAAGGATGGCGGTCACGTCTATTTCGCCGGAGACGGCGCCCACAAGGACGAGGACGGCTATTTCTGGGTGATGGGCCGGGTCGATGACGTGATCAATGTCTCCGGCCACCGGCTGGGGACGATGGAGGTGGAGTCGGCTCTGGTGTCCCATGAGGCGGTGGCTGAGGCGGCGGTGGTGGGCCGCCCCGATGAGGTGAAGGGCGAGGAAATCGTGGCCTTCGTGAGTCTGGAGGGCGATCGCGAACCGGATGAAGCTCTGGAGAAGGAGTTGAAGCAGCACGTCGTCAACGAAATCGGCGCCCTGGCCCGCCCGGGAGAGATCCGGTTTACGGACGATCTGCCGAAAACTCGCTCCGGCAAGATCATGCGCCGCCTGCTGCGATCGCTCGCCTCCGGACAGGAGATTTCGGGCGATACCTCCACCCTCCAAGATCGCAGCGTCCTGGATAAACTGCGCGGCGGCGCCTAGTCGGTTTCCCCGCCCCGGGCGACTCCTGCGGGGTCGCCCGCCCCTTCTTTTCGTCCGAATTGGGCCAATTTTTGCTTTTTTTTGGCGAAATTTTGCCGCGATCGGGGGTTGACGGGGGCGGGCAACTCGGGTTAAAATTGAAGAAATCAATTTTCATAATGGGAGTGGTTGCGAAAATAAAATTTTTGTCACCACTCCCATTGTCTCATAGTATAGCCCAAAACTTCCCAAAAGTCCAGCCCGACCCGAAAATCAAAAAAATTTTTTCGATCGCGATAATTTTTTTTAATGAAAAGAAATTATACAACCCATCGGCAGTGGATGCGTCGGGCGCTGGAACTGGCGCGGGTGGCGGGGGAGGCGGGGGAAGTCCCGGTGGGTGCGGTGATCGTCGGGGGGGAGGGAGAGTTAATTGCCGAGGCGGAAAATCGGCGGGAGCGCGATCGCGACCCGACGGCCCACGCGGAAATCCTGGCGCTGCGGTTCGCGGGCCGGAAGTTGGGGGATTGGCACCTCGAGGCCTGCACGTTGTACGTCACCCTGGAACCGTGTCCGATGTGCGCCGGGGCGATCGTCCAAGGGCGGATCGGTTTGTTGGTGTACGGCGCGGACGATCCCAAGACCGGTACAGTCCGCACGGTTTTGAACCTTCCCGAGAGCGCGGTTTCCTTTCACCGCCCGCAGGTGTTGGGTGGCATTCTGGAGGGGGAGTGCCGCCGGCAGTTGCAGGCTTGGTTTTCCCGACACCGCCGATGATGCGATCGCCAAGACAATCCGAGAAGTGTCCCGGGGTGGGGGGACAGGAGAGGTGACAAAATTTACCTTAGACTCAGGAAATCTATGAAACACCCCCTGATTGTGATGATGACGCTCGAGTCGATCAAACCGTTGCCCGCCGCATCCGCTTGTGTCCGACAAACCCCCGCCGACTCCGGCGTTTCTCCTTGGCTGAGTGCGATCGTTTATCCCCTGAGTCGCTGGGGTTTGCTGCCGTTCTATTTCAGAAAAATCGAAGTGAAAGGTAGGGAAAACCTTCCCAGAAGCGGGCCGGTGATTTTGGCGCCCACCCACCGATCGCGGTGGGATGCGTTTATCGTCCCTTATGCGGCCGGGCCCTACGTCACCGGACGGCATTCGCGATTCATGGTGACGGCGGACGAGATGCGGGGGCCGCAGGGGTGGTTGATCCGCAAAATGGGCGGATTTGCCGTCAATCAGAAACATCCGGCGATCGCCACGGTCCGCCACGGTGTCGATCTGCTCCGCCGGGGGGAAATGTTGGTGATTTTTCCGGAGGGGAACATTTTCCGCGATCGCCAAGTCCACGAGCTCAAACCCGGGCTGGCCCGTTTGGCGCTGCAAGCCGAATCCCACGATCGGAATTTGGGCGTGAAAGTCGTGCCGATGTCTCTACACTACGATCCGATCGTGCCCCGGTGGCGGACGAAAGTCGAAGTCAAAATCGGTGTCCCCCTGGAAGTGAGCCAGTACGCCCAAGGCTCACCGAAACAGGCGGCCCAGAACTTGATGGGCGACCTCGGCCGGCGTCTGGTCGAACTCGACGGCGAATAGCGATCGCGCTATATTACCCTATTCCCTATTACCTGCGCGAAGCGCTATATAGCAGTGCGCGCTCGTATAGTTACAAAACCTATAAAAGGGAGTCGGTCGTCGGGAGTCGGGAGATTGATCATTCCCGGCGTGTTACCACGCCAGGGCTCGTTGCTATACCTGTTGGCGTTACCCATCAACTCACTTCCCCGTGGGGGATAGAAGGCGACTGGGAAACCACCTCCAAGCGGGTAGCTTTGCGGGGAATTTCGATCGCGAATTCCGACCCGATTTCCGGCGTGGAATGGCAGGTCAACCGGCCGCCGTGCTTGGCGACAATTTGGTAACTGATCGCCAGTCCCAAGCCCGTCCCTTTCCCCACCGGTTTGGTGGTAAAAAAGGGCTCGAATAGCCGCCGTCTCACCTCTTCGCTCATGCCCAGACCGTTGTCGGAAATGCGGATCGACACCCAGTCCGAATTGAGCAATTCCGTGTGAATTCGGATGGCGGGATTCAATCCCTCCAAACCCCGGAGATTTTCAATTTCTAAGATAGCGTCGATCGCATTATTCAAAATACTCATAAACACCTGATTAAGTTGGCCGGCGTAACACTCAATTTTCGGCAGGTCGGCATATTCTCGGATCACCTGAATTTCTGGAAATTCCGGCTGTTCGGTGGTGGCGACCCGCCCTTTGAGGCGATGTTGCAGGATCAACAGCGCACTTTCGATGCCCTCGTGAATGTCAACGGGTTTCATCTCGGCTTCGTCGAGTCGGGCAAAGTTCCGCAGGGAGACGACAATTTGCCGAATCCGATTCGCCCCCACCTCCATCGAGGATAAAATTTTGGGCAGGTCGTCCACGATAAAATCCAGTTCAATTTCCTCGATGTGGCTGTTGATCGGCGGTGCCGGATCGGGGTAATATTCTTGATACAATTCGATCAGCTTCAATAAGTCTTGGATATATTGTCCGGCGTAGCTGATATTGCCGTAGATAAAGGTAACGGGATTATTGATTTCGTGGGCGATCCCCGCCACCATCTGGCCGAGGCTGGAGAGTTTTTCGGTTTGGATGAGTTGGGCCTGGGCCTGCCGGAGTTGTTTGAGGGTTTGTTCGAGTTGTCGTGCCCGAGCCCGCTCCCGGGCTGAAGACGCCCGCAGGGCCTCTTCAGCCCGCTTGCGATCGCTGATATCCTTGACGGTTCCGGTCATCCGCAGCGGCGTGCCGTCGGGGGCGCGGGCCACGATCCGGCCGTGGTTGAGTATCCACTTCCAGGCGCCATTTTTAGCCCGCATCCGATGTTCGACCTCGCAAAATGGCAGGTGGGTGGCGAAGTGTTGTTTGAGGACGCCCATCACTTGGCGGCGGTCGTCGGGGTGGACGAGTTTGAACCAGGATCGGGCGTGGGGTTTGATCTCGTCGGCTTCGTACCCGAGCATTTTCCCCCACTGGGGGCTGAAATACACTTCGTCGGTGGCCAAATTCCAGTCCCAGAGGCCCTGACCGGTTCCCGACAGGGCCAGTTGCAGCCGCTCCTCGCTCAACCGCAGGGCTTCGGAGGCTTCTTTGCGGTTGGTGATGTCGAAAATCGCCCCGGCCAGCCACAGAACCCGGCCGTCGTCGTCGAAGATGCCCTGGCCCTTTTCGTAGACCCACCGCAGGGCCCCGTCGGCCCGGATCAACCGATATTCCAAGATGTAGGGTTCCCGAGTCTCGATGGCCTTTTCGATCGCCCGGCCGACGGCTTGGCGGTCGTCGGGGTGGATGAGGCTGGCAAAGGTGCGGGCGCGGTTCCGGATCAGATCGTTGGGGCCGTAGCCGGCGATGGACTCGATGCCGGGACTCAGAAACGTCATGGTGCGATCGCCGTCCGGGTTGCAGCGGTACACCGCCCCCGGGATACTGGAGACGAGGGTGCGAAATTCCCCCTGCCGCTCCCGCAAGGTCCGCTCCACCTGTTTGCGATCGCTGATGTCGCGCACGAATACGCACTGATATTCCTGGCCCCGGAAGTTGAGGTGGTTGACTGTCATCTCCACGGGGATGAGGCGGCTGTGTTTGGTGCGGTGGCGGGCTTCAATTTTGAGGGAACCGCAGCGGCGCAGAATTTTCCAGTGCAGGTCCCAGGAGGATTGGGGAAAGTCGGGGTTGATGTCGTGGATGGTCAGGGTTAGCAATTCGGCGGGGGCGTAGCCCAACATCCGACAGGCGGCGTCGTTGACGTAGAGAATTTGTCCGCGATCGCCGATCCAAAAAATGGCGTCGGCGGCTTTGTCGATGCAAAATTGGGTCAGCGATCGCCCTTGTTCGGGGGAATTGAAGTGGCCCTCGCCCTTGTTGGATAACCGATTGTCCCGGGCGGCGGTCGTTCGGGGCGGCGCGGGTTGGGAACCCGATTCCGGAGACGACGGGGCCGTTGGAGAGGTCTCGAAGAACCGGCGCCACAACCCCAGCAGGAGGCTGGCCGCGACGGTCAACCCGGGGAGGGAATGCCAGGAGAGCCCGAGGTGCGTCAAATGCCGGGTGGCGCCGGCCAGCAAACCGAAGCTGAGAAGCAGGGGAGGGCCGATGGTCGTGCCGCCGATCTCTTGATTGGCGGTCAATTTTTTCAGAAGTGGAAACCGACGCGGGAGAAAACCGGCCCGCACCGGCCGCCGATCGCGGTCGTCGCGGCTGGCAAGCCAGTAAATCCAGGCGATCGCGGCCGAATAACAGAGCAGGGCGACGACCGCACTCGAATCCCAGTGCAGCCAACATCCGGCCGCATTCGATCCCACATCGTTCTCGCAGAATGCCGTCTGGGGTTCTAAAATTGACAGGGTTTTCAAAACAGATTTGAAAAAATGTAACATTGGTGTGATGAAGTTTTTGTTTTCATTCTATTTTGAACTCGTCTCAATAGAATGGTGTGTCCGACGCGAAGAATCTGTAGCGCACCCTGAATTGTCAATCTGTCTCGTCCCCGAACGTTGATCGGAACATGAATGGGGAATATGATGTTTATTATGCTCTATCAATTTATGTAAATTTGTTTCAAACTTTATAGATTTGTATTTTTTTGATAAGCGCCCCATATTTCCCGAGTCGGATTTCTGCGCCCCGAACCGCGGCCGGGGCGATCGCCATTCCCCCGCCCGATCGCCTCAAAATCGGACGGGAGAAAGGCTGCGGCGGGCGAAAGTTAAGAATTGCCCAACACCCAGTTCACCAGGGTTCTCACCCCGAATCCCGTGGCGCCGGCCGTGTTGTAACCCTTATCTTTATCCGTCCACACCGGGCCGGCGATATCCATGTGCGCCCAGGCGGTATCCTTGACGAACTGCTTCAAAAATAAGGTCGCCGTGATCGACCCGCCCGCCCGGGGTCCGGTATTCTTCATGTCGGCGTGGATGGCTTTGAGCCCCTCGAAATATTTCTCCTCGATGGGCATCCGCCAAAACTTCTCGCCCGCGGCCAAAGCTGCCGTCTCCAACTGCTGCGCCAGGTTGTCGTCGGGACTCCACAACCCGGCGATATCATCTCCCAAGGCGACGACGCAGGCCCCCGTCAGGGTCGCCAAATCCACGATCGCGTCCACCCCGAGGCGATCGGCAAACACCAGGGCGTCCGCCAGGGTCAAACGGCCTTCAGCATCAGTATTATTCACTTCGATGGTTTTGCCGTTGGAGGCCCGCAGGAAATCCCCCGGGTGCATCGCCCGACCGCTGATCATATTCTCCGTCACGGCGCTGATAAAATGCACCTCCGCGTCCGGCTTTAACTGCCCGATCGCCTTAGCCGCCCCGAAGGTGGCCGCCGCGCCCCCCATGTCCATCTTCATCATCTCGATGCCGCTGCCGCTGGGTTTGAGGTTCAACCCCCCAGAATCGAAGGTCAAACCCTTGCCCACGATCGCCAATTTCCGGGAGGGCGTCCCCTGGGGTTTGTAGGTCAGGTGAATAAATTTGGGCGGCAAATCCGAGGCCTGGGCGACGCCCAAAAAGGCCCCCATCCCCAATTTCTCGCAATCTTCCCGTTCCAAAATCTCCAACTCCAACCCGTATTCCCCGGCCAGGGTTTCCGCCATCGTCGCCATCGTCAGGGGGGTGACTTCATTGGCGGGGGCGGCGACCAATTCCCGGGCCAGGAACACGCCGGAACAGATCTGTTGGGCCTGGGCGATCGCAGTTTCCGTACCGGGCAACCCCAGCAACTCCACCGTCTCCACTTTAATTTCCTTATCGTTGGTTTCCGACTTGAAGCGGTTGTCCTGGTACAGGGCCAATTCTAATCCCTCCGCGATCGCCCCGGCCGTCGCTTCGGGACTCTCACAAACCGGGAAGCTGACGCCCAAAACCTTTCCCTTCAAGGTTTTCGCGGACTGTCCGGATGCGGCTGCCCCCCGGCGGAGGATCTCTAACGTCAGGGCGTCCGGCGCACCCAACCCCACCAACACCACCTTGCGGATGGGGCTATTCCCGCCCACGCGGGTGGCGGCGCTGCTGTCAACTTTGCCCTGAAAATCACTTTCCTCGATCAATTCCTTCAGGGTTCCGCCCAATTTCTCGTCGAGTTGCCCCAGATCTCCGCCGAGATCGACTTCGTTCTCAAACAGACCGATCGCCAATACATCTCCAGACCAGTCCAGGCGAGATGTGTCTGTCGCTCTAAATTCCATGCCTTATTCTCAACGTCTACATTATCAATAACTATACCGAAGGGGTGGGGTTGCGGGAGTCAGTATTAGGGAGTCGGTATTCGGGTCAGTTGGCCGACTCTCTTCCGTCGGGCCGGGGATTGGGTCGGGGGCGACGGAGAAGAGTAATCGCTTAAATTCACAAATTGTGGCAATTTTGGGGAATTATCCGAATTTTGAGTTCGGGGGGCGATCGCAATGCAGGTTTGCCAACTGTCACGTCCTTTGCCGTCAAATCGTTTGCGTTTCCTAGGATGAGAAGCAGCAGTTTTCGGAAGGAACAATTGTGGGGGCAAAATTGATGAACAGCAAACTCGGCGCCCAAAAAGACACGGCGGCATGGATTTTCCAAGTCTGGGCCTCTTTTATACTGGCCACGTCCGCGACGGCGATCGGCATTTTTTATCTGCCCGTCGATCCCTGGGTCAAAGGGTTCATGGGCATGGGCCTGACGTTCTCAGTCGGGTCGTCCTTTACCCTCGCCAAAACCATCCGAGACAACCACGAAAGCCAGAAGCTACTGTCCCGGGTGGATGAAGCGAAATTGGAAAAGCTGCTGGCCGAACACAACGTCTTTGAGTGAATTTGCGGTTGAAAAAATTTTCGGCAATTTCTGACCATTGGGGGAGTCCGGGACGACAAAAAATCGCCGGACTCCTTTTATAGTGGGCGTTTAGATTAATCCCGACCAAAAGAATCGGGTATGGTTGACGAAGGTTTGACAGCCGTGATAGGCTTTTGCAAACAGTGAAACCAGAACCCGAGCAAGCAGAGGTAAGTGTCATGACCCAGGCAATCCACAACCCCACCGTCACCCCCGCCACCGGAGCCACCTTCGACAAGCTCAAGTGCAAGGAGTGCGGCGAAGAATACCCCCTCGAAGCCAAACACGTCTGCGAAGTCTGCTTCGGTCCGCTGGAAGTTCAGTACAACTACGACAACCTCCGCAAGCTGGTGACTCGCCAAAGTATCGCCGCGGGCCCGAAATCCATCTGGCGTTACCGCAACTTCCTCCCCGTCGCCACCGATGATGTCATCGACGTGGGCACGGGGATGACACCGCTGGTGAAGTCGGAACGGTTAGCCCGCCGCCTGGGTCTGAAAAACCTCTATATCAAAAACGACGCGGTGAATATGCCCACTCTCAGCTTCAAGGATAGAGTGGTATCGGTCGCCCTCAGTCGCGCTAGAGAATTGGGATTCTCGACTGTTTCCTGTGCGAGTACCGGAAATTTGGCCAACTCCACCGCCGCGATCGCAGCTAAAGCCGGACTCGACTGCTGCGTATTCATCCCCGCCGATCTCGAAGCCGGAAAGGTATTGGGCACCCTGATTTACAACCCCATCCTGATGGCCGTCCGGGGCAATTACGACCAGGTGAACCGCCTCTGTTCGGAAGTGGCGAACACCCACGGCTGGGGTTTTGTGAATATCAACCTGCGTCCCTACTATTCGGAAGGGTCGAAAACCCTCGGATTTGAAGTCGCCGAACAGTTGGGTTGGCAACTGCCCGATCACGTCGTCGCCCCCATCGCCTCCGGTTCCCTGTACACGAAGATTCACAAGGGTTTCCAAGAATTCGTGAAAGTCGGTTTGGTGGACGATAAACCCGTCCGCTTCAGCGGCGCCCAGGCGGAAGGCTGTTCCCCCGTCGCCACCGCATTCAAGGAAGATCGGGATTTCATCACCCCCGTCAAACCCAACACCATCGCCAAGTCGATCGCGATCGGCAACCCGGCGGATGGGGTTTACGCGGTGGAATTGGCAAAGAAAACCGGCGGCCATGTGGAATCCGTGAATGATGCGGAAGTGATCGAAGGGATCAAGCTGCTGGCGGAAACCGAGGGTATCTTCACCGAAACCGCCGGCGGGACGACGATCGCCGTCCTCAAAAAACTGGTGGAAGCGGGTAAAATCGACCCCGATGAAACCACTGTGGTTTACATCACCGGAAATGGCCTCAAAACCCAAGAGGCGGTTCACGGCTACATCGGCGAACCCCTGACCATCGATCCGAAACTGGACAGCTTTGAAGTGGCGATCGAACGGGCCCGGACGCTGGATCGTTTGGAGTGGCAGCAAGTTTTGGTCTAATTCCCATCCTTTCCTTGAAGGGGTAAAATCTAATTCCTTGGGGGAGGTTCCGGCCTCCTCTATTTCAACGAAAACCCGTTTCACGATTGCAATCAACGAACAATGGCTGTTACCGTTTTAATTCCCACCCCGCTACAGAAGTTCACCAACAACCAGGCGACCCTGGAATGTCAGGGAAGCAACATCATGGAGTTGATCGATTCCCTGGAAGCGAACTGTCCCGGGATTAAAAAGAGTCTGTGCGACGACCAGGGACAACCCCGCCGGTTTTTGAACTTCTACGTCAACAGCGAAGATATCCGCTTTTTGGACGGAACCAATACCGAACTCAATGATGGGGATGAAGTCAGTATTGTTCCGGCTGTGGCTGGGGGCTAATCCTTTTTGGTATTGACAGGCAAGATGCCTGTCCTACGACGGAGTTATAAAGTTTTTGCGATCGCTTTCAAAGGGGAGGCGATCGCTTTATAATAATTGGTTAATCTGGTGGCAGACTCGGGGGAGATGCGTTTCTCAATCCCCTCCAACTCTGCTGAACTATTCGCCCGGTCGTATTTTTTAACCCTCACATCCATGAATTATTCTATCCCCTCCACACTTCAGGAAATGATCGAACTCCGCCAGCAGCCGGTGAGTGAAGAACTCGTCGCTGCGGCGATCGCGGGTGTGGTCAAAATTGCGCGATCGCAACACCAATCTTTGGAGGAATTGACGACGGAAGTCCTCGCGGACGATCACGTACTCAATTTGGAACAGCGGCTTTGGTTGAGTGATCTGATCGCCCAGGCGTGGAATGGGTTAGGTTGAAGTTAGAAATAAGTTTATCCTTTTAACCAATCAAATATTTCTCCGAGGGTGAGTTGAACGGCTTGGGCAAATTCCGGGACGGGTAAAGTTTCCTCCGGGGTTTCAAAGACTCGCACGGAACGATCTGCACCGTAGACAAAAATGCAGGATTCCTCCGCATCTAAAAGCCAACCCATTTCAGTCCCGTTATCGAGACAGTGGAGAATATTGCGAATCACTTTGGTTTGACGTTGGTTAGGCGAGAGAATTTCGATCGCCCAATCCGGCGAAAGGTTAAAATAATTTTCGACTCTGCCATCAGCCCTGCGGGGGATGCGTTCCCATCGAAAAACGGAGACATCCGGAACGAGCGATCGCCCCCCGAACGTGCAGCGTAACTCGGGATAAGCCCGGGCGACTTTCGGAGGCTTCAACGTCCCATTCAAACTGGTGACGAGATCTCCCTGTAATGTGCTGTGTTCTCCTTGGGGCATGGGTTTCTGAATGATTTTTCCGTTGACATATTCGCTGGCGGGTTTGGTTTCAGGCAATTCCAGAAATTCGGCTAGGGTGAGCGATCGCGTTTGGGTTTGTACCATTATCTTTGACCTGTCTCTTCTGTTTTATTTTAGTATTAAGGGTTATTGAGACAGTATACCTTGGCTTCCTGTTCGAGTTGGGCGATCGTTTGTTCCCACTGTTGAAGTTGTTGATCACGATCGTAGAGTTGTTCATCCTCGGGAGCAGGAAGACCGATGTTAGGGTTATAAGGTTCAATTCTTTTATCGTTGATCTTAAAATTTGTTAATCCTTCGTTGGGTAAAATCCCCCGATGACGCAACCACGGTTCACAAGAGCTCTGCCAACAGTATACATGATCGTGACGTTCACAGTCTGCCCAGTATCGGAGTCGTTTGACTGATAAAGTTTTTGACTCAAATAGCTGATCATCAAGATTATGATTGTTAGCTACAATTCTTGTTTCACTTCCCTTCCCCCGAAAGAATTCAATCACAAACCACTTTTCAAAATCAAAAATACAAACCTCTGTCTCCTGACTGCCATCATCTTCTAACTTGAGATAATCGCGATCGTTCAAATAACTGCCGAGCCGATTAATTGTAGATTGGGGGAGCAAAATTCGGATGCGTTCAAAGCGATCGCTATAATTTGACCAGAAAGTGCAACGCGATCGCAGCCGATTCGATTCTGTGGGGTGTAAATCCATCTGTTCTAGGACGCGATCGACTAACTGGGAAAAATCTTCATAGTTAGCCATCCCAATCCATTTTCGCAAATTTTCTTTTGCCTTACCCGATAGTTTGTGCCAGCGACTCTTGGGAATCCGGGGACTATAGCGACCTTTTATCCAATCCGCTAATTGAGAAAAATTTTTGCTCCGTGATGATGGCATTCCCAAGAGTAATTTTTCAACCGTTTCGAGTTCCTGTTGTTGAGACATTTCATGTAGACAGGCTAATAATACATCTGTATTGTCATTATCATTATTTAAAAATAAGTCTGCAATAAAATTGAGAGCATTTTTACTCACATCAATTTCTTGAGGTAAATCGACAGCTTGAAATAGCTGTCGTGGGGAAAGATTGCGTTTATAACTCAGCTTGGCAATTTCTTTTTCCGGTTGAGGATTGCACAATATAATCAAAATATCACGAGTTAATTCATCCTGATAGTCTTGCGGGGTGAATGCAGAAATATTTTCTGCAATTGAACGAGAAACTCCATTTTGTTGATGGCTCCAATAAAGGGCAGTCCCCCAGAACAATCGCAATTTGAGCCAAGGCAGATTTTGAGATGCTCGCCAAATATTTCGAGCCGTAAATCGCTCACGACGAGGATTGTTTTGATCCCATTTTTCTTTTTCATGCAGACACACAATCCATTCGATATCAATAATATTTTGAAACTTGCCCGATTCAATATCGTTAAAAATTTCATCGACAGGGCGAAGGCGACGATTTTTCGGCAATCTAAAGTTTTCCGGAATCAATGACGATCTGGGTTGTTTTGATCCAATCAAATTGGCAAGTTTTTCTAACTTATTAGCTTCCGGCACTGGAGAAAGTTGGAGTTTGGGAATATTAATCATTGTTGTTCGGTCAATTGTAGTTTGTAGGGTGTGTTCTTAGTTATTGATTATCGGTGGTAGGGGCGGTATTCGATCCCCCCTAGCCCCCCTTGAAAAGGGGGGGACAAGATGACCAATTGAGTTCGTGATTCGATCCCCCCTAGCCCCCCTTGAAAAGGGGGGGACAAGATAACAAACCTTGAAAGGGGGGGACAAGATGACAAACCTTGAAAGGGGCAGGGCTGTTTCATTTTCCCCCGAAAAATGGCAGGCAGAGGGAGATCCAGGGAGATTCAAGTAGAAGGGGGGAAGAGGGATATTTTTCAAAGTCCCCCTTTTTAAGGGGGATTTAGGGGGATCATCCGTCGGATTTAGGGGGAGCATCTTTTCAAGGGGGATTTAGGGGGAGCAAAATCGGGAAGTCCAAGTCCCCCTTTTTAAGGGGGATTTAGGGGGATCATCCGTCGGATTTAGGCAACTCAACATAGTCGATCAATTCAGTCTTCGGTAATTGTTCCATAACTTGATCGAAGTCTTGGCGACGGAACTGGAAGCGGAACAAAACTTTTCTATCTTTGGGATCGTCGCTGTTTTGATTCGCGTCAATTTCACCCCTGCCAGCCGGCAAAATTTTGGCGATCAACTTTTGTTTTTCCGAAAATTGCAACTCATCAGATAAGATATAATCGACAACCGATAGAGCACGCTGCAAACTTAGATCCATATTTTCGATGTCAGTCCCTTTGGAACTGGTTCGCCCTTCAATGATAATTCGCGTCACCTCTCGTTCAAACAAGGCATCGGAAAAAATCACCTGGCTGTAGGCGGGAATAAATTGCTTCAGAAAATTTTTTCCGGCGGGTTTGAGTTCGGCACTTCCTTCATCAAAAAGAATGCGATCGCCAATTCTCACGTCCCCAGTTTCGGGAACAACTTCCACGACACCCGCACCGCTACCCATTTTGTCTTCCAGTGCATTCAAAATTCGGATCGGCAATTCATCGATCGCCTTTTTGTAGGCTTGCAATTCGATTTCCAGTTTTCTGGCTCTTTCAGTCGCCAGATAAAACTGAGCTTGAGTGACGATAAACAGCAGGGCAAAAAACATCAGCAAACCGGACATCAAGTCACTGATTGAAAGCCAAGTTCCCGCATCTTGCTCCTCTTGCAGTTCAAAGTCTTGTTCTAATTCACCGAGTTCGCTCATCATCCATTCCTCCCATTACCCGTTTTAACATCTTTAGCGGCGGCGACTAAATAATTGGCAACATTCAATAATTCAACGGACGTTTGATCTATTCCGTTAAATATCCGGTTAGATGACTCATCAAATTTTGTGATGTTGTTACAGTAGGATTC
This sequence comes from Lyngbya sp. CCY1209, assembly GCF_035615495.1. Classification (GTDB taxonomy): domain Bacteria; phylum Cyanobacteriota; class Cyanobacteriia; order Cyanobacteriales; family Microcoleaceae; genus Limnospira. The sequence goes on along the minus strand of NZ_JAJENU010000661.1, from coordinate 3,192 downwards.
ATTCGCCTGCTGTAGATATCCTGCAAACTGCCCTAAAGCCTGTTCAAACTGATTGGCAGCCGTTTGGTAACTCCGAGAAACCTGACTGGCGTTTTGCCCGATATCTCGCATCAGTTCTTTATATTGAGCCATACGCTCAGTATCACCTATTCCCACGGCACTGACGAGATTGCTAGTTGCACTGACAGTCCCGTTAATTTGACTCATACTAGAGCCAATTTTATTGGTAATCTCATTAAAGATTTCTTTCCATGATTCGCCAGCTTCAACTAACACTCCACCCATTTTCTGGATGATTCCCTCCAGTTCACCTTTTTGTGCCGTCAAGAAATCTTCCAGTTGGGTTTGATACTCATTGCGGAAAATCCTGAGTTCCTCTTGAGTCAATTCTTTCGTGTCTTCGATAATCCGATGAATACTTTGAAACTTATTAGCCACTTCATCGGCATTATCTTTAAACACTTGTCGCTGTTTGTCTAAGCCTTCAATACTTTTATCGACGACTTTATTGATTTCAACTGCTACTGTTTCCAAAACGCCTCTGGTATCGGTTTGGAATTGAGTCAGAGTTGCTTTCATAGATTGGGCAAATTCCTGCAATTCCGACATGGTAGTTTTTTGGAAATCTTGAATTGTTCCGATGGAATCGGACAAACTTTCGGTGATGCCATCTAGAGACTGACTGAGTGTTTGGACGTTTTTAGATACCTCTTGCGTCAATTTTGCACTTTCATCCAATCGCTCAACCAGGGGTTCAATCAATTCTGTTCGCAACTGATTAACTAAGTTTTCAACGGTGTTGCCTTGCTGTTCCTGTAATTCTTTCAGCGATCGCACCTCATCCGCCAAGGGGGTTAACAAGGGTTTAAATTGCTCTCGGTTAGCTTCGGCGATCGCACCAGCTAAAGGTGTCACCAAGTCTTGTAATTGCGATCGGTTCGCTACAGCGATCGCACCAGCTAAAGGTGCCACTAAGTCTTGTACTTGCTTTCGGTGGGCGATCGCATTAGCATTCAATTGTTGTAGCTGTTCGTCTTGTCGTTGCTGAATTGTAGTGAGTTTTTGAACAATCAGGCTATTTTCTGAATTTAAAGTTTTGGAAATTGCATCGCCAACTGCTTTTCCAATTGCCTCGGCAGTCAAGTGATTTGATTGTCCTCGATTGGATTGTACGTCCATTCGAGATAAAATATGACTGGGTGTATGGAAAACAGCAATTTCATCTAATTTTTTACGCAGCTTATTTCGATAAGCCTGTCCCTTTTCTGACCTGAAAGCAAGAATTAGCATCATTAAAGCGGCAGAACCCAAGCCGACAAGAGAAGTTGAGAAGGCGAGTTTCATACCCGCAAGCAATTGGGTACTGCTATCGATCAGTATCTCCGGATTGTCAATGCTATTTAAGCCAATATCTCGCAATCCAGACTGAATCCCCCAAAAGGTTCCTAAGATTCCCAATGCAGTTAGAAGAGTGGGTGCAAAAGAAACGGGCGATCGCGGAACGGGTGAGTTCAGAACACTCGGGTAAGACAATAAAATTAACTTTCCATTATCAATTTTGGGATAAAATACGTTGTTGTCCCATTTTCCATCTAAATGTTTTCCACACCAAGATTGAATATCTCCTGATTGAGGGGAGATTGCTTGTGGTTGACCCGAAACTTTGGAAAGGTGGTTGATCGAACGTTCTACAACTTTAAATTTTGACTTGTATTTGTAGAAAGATACGCGCCAGTCCCAAATAATAAGACAGAATGTAACAACTAATATAATTGCACTCCATCCCGAACACAAGGCAATCACATCTTCGCTCAAACTGTTGAAATCAGACAAACTGTAAAAACTGTCAAACATGAAATGGAACTCCTGATTTTCAAACTTGTGTAAATTTCTGCAATTCTTCAGCCGTCAAAAACGCTTGTGCTCTCCGAACCGGAAGGTGGGCTGCATTCCAATATTTACCAATGGAAGGTTCCAGAATTAACCCATACAGCGGTTCTTGATTTTCTGCTGCTTCTTGCAGTTCGGGATCGTCGTCATCCGCCGAATCATCGATTTTCAAATAGACGCGATCGGGTGCAAAATTGCGGAGGAGACGAACCTGCATTTGGGTTTTCATGTCTCGGAAGGAAAGGGCAAGATTGGCACTGGGATTAAATAGCTTTCGGGCAGCTTTCCAGGCGCGATTGATGGCGAAAATTTCCTCAACGATCTGTTCGATCGCCGGGTCGAAAACTTCTGACATTTGTGGTAAAATTCTAATGGTTCAGATGCGCGATCGCACCCAACGGCGATCGCTACTGCTTCCCAATATTCACATTGGGGCGATATCCTCCCGAAATTCCTGAGATGGGGTTGGAAAAGAGCGTCAAACGCTGTCGCAGGAACCGGACGGGGCAAAGCGGGTTGAGAAGGGTGGTGATGGCTAACATTGATTGCCAGAGCAATAACTCTATACAATTAGTGTATGAAGGCTTTCCCGGCGGATCAACAGTGAAATTACTGAACTTTCCCTTCGTTAAATTTCCTTCGATCTCCGTAGAATTACTGAGATTTCTGCACAAGTTGATACCCGCCCGATCGCAGTTCGGGCGAGGCAACGAAAAATCTAGAAATGCGGCGATATGATGACAGTTACGATTGGCCGTAATATTCCAAGGCGTAATCCCGGAACCGTTCCAAGTCTTTTTGAATGGTAGATTCAACCACCCGTCCCAGGAATAAACCATCCATAATCTTACCCAAAATGCCGGGGATGGCGTAGGCGACGGACAGCCGGACGATGCTGCTGTCGTGGCGATCGTAGAAGCGGATCGCGCCCCGGTTGGGCAGTCCGTCCACCGATTCCCACTGGATAATTTGGTGGGGAATTTCCTTGAGAATTCGAGATAGCCAACTGAACTCGAAATTGCTACTCGCCAACTTCCACCGAGACAGTTCGGGATTTTCTTCCAAAACATGAACCGATTCGATCCATTTCATCCAGCGCGGCATTTGTTCCAAATCCGACCACAAATCCCACGCCACATCGATGGGGACGCTTACTTCGATTTGTACGCTGTGTTCTAGCCAGTCAGTCATGATTAGGGTGTGGGGTGTGGGAGGGACGTTTTCCGTAGGGGCAGGCCTCTGTGCCTGCCTTCTTCAATTGTAGGGGCAGGCCTCTGTGCCTGCCTTCTGATTTTAGGGGCA
>NZ_JAJENU010000660.1:0-200 GCF_035615495.1 Lyngbya sp. CCY1209 | reverse complement strand
AAGCCTGCTTGTGCTGTCCCGTAGCGGTGGGCGCGGCACGAAAACTCTGGTTTCGGGTCGGGGGAAAGGAGAGGGGGGTGAGGGGGTGAGAATCAATAATTCTCCCCGTCCCCCAGTCTCCCAGTCTCCCCACCAGGGTGCCAGGTATCGGAAAGCCCCGAGGTATCGGCAGTTGCCCGTCAATTCATCGCGGCGAACCA
>NZ_JAJENU010000659.1:0-22183 GCF_035615495.1 Lyngbya sp. CCY1209 | reverse complement strand
AGAAGCTTGTTTTACGCGATCGCTTTTGTAGCCCGGGCATCTTGCCTGTGACAAGCTAGAAGCTTGTTTTACGCGATGATAATTAATCGGGTTCGATGCGGGGAGAAACGACCAAAAATGTCGGTTTGAAAACTCGGGCGAGTTGGTAAGCCCCGACTTTGTTTAAAAGCTGGTAATGATTATCCCGCAATCCGGCATCGTCGAATTCTCTGGGAATGGCGAGAATGAGGACGGTTTCCGGGGGGGAGGATTGGAATTCGGGTTGGCGGAGATCGGCGACGGCTTCCGTGGCGCGATCGCGGTATTTGACGGCGTTTCGGGTGTAAAATACCAGGCTGGGTTTCTCGAATCCGATCATCACCAATTCTTCCCCCGGCTGCCGCTGTTCTCGGACGGTTGCCGCCAATTCTCGGAGGGGATATTGTCGCTGGCGATCGAAAAAGATATATCCCGGGGTGACGGCGAAAATTAAAAAGGCGACAAATCCGATTAAATTGATGGCTAAAATCCAGGATATTTGATGGCGAAATCGGGCGATCGCGATCGCGATCGCGATGGCAGTCGCCCCCCAAATCAGGGCCCCGCGCACCAGCAACCCGGAGTCTCGCAGTTTCTCCGGCAAATCGGGCATCGTCGCATCCGCACCCAACCAGTTGATGCCGTACAAAAAGGCGAATGATATCGCCAGCAAACCGATTATATTGACAATAAAAAGGGGCATCAAATGGCGAAAAATGGGCGATCGCGAATCCTTTATTTTCCTCGATTGAAACTGTTTCAATATTTTTTCAGAATCGATTAAATGGCTCCAAAATAATGCCACCAGAATCGCCACAGCCGGCATCAGTGGAAGGACGTAACTGGGCAGTTTGGTGACGGCGACAGTAAAAAAGAGAAAGATACAGATAAACCAAAAAAAGGCGAACAATCCCAGTTGGTTGGCGCGATCTTGTTTTTGCCAATATCGGCGATTCCAGAAATGGGTGCGGGCGATCGCGGCGGGCAAATAAATCGACCAGGGGGCGAATCCGATCGCCACGACGATAAAGTAAAAATACCAGGGGGCGTCGTGGTGGTTCACCACATGGGTAAACCGTTCAAAGTTGTGATAGCCGAAGAACGATTTTAAGTAACTTTGACCATTTTCTAAGGTGACTAAAATATACCAGGGCAGGGTGATGAGTAGAAATAATATCCCGCCGAAAAGGGGGCGCATTTCCCGCCAAACTTGCCGGAACGTCCCCACATACAGGGAAAATGACCCGATAATTAACGCGGGTAAGACGATGCCGACGGGGCCTTTGGTGAGGACGGCGAGGGCGATGAGAAGGTAAAATATCAGATACCAAGCATTGAATTTAAGGCGATTTTTATCGCCCCGGATGTAACCCAAAAAAAAGGCGAATAACGCCGATCCCACGCAGCCCGCCAGCAACATATCGGACACGCCGATTCTGCCCCAGGCGATGGTTTCCGGGTTCAAAGCGATCGAGGCGGAACCGATCCAGGGGAGGCTCCGCAGGCGGGTTTTTTTGAGGGTGGCGACTTGGTGAAGGGTGTAAAATCCGAAAGCCGTCAGAGCGATCGCGGCGAGGGCGGACGGGAGGCGGACACCCCATTCGTTCACCCCCACAAACTGATAGGCGATCGCCATCAACCAATAAATTAAAGGCGGTTTGTCGAAGCGGGTTTCTCCGTTAAAATAGGGGGTGATCCAATTGTCGGTGACGAGCATTTGGCGGGCGGCTTCTGCGAACAGGGGTTCGGTTTCGTCCACCAAACCCACCCCGCCCAAATTCCACAAAAATGCCACGATCGCGATCGCGCCGAGCCACAAAACCGAGAGAATCGCCGCGGGGGGGCAAGAATTTCGGGGAAATTGCAAAGATTGAGACGTCGAACTTGCGGATTTCAGTTTCATTGCTCCCTTCAACATGGCATCGATAAATCGCCTTACTGATTTTAAAGCGATCGCGAACTTTCTGAAGGCGACAGGATCAAATGCCATTCCGAGAGTCCCGCGTCGAACTCGGGGAGGGCGGTTTTCCCCACCACGTAAGGCCCCCAGTACCGGCGGGAACCGTCCTGGGCAAAGGCGACGAGGATATCCCCGGCTTTCAACTCCAAATCCGCCGCGGGGAGGGACAGCAGCAACCCGTTTTGGCTCCCTTCCTGGGGGGCGAAGTCCCAGTGGACGGGTTCGGCGTCCCCGGCGGGTGTCGCCAGCAGCGCGATGCGGACGGGGTGCTCCGTGCGGTTGCTGACTCGCAGCGATCCCTGTCCGGCGGTTGGGGCGGGGGACTGGGGCCGAACCGGCGACGGTGTCGGACTCGGGGACGGCGCCGGGGGTTCCGGTGTCGGCGGCGGAATCACCACGGATGTCTCGGGTGTCGGTGCGGTGAGCAGAAGTTGGCGGAAAATCAGAATGGTAACAAAAAGCACCCCGCTCACCCAAATGCTAGGATGGAGTTTAAATTTCATTGGTCTTGGTATAAATTTTTAATAGCAGTTTCGACCTCGAGTTCCCCAGGAACGGCGCGATCGCAACTGTCCAGTAAAATTGGGAAAACCCCGCCGAGAATCCATGCAGAATACTCGTTTAAACCGATTTGCCGACGCGCTCGCCGAACAAACCACCCAGTGGCTCCGCAACCCCTGGCGACGAATTTCCGTCCTGGTCATTTGTTTTCTGTTCGGCACGTTCCTGGGAGTCGCTATTTCTACGATAGCGGGACAGGAGGCGAGTTGGGATATTTCCGTCGCTTTTATGGTTTTGGTGGTGACGGAAATTATCAGTTGGCTGGCCTATCGCAATGTGGTACGAAAGACTAAAAAACCGCTGTGGATCGACAGTCTCAACGCCCTGAAAATTGGTTTGAATTACAGTTTTTTCCTGTTGGCATTTTTGCTCGGGTCTTGAGAATTGGGGCGCTCAACTTGTAGGGGCGAATGGCATTCGCCCACGTTCGACATTCGTGGGGAGGGCGCAAGCAGGAGAGGGCGCAAGCCCGGGGCCCCTACGAGGTAAATTGAAAATTTTTTAATGTTCTATCGATTTTTTTTCAGTCATTATGATCGAGATTTTACAACGTTGGGCGGGGGGAGAACAGCCGACTTCGGAGGAGTTGGAGAAACTGGCCGAGGAGGAATGCCGCGATCGCGGGCGGATGGCCGCATTCGGCATCGGACCGGAAGGGGTGGGAGAAGTGATTCGACGGCGATCGCAACTCTTTCAATCGCTGCTGCGAGAAAATCCCGATTTGCCCATTTTATCCGAACAGTTGAAAACCCTGTGGACGCTGTGGCTGCCCCTCGGCATCCAACTGGCCGAATTGCGCCAAACCCTCGGCCGACCGCCCGTCCAGGGCATTTTGGGGGGGCAGGGGACGGGAAAAACCACCCTCGCCACGGTGCTCTCGCGGGTGCTCGCCCTCCTCGATTACCGGACTCTCAGCCTCTCCATCGACGACCTGTATAAAACCTACGACGAACGCCAACGCCTGCGGGAAGCCGATCCCCGCCTGATCTGGCGCGGCCCCCCCGGAACCCACGATGTCGATTTGGGGATTTCGGTTCTTGATCGACTGCGACACCCCGCATCGGGGGAACGGGTGGCGGTGCCCCGGTTCGACAAGTCCCTCTGGAACGGGGGCGGCGATCGCACCGAACCGGAGTGGGTGACGGGGATTGATGTCGTATTATTTGAAGGCTGGTTTGTCGGCTCTCATCCTGTAGATGGGGGGATTTTCGAGACGGCCCCGGCGCCGATCGTCACGGAAAGCGATCGCCAATTTGCCCGGGAAATGAACCACAAATTACAGGATTATTTGCCCCTGTGGGAGCGTCTGGATCGGCTGATGGTGCTCAACCCCGTCGATTATCGGCTGTCGAAACAGTGGCGGCGGCAGGCGGAAAATGAGATGAAAGCAAAGGGGCGATCGGGGATGACGGATGGGGAAATCGAGCAGTTTGTGGACTATTTTTGGAAGTCCCTCCACCCGGAATTGTTCATTCTTCCCCTGGTTGAAGATCGCGATCGTGTCGATTTGGTGGTCGATATCGAAGCGGATCATTCGGTGGGTCGGGTTTATCGCCCGGGAGCTTGGGATTAAAGTTTTGGCAACCCACAGTAATTTTCAAGTTGGTGAGATACACACATTAACTCAAAGTCCCCCTTTTCAAGGGGGATAATGGGGGATCGAACCGGAGCGCAGCAGATAGACAACTGCTCTAAATTTAAGTCCCCCTTTTTAAGGGGGATAATGGGGGATCGAACCGTATCGCAGCAGACAGAAAACTGTTATAATGCTTCAAACTTTGGCAACCGGAGACGGTTGCCCCCACCATGATTTGAAGATGATTGAAATTGGATAGACTGCAATTTAATAACTATTTGGATCGATCGCCCTAATCAGGATAATTGTCAAAAATCCCAGGATGGTTGACAACCCCACAATCGAGCCACCCTTTCCGTAGGCTTCCGGCAACATCGTTTCGGAAATGACCGTCAACATCGCCCCCGCCGCCATCGATTCCAAAAAGGAAATCCAGGTTTCTGGAACGTTGGCGAAGGCGAAACTGCCCACCGCCGCCAGCACCCCCGTCGTCACCATAATTGAAGTCCACATCACCAAAATGCGGGGGACGGCGAACCCCTGTTCTTTCATTCCCGTGGAACTAGAAAGGGCTTCCGGGTAGTTGGAAATAAACAAGCCGGCCAACAGTGAAGCGCTCAAAGGACCCGTTGCCATGTGGGCTCCGATGGTCAGCGCTTCCGGGATTCCGTCCATCAACAAACCCAACCAAATGGCGGTCGGCGCATCCTCATGTTCTTCCAGAGATTTGGAGGCGGAAACCACGGAAGGGACGATCTCGCCGGCATTCATACTTTGCAGCGCTTTTTCGACCCACCGTCGGGCTTTTTTGGGGTCGAAATCTTGCTTATTTTCCAAGTAAGCTTTGACCGATTCATCGCTCAAAAAGTTTTCCAAACTCCGTTCGAGGTACTCGGACTGCTGAATCATCTCTTGAAAATCTTGCTTGCGGAGAACCCACCCTTTCACGTCCGTTTTGGCGACACCCGTCATGGTGTGGGGAGCGCCGGTGATGAAGGAGAGGACGCCGAAGGCATCGCGATCGCGGACGACGGGGGGCGTTTTTCCGGGACTTTGGGTGTCGATCAACTCGACTTCTCCCCGATGGATGAGATAGAGGTGATTGGCAATTTCTTTGGGTTTAAAGAAGACGTAGCCATCATCAAAGGAACGGTAAACGAGGCGTTCGCTGATTTCTTCGAGTTCGTCCGTCGGCAGATCCTCGAACAGGGGAAAGCGCCGAATTTGGCGGGCAATTTCCAGGAAATCTTCGGCGTTGTGTTCGTTGGGTACCGCATCCGGGATGGCCCGATCTTCTCCCAGAGAGGCGATCGCCCGACTCACCCAATCTTTGATGTCCGGCAATTTCATTTCGTGTCGCTTTCGTAAATAATTGGCGATTTCTTCTCCCTGAAGTAGGTTTTTTGTCACCTCCACCGAGTGGGGAGAAACTTGCAGCAATTCTTCAAAATCGGGTTTGGGAAAAATCCACAATTCGGTGTCTGCGGTCGTCCGTGCCAGCATTTGGTGGGATGTCCCCGTCAAAAATCCCATGCGGCCGAAAATGTCGTTGGTTTGCAGGTTGATGTGGGGTTGCCAATCTTCCAGGGGGTCGAGCAGTTCCACCGCCCCTTTTCTGATGATGTAGAGGCTTTCGCTGGGGTCGTCTGGTTGATAAAGGACGGTATTTTTCGGATAGTTTCCCAACAGTAAACGCTGGGAAATAAACTGAGTGTCGTCGGCCGATAGCTGCCGGAACAGATCGATGCGTTTGAGTTGGTCGAGACTACTTTGAAAGTGACGACTTTTTTGCTGGTTCAGATGCACCAACATGGTGGAAGGTTTCCGCAAAAAACCGCCCGATTCGTTCACGATTTTATTGACAAGTGTAAAAAACAAACTGCCCAGAATCGCCCCGGCGACCAACGCCAAATAGTGACCTTTTTCTTGGGCATTTCCCACCAAATCGACGATCACCGCCGCCAGCAATGCCCCGGCACCGAAGGCGATCAAAAAGGATAAAATTCGATGTTTCGGTTGCCAAAATAAAGATGTCACCGCACCCAGTGGCATCGACAGCGAACTGAAGAGACCGGCGAACAATGCAGACAATAAAATATTTTCAAACACGTCAATATACCGCGAATTTAAAATCGACTAGGTTGGAGTCAATCCGATTTTTAAAATTCAAGAACAAAGGGGCTGGGAGTTCAATCATGTGGTCGGAAAAACTGATTAATACCCCCCGATGTCTAAAGCGTATTCAGAAGGATCGACGTGAATTGAACTAAAAAACCGGATTGTCGATCAGTATGACACAAAATCTTTAAAATCAGGTAAAGCGGAGAGGAACCCATTACTCTCTCCGCAAATATAGCGATTTAAAAGATTGTTCTAATTTCTGAAAAAGCCGGCGCGACAAACTGAGGCGATCGCGCACCTCGAAATATTCGATCTCTATCTTTAGGTACTTGACATTATCTTCCAACGCCGATAATAAGCGGGGGGTTGACCCCCCTCCCGTCAACGAATCGCCCGTCTCAAAAAGTTGGTTCGCAGAACAAAACTGGGTTTTAACTGGCTTTGAGGAGCCGGTTTGCGGAGGAGCAAGCGTTGCAGCATCAGAAGTAATAGGTAGATGCCGAACGCATAGGCGACTGCTGCGGTTAAAGTTACCCAATACATGAGTGCCACCGAAATAGATGTCCACTCCGATTAAAGCATTAATACTCAGGGATGAAAACCTCAAAAAAAATATTTTTTTTAGATTCACCAAGACTCCTTTTTGGCAGTTATTTCGGGGTATTTTCCGTTGTATTTTGTCAGTACAATCGCTGCTAATTGTCTGCTAGTTGTCATTCTATTTCCAAAATTACGGGCGCGTGGTCGCTGGGTTTGGGCCGGGTTCTCGGTTCGCGGTCAATGGTGCAGGCGATCGCACGTTTATATAATGAAGCACTCAAATAGTGATGGTCGATCCGCCACCCCCGGTTGCGGGGAAAGGACCCGGCGCGATAGTCCCACCAACTGTAATGTCCGCCGTCTTGGGTGAATTGGCGGAAGGCATCGGCGAGTCCCAAATCCGCGATCGCCCGCAGCGCCTCCCGTTCGGCGTCGGACGACATGATATGAGTTTCCCGCTTTTTGGGGTCGTGGATGTCCCGATCTTCCGGCGCGATATTGAAGTCCCCGCAGACGCAGAGATCGGGAAATTGAGCCAACATTTTGTCGAGATAGTCCCGCAGCAAGGCCAACCATTCCAGTTTGTATTCATATTTTTCGCTCCCCACGCAGGAACCGTTGGGGATGTAGAGATTGACGATACAAATATTGTCGATAACGCCCGCGATCGCCCGTTTTTGCGCGTCGAACTCCCCCACCTGATCGGGTTCCAAAATGGGCGTAAATCCCCCATTGACCCATTCCAGGGGTTGGCGGCTGAAAATCGCCACGCCGTTGTAGGCTTTTTGGCCGGAGATGTAGAGGTGGTAGCCCAATTCTTCAAAGGGCGATCGGGGGAAACTTTCGTCAACCACCTTGGTTTCCTGCAAACAGAGAACGTCGATATCTTGGGATTTCAACCAAGTCAAAACGTGATCCTGTCGGGTGCGAATTGAGTTGACATTCCAGGTGGCAATTTTCATATTGAATCGGGGAATCATATGGCAACCGCTAAGGCGGTTAGGACAAGGCTTGCAGAACCGACTCGATAGGGGGAGGCCCGCCGCCAGAGGCGATCGCACTCTATTCTATAGCAATGAGCGATCGACAACTATCCTGCCATCCGAAGGCGGGTAGCTGCCTGTTGAGGAAGAGTCGGACCGATATCGGCTCCGTGGCGGTCCGGAAGGATCTCTCGTCGCGGGAAACCCCAACGTCGCATCAAGTTGGGGGACTTCACACCATCAAAAAAGCCCCCCACCAGCCGGCGGGGGACTTTCGTTTAATTACCTAACTGGGGTGTCCGGGTTAACCGAACTTGCCGGCAGTCGAGGCAATCAAGAAGGCTGCGTAAGTCAGGACATAGCCAACGGTGAAGTGAGCCAGACCGACGATGCGAGCTTGAACGATGGACAGTGCAACGGGCTTGTCCTTCCAGCGAACCAGGTTCGCCAGGGGAGTGCGCTCGTGTGCCCAAACGATGGTCTCGATGAGTTCCTGCCAGTAACCCCGCCAGGAGATCAAGAACATGAAACCGGTTGCCCAAACCAGGTGTCCGAACAGGAACATCCAGGCCCAGACGGACAGGTTGTTGGTTCCGAAGGGATTGTAGCCGTTGATCAACTGGGAAGAGTTCAACCACAGGTAATCGCGGAACCATCCCATCAGGTAGGTGGAGGACTCGTTGAACTGAGCAACGTTGCCCTGCCAGATGCCCAGGTGCTTCCAGTGCCAGTAGAAGGTCAACCAGCCCAGGGTGTTGAGCATCCAGAACATCGCGAGGTAGAAGGAGTCCCAAGCGGAGATGTCGCAAGTACCGCCACGGCCGGGGCCATCACAGGGGAAGGCATAGCCGAAGTCTTTCTTGTCGGGCATCAGCTTGGAGCCGCGGGCATCCAGAGCACCCTTGACGAGAATCAGGGTGGTGGTGTGCAGGCCGAGGGCGATCGCGTGGTGGACCAGGAAATCGCCAGGGCCGATGGTCAGGAACAGGGAGTTTTTGCCGGAGTTGATGGCATCCAGCCAGCCGGGCAACCAGACGTTGCCGTAGTTGGGCCAGGCGGTGGTGGCGATGCTGTCGGAATTGGACAGCAGCACGTCCATCGCGTAAACCGCTTTACCGTGAGAAGCCTGAATGAACTGGGCGAAGACCGGTTCGATCAGGATTTGCTTTTCGGGGGTTCCGAAAGCGACCACGACGTCGTTATGGACGTACAGGCCCAGGGTGTGGAATCCGAGGAACAGAGACACCCAGCTCAGGTGAGAGATGATTGCCTCTTTGTGATCCAAAACGCGAGCCAAAACGTTCCCCTTGTTTTGCTCCGGATCGTAGTCGCGAACCAGGAAGATGGCGCCGTGGGCGAATGCACCGACCATGATGAATCCAGCGATGTACTGGTGGTGGGTGTAGAGGGCGGCCATCGTGGTGTAATCCCGAGCCATGAAGGCGTAGGGAGGCAGGGCGTACATATGCTGTGCCACCAGGGAGGTGATCACCCCGAGGCAAGCCAGGTGCCAGCCCAACTGGAAGTGCAGGGAGTTGTTGTAGGTCTCGTAGATGCCTTGGTGGGGCATATTGAACGGACCTTCAACCTTACGGCCAAAGAACTCTTTGGCGTCGCACATCTCTTTGATGCTGTGGCCGATACCGAAGTTGGTCCGGTACATATGGCCGGCGATGATGAAGATCACCGCGATCGCCAGGTGGTGGTGAGCCATATCGGTCAACCACAGGGACTCAGTCTGGGGGTGGAAGCCGCCCAAGAACGTCAGGATCGCACTCCCGGCTCCTTCGGACGTGCCGAACACATGGCTGGCAGTATCGGGATTCTGAGCGTAAACGCCCCAGTTTCCGGTGAAGAAGGGAGCCAGACCCGCCGGGTGAGGCAGGGTGCTCAGGAAGTTATCCCAACCGACGTGCTGTCCGCGAGATTCGGGGATGGCGACGTGAACCAGGTGACCCGTCCAAGCCAAGGAGCTGACGCCGAACAGACCGGCCAAGTGGTGGTTCAACCGAGATTCGGCGTTCTTGAACCAGGACAGGCTGGGGCGGTACTTGGGCTGGAGGTGCAACCAACCGGCGAACAGGAAGACTGCGGCCAGCAGGAGCAGGAAGATGGAACCCTGGTACAGGTCTCCGTTGGTCCGCATCCCGATGGTGTACCACCAGTGGTAAACCCCGGAGTATGCGATGTCCACCGGGTTAGATGCGCCCGCTTGGGTGAACGCATCAACGGCGGGTTGTCCGAATTGGGGGTCCCAAATCGCGTGGGCGATGGGACGGACGTTTAAGGGATCTTTGATCCACTGTTCAAAATTGCCTTGCCAGGCGACGTGGAACAGGCTGCCAGAAGTCCAGAGAAAGATGATGGCGATGTGTCCGAAGTGGGAGGCGAAAATCTTTTGGTAGAGATTCTCCTCCGTCATCCCATCATGGGTCTCGAAATCGTGGGCCGTGGCAATCCCGTACCAAATCCGACGGGTGGTCGGATCTTGAGCCAGATCCTGGCTAAATTTTGGGAATTTCGTTGCCATAAGTCCTAACTAAATCGTGTTCTCGTCGAGTCTGCCCGGGGAAATTGAGGCGGTTTCGCCGTCTGTTTGAGAGGGACGAGAACTGCCCCAATTCCCGAGCAGAGATCTCTCATCCTACGGAGATGATTCGGGCTAAGAAGAACGCCCAGGTCGTGACAATTCCTCCGAGGAGGTAGTGCGCGACCCCGACCGCGCGACCCTGAATGATGCTCAGAGCACGAGGCTGAATTGCGGGAGCCACTTTGAGCTTGTTGTGCGCCCAAACGATGGACTCGATCAGTTCTTGCCAGTAGCCGCGGCCGCTGAACAGGAACATGAGGCTGAACGCCCACACGAAGTGAGCCGCCAAGAACATCAAACCGTAGGCCGAAAGGGCTGACCCGTAGGAGTTGATCACCTGGGAGGCTTGCGCCCACAGGAAATCACGCAACCACCCATTAATGGTAATCGCACTTTGTGCAAAGTTGCCATTGGTGATGTGGGTGATTGTACCGTCGGGGGCGACGGTTCCCCAAACGTCGGATTGCATCTTCCAACTGAAGTGGAAAATCACAATTGACAGGGAATTGTACATCCAGAACAGGCCGAGGAACACGTGGTCCCAACCCGAGACTTGGCAGGTGCCACCGCGACCGGGTCCGTCGCAGGGGAACCGGAATCCCAATTCGCTCTTGTCAGGAATCAGGCGGGAGTTGCGGGCGTACAGGACACCCTTGAGCAGGATCAGAACGGTCACGTGGATGGTGAAGGCGTGGATGTGGTGGACCAGGAAGTCCGCCGTACCCAGCGCGATCGGCATCATCGCGACCTTGCCGCCGACGGCAACGACATCACCGCCGAAGGCGGGGCTGACGCCAGCCATGACGTTGGGGGCAGTGTTGCCCGGTGCCAGGGTGTGCAGGTTTTGCACCCACTGGGCGAAGATGGGCTGCAGTTGAATCCCCGTGTCGGAGAACATATCCTGGGGACGGCCAAACGCACGCATGGTGTCGTTGTGGACGTACAGCCCGAAGCTGTGGAAGCCCAGGAAGATGCAGACCCAGTTCAGGTGGGAGATGATCGCATCGCGGTGACGGATCACGCGATCGAGCAAGTTGTTGACGTTCTTGGCCGGATCGTAATCCCGCACCATGAAGATGGCACCGTGGGCGCCAGCACCCACGACCAGGAAGCCTCCGATCCACATATGGTGGGTGAACAGAGACAGTTGGGTGGGATAGTCCGTCGCGATGTAAGGGTAGGGGGGCATCGCATACATGTGGTGGGCCACGATGATGCTCAGGGACCCCAGCATGGCCAAGTTGATGGCGAGTTGCGCGTGCCAGGAAGTGGTCAGGATTTCATAGAGACCCTTGTGACCTTCACCGGTGAAGGGACCTTTGTGAGCCTCCAGGATTTCCTTCATGCTGTGGCCGATGCCCCAGTTCGTCCGGTACATATGGCCGGCGACGATGAACAGGACGGCCAGAGCCAGGTGGTGGTGGGCCGTGTCGGACAGCCACAAACCGCCCGTCTGGGGGTTCAGTCCACCTTTGAAGGTCAGGAAGTCGGCGTAAACCCCCCAGTTGAGCGTGAAGAAAGGTGCCAGACCTTCTTTGAAGCTCGGATACAGTTCTGCCATCAAGCTGGAGTTCAGGATGAACTCGTGGGGCAGGGGGATATCCTGGGGAGCGACTCCGGAGTCGAGCAGCTTGTTGATGGGGAGGGACACGTGAATTTGGTGTCCGGCCCAACCCAAGCAGCCCAAGCCCAGCAGTCCGGCCAGGTGGTGGTTCATCATCGACTCCACGTTCTGGAACCATTCCAGTTTGGGAGCGCGCTTGTGGTAGTGGAACCAACCGGCGAACAGCATCAGGCCCGCCATCACCAGGGCACCGATCGCGGTGCAGTAGAGTTGGAACTCGTTGGTGATGCCGGAGGCCCGCCAGAGCTGGAACAGTCCAGAAGTGATCTGGATGCCCTGGAAACCACCACCTACATCGGCATTTAAAATTTCTTGGCCAAAGATCGGCCAAACCACTTGAGCGCTGGGCTTGATCCCGGTGGGATCGGTCAGCCAGGCTTCGTAGTTGGAAAACTTCGCGCCGTGGAAGTAGGCGCCACTCAGCCAAATGAAGATGACTGCGAGATGGCCGAAGTGGGCGCTAAAGATTTTGCGCGAAATATCTTCTAAATCGCTGGTATGACTATCGAAGTCGTGAGCGTCGGCGTGTAGGTTCCAAATCCAGGTTGTCGTACTTGGACCTTTAGCAAGATCGCGGCGAAAATGACCGGGCTTTCCCCATCTTTCAAAAGATGTGGGAGTTGGGTCCTTGTCTACCGTGACCTTCACTTTTGCCTCCCGCTCTGGAGGACTGATGGTCATTTAGACTCTCCTCTCCGTATCACAAAAAACAAGAAATGTTGCAGACTCTGAAGAACGGTTGTTAAAACCCCTTCAACATCCTTTGCAAAAGTTTAGAATTCTCTGAACCTTTGCCGGGGACAACACCATACCCTGGGTTTTGCCTTGTGTATTTAAAGGCGTATTTTAGCGACAACTGCCGACTTCTGTCGATAGCAGTTTGTTATGCTGCAGCCCGGAAGCTGTTGTCTCTACATGATATATCATCTTTTCGAGCAACATGGGATGGGTCGGTAACAATAATTAAGAATAGCTCGAATGCCCACGATATCGACGCTTGAGCCGATTTCGCCCGCCGGAGACCGTAAATATCCGCATTGAACAGTTACAAAACTTAAAATTTCTGGGACATGAAGTAGCTTTGTATACCAATTCGATCGCCATCCGGACGGCCCTTGGCCACCCGCCGCGATCGCCCCACATCGCCGGTTTGTCGGGCCGGGTATTTGGGAGGCGGTCCTTTTGGGCTATAGTTCCCTATGGAAGGCATCCGTCCAAATTATCGATCCGGGTTTTTAGGAGTATTTAACGTGTCTGTTCTGAATTGGTGGTGGACTCCGATCAAACGACTGCTGGCCGTCGCCCTCGCGGCAGTCCTCATATTGCCCCTGGCGGGGTGCGGTTCGTCAGCCGAACAAACGTTGGAAACCGTCCCCAGTCCGCCCTCCTCCCCCAAACCCCCCCAACAGAAAATCGCGGAAGTCTCCCCCCCGGACTTAATTCAAAAACTGCATCCGGCCCTCGATCGCTACCAACCCCAGGTCAAAATACTCAGTCCCCAATCCGAAGAAATCCTCGCGGACAACACCGTAACGGTGCAACTCGACGTCCGGGACTTTCCCACCTTCCGAGATCAAACCCTCGGTTTGGGACCCCACCTGCATTTCATTCTCGACGACGGACGCGATCGCGACATTTACAACCCCCAAGAACCCCTCATCCTCCCCGACCTCAAACCCGGAACCCACACGCTGCGGGTGTTCGCCGTCTACCCCTGGGGCGAGAGCTTCAAAAACGACGGCGCCCTCTCCAGCACGACATTCCATATCTATACGAAAACCCCCGACAATCACCCCGATCTGGATCTCCCCCTGCTCACCTACAACCGCCCCCGGGGAACCTACGGGGCCGAACCCATCCTCCTGGACTTCTATTTGGACAACGCCCCCCTGCACCTCGTCGCCCAGGAAGATCCCGAAGATGAAATCGTCGATTGGCGCATCCGCGTCACCGTCAACGGCGAAAGCTTCGTCCTCGATCGCTGGGAACCCATCTATTTAAAAGGATTCCAACCCGGCAAAAACTGGGTTCAACTCGAATTCCTCGACGAACTCGGAGAACCCCTCGACAACGTTTACAACACCACCGCCCGAGTTCTCACCTACGATCCCGACCGCCAAGACCCCCTCTCCCAACTTGTCCGGGGCCAACTCTCCCTGGCCCAAGCCCGGAGTTTGGTCGAATTCGACTCTATCAGTCCCATCACCCCCGCTCCCGAAATTGAAGAAGAACCGGAAACCCCGGCAGAAGAAGAACCCGTCGTTGAAGAAGAGCCGGAAATTCCCGTCGAGGAAGAACCCGCCATTGAAGAGGAAGTAGAAGCCCCCGTCGAGGAAGAACCGGTCATTATTGAAGAAATAGAAGCCCCCACCGAGCAAGAACCCGCCATTGAAGAGGAAGTAGAAGCCCCCGTCGAGGAAGAACCGGTGGTTGAAGAACCCGAAACGCCCACAGAAGAAGCGGTTGAAGAACCGGAAACGCCGGTGGCGGAAGAACCGGCGGTTGAAGAACCGGAAATGCCCACAGAGGAAACGTTAGAAGAACCGGTCGTTGAAGAACCGGCGGTTGAAGAACCCGAAATTCCCGCAGAGGAAGCGTCGGAAGAATCGACGGTTGAAGAACCCGAAACGCCCGCAGAGGAGGAACCCGAAGCAGTCGCACCGGAAATCCCGGAGGAACCGGGCGAAAACCCGATCCAAAAATTTTTGGGACAATTCCAATTGCCCAAATTCGGCGGAGATCGTGGAGAAACCCCGAGTTCCGAAGCCTCCGGAGGCGGTATCCAAAACCTTCTCAATCGCTTCCGGATTCCCTTCTTGAGTTCCGAGGAACCCACCCCCGGCGCCCCGGCCACGTTGCCGGAAATTCTAGAGGAAGTGCCGGAACCCGAACCCGTCGAAGAACTCCCGCCGTTCGCGTCCCCCGATTTGGTGCCCGATTTGGATTTGCCCGTCGAGGAGGACATCCAAGAACCGACTGTCGAGGAAATGTTTGACTCGGAATCCGAGCTGATGCCGGAAACCGGAGCCGAGGAATCCCCCGTCGAGGAAATGTTTGAATCGGAACCCGAACCGATGCCGGAAGTGGATATCGAAGCATCTGAAATTGAAGCGATCGAACCCGAACCGATGCCGGAAGCGGATATCGAAGCATCTGAAATTGAAGCGATCGAACCCGAACCGATCGCGGAAACGGAAGTGGAAGTCGAGGAATCCCCCGTCGAGGAAGTTGTTGAACCGGAACCCGAACCGGTGGAAATGGAAGCCGAGGAAGTCCCCGCCGAAACTGTTTCAAATCCCCAATCGGAAGCATAAAAATGACTGATTCAATGCCAACCCAAAATCCCGTCGAGTATTACACCTGGCAGAGATATCGATGCGCCTACGAATTCGATCCGCCTCCCGATGGGGACAGTTCGGCCAGTCCCCTGCTGCTGGTTCACCCCATCGGCGTGGGATTGTCCCGCCGTTTTTGGTATCGATTTTGTCGGGAGTGGCGGCACCTGGGCGGTGAAAATGCGATTTACAATCCCGATTTGATCGGGTGTGGGGAGAGTGAAAAACCCCCCGTCGCCTATCAAGTCGAAGACTGGGCGGAACAATTGCAGGAATTGATAAAAACGGTTATCAAACAACCGGTAATTGTAGTTGTTCAGGGGGCCCTGTTGCCGGTGGCGATCGCACTCGCAAAAAAATATCCGGACGGCGTGCGGGGGATGGTTTTATCCGGCCCCCCGGCTTGGCCGGTGATGACCGAGGCTTCATCTGACCCCCGGCAGCGTTTGCTTTGGAATCTCTTTTTTGATGCCCCCGGCGGACGTTTGTTGTGGATTTATGCCCGTCGGGAACAGTTTTTAAAATCTTTTTCCATTCGCCAATTGTTTGCGGAGGCGAAGGATGTCGATCGCGAGTGGTTGGATTTGCTGGCGGTGGGTTCGCGGGAGGCGAGAAGTCGCTACGCGGTGTTTTCTTTTTTGGCGGGATTCTGGCGGAAAGATTACGCCCTGGACATGGCAAACTTGAGTCAACCCACCCTCGTCGTTATCGGCGATCGCGCTTCGAGTATCAGCCGCAGCGGTAAATCGGAAACTCCGGAGGATCGAAAACAAGCCTATGAAAAAGGGTGGAAAAATGCCCGGGCGATCGTGATTCCCGGCCGCAATGTTTTGCCCTATGAAGAAACTGAAAGGTTTGTGAAAGTGACTCGGGAGTTTGTGAGTCAACTTTAGAGGGGGAATTGGGCGGGTTTTGGCATCGCGATATCATGTTAACCCAATCAGTTGGAGCTCCCTCCAGGCATTTTTCGAGAATGAGGCTCCTTAGCAGCAGGCAACCGGAGACGGCTGCCCCCACCTGGGCTCCATCCCTTAGCAGCAGGCAACCGGAGACGGTTGCCCCCACTTTGGCTCCATCCCTTAGCAGCAGGCAACCGGAGACGGTTGCCCCCACCTGGACTCCATCCTTACCAGCGGATCTGATATCAATTCATTTTTCATGCCGTTTTGGCTTCTTGATAAGTCGGAAAATCGGTGTAACCTTCGGCGTCGAAAGAATACCAAACCGACATATCCGCATCGGGATTTAAAGGCCAGTTGTGGGCGAATCGTTCCACCAAATCCGGGTTGCTGATGAAGGGACGGCCGAAAGCGATCGCGTCCGCGTCCCCGGCTTGAATCGCCGCTTCCGCCTTTTCTTGGGTGTAGCCACAATTACCGATCAAAGCACCGGAAAAGAGGGGGCGAAATTCCGACAATTTCATCGGTTCTCCGAGTTCGTGAAACCCGAATTCTAAACCGTCCATAATGTGGAGGTAAGCCAAATTATAAGTATTTAACTGTTCGGCGACGTAGAGAAATGTTTCCCGGTAATCGGAGGAACCCATATCGTTAAATCCGCCGTTGGGAGACAGGCGAACTCCGACGCGATCACTGTCCCAAACCGTGAGAATCGCTTCCGTAACCTCTCTCAAAAATTGAAACCTTTTTTCGATGCTGCCACCGTAGCGATCGCTTCTGTGGTTGGTTTTAGATTGCAGAAATTCGTCGATCAAATAGCCATTCGCACCGTGAATTTCCACCCCGTCAAATCCGGCATATTTCGCCCGTTCCGATGCCTTCCGATAGTCGGCAACCACGCCGGGGATTTCGTCTGTTTCCAGCGCCCTGGGGGTTTCGTAGGGCTGCTTTCCGGTGGGGGTGTGGATGTAATCCTCATTCAATTTGATCGCCGAGGGGGCGACGGGCAGTTTTCCGTCGTGGAAGCTGGAATGGGAAGCCCTGCCGGTGTGCCACAATTGCAGGAAAATCTTACCATTTTTGTTGTGGACGGCATCGACAATTGGCCGCCAAGCTTCCCCCTGTTTGTCGGTGTAAATTCCGGGGGAATTTAGCCAGCCGATGCCCTGTTTTGAAATAACTGTCGCTTCAGTAATAATCAAACCCGCCGAGGCGCGTTGGGCGTAATATTCCGCCATCAAAGGGTTGGGAATGCGGTCTTCTCCGGATCGCGATCGCGTCAGGGGGGCCATGACGACGCGGTTGTTTAAAGAGACACTCCCGATTTTTACGGGACTGAGTAATTTGGGTGATTTCGTGTTTTCGGTCATCTGTCAAAGCCTTATCAATCCGATCATATGATAAACGATTTTATGAAAAATGGATGTGACAGGCAGGATGCCTGTGCTACAGAAAAATCAGTCTTCCGGGGCTTGACTGACGAGTTTGCGATCGGGTAATCCCGTCGTTAAAATTAACCCCACTGAAGCAACAAAAACTAGAAAGATCATCCCCGAACGAAATGCATTGATGCGGGCGATCGCATAATTTTCTAAAATCTGTTCGGTCAGTGGCGACGTAAACTCACCTTGATTTAATATTTCTTCCAGTTGGGTATCGGAAACCAACTCGATACTCGTTTGCACTGCAGCAATCAGTTCCGGTTTTTTATCCTCCGGAATTGAAGAGCTATTTTCCACCCAATTTTGAGCGCCAATGGTCAATGTTGCCAGCATCATCACCCCCACCAAAGCCACGCCGATGGAATTTCCCAACTGTTCAAAGGTGGAATTCAATCCCGACGTTTCCGGGGTATCTTCCGGACTGACGGAGGATAGAATTAAATTCAGGATTTGCGAGGCGATCAAACCCATTCCCAAACCGAATAAAACCCCGGTGGCGAGTTCTCTCGGTCGGGCGTCGGGTTGAATGGTGAAAATCAGTTGGATTAATCCTAAGATACCACAAATAAACCCGACTTGAATAATTCGTTTGGCGGAAAAACGGGCGGACAGTTTCGCCCCCAGAATCGCGAAAACGAGGATCGCCAGGGACATGGGTAAAAGGGCGATTCCCGTTTGCATGGCGGTAAATTCAAACGTCAATTGCAGCAGCAGGGGGGCGATAAATAGGAACGATGCCAGAATTGCCATGTGGACGAAACGGACACCAAAACCGGGGATCAGTCCCGGTGTTTTGAAGAGAGAAGGTTTGAATAATCCGTCGGTGGCGATGGTTTCTAAGTGCCATTCCCAAAGAATTAATCCCATCAAAAATAGGATGCCGATGCCGACCAAAAAGGGCGTGACAGACAGTCCGAAAGGAGCCAGTTCTAAACCGGCGATCGCCAACGGTTTTGTCGCCAGCCAAAGTCCGTAGGTTTGGGCGAGTAAGATGCCCGTCACGATGCTGGAAAATCCGATAATTGCCAGTAAACCCCCCAGAAAATCAAATTTCGGGCGACGTTCTGGCGGCAATTCCGAGGGAATTTTCGGACTGAGAATTAAGACCAAAATCACGATCGCGACTTCCAGGCGGAACGCCCACCGCCAACTGTGGAACGTGGTCAAATATCCGCCGACGATGGGGCCGAGCGCCGCGCCCACCGCCCCCACCGCGCTGATAATGCCGTAGGCAAAGGCGAGATCTTTACCTTGATATTGACCGCGTAATAACGTCTGAATGTTGGGTATCATCAGGGCGGAACCCAACCCTTCTAAAACCGACCAGCCGATCAGTAAAACTCCCAAAGTCTGACTGAAGGAAGCCGTCGCCGTCCCGATGCCAAAAATTATCAGTCCGACCAAAAACGTGCGTTTTTTACCAAAAATAACGGAGAGTTTACCGCCGATCAGCATGAACGACGCCATCACCAGGGCAAATAGGGCGATCGCCGATTGAATGCCCCCTACCGTCGTATTCAGATCCACCACCAAGGCGGAAATCGAAACATTCATGATCGTGGTATCGATGACGATAATAAACATCGACATCGCCAAAATCATCAGCAGCATCCATTTCTGCATCAGTTTAATCTCCAAAGTCGAAATTTTTGATAACCTTTAAAATCGGGCGGATTGAATCAGTATAGGGTTTCTCATACTCATGAGATACGGTGTGCATTTAAAGTCCCCCTGATCAAGGGATGTGCATTTAAAGTCCCCCTGCTCAAGGGGGATTTAGGGGGATCGGATCGGTTTTGGCAAAACTTCACCTCCGACACCGGGCGCGATCGCTTAAAATTGATCTCGAAAAGCCACCGCCGACGAGAATCCCTCCATGCAACCCGTAGACTATACCACCCTGATGGCATCCTGTTCCGAATTGCGGACAAACTGGCTGCCCGCCCGCCTCGAACAGGTGTATCAGCGCGATCGCTTCACCGTTTCCCTCGCCCTGCGAACCCTCAACCGCCGGGGTTGGCTGGATATTTCCTGGCACCCCCAAGCCGCCCGCCTCTGCGTCTCTTCCCCGCCCCCCCGAGTCCCCGACACCTTCACATTCAGCGATCAATTGCGGCACCAATTGGGGGGTTTGGCGTTAGTCGCGATCGCCGAAGTTTCCCCTTGGGAACGGGTGATCGATTTCCAATTTGCCAAGCGTCCGGGAGAGCCCGCCCTCTGGCATTTGTACGTCGAAATTATGAGTAAATACAGCAACGTTATTCTAGCCGGAAAAGATAACGCGATCGTCACCGCAGCCCACCAAGTCAGCAGCCAACAGTCCAGCGTCCGCCCCATCCAAACCGGCGATCGCTACGAATTGCCCCCCCGCCTCACCGATCCGATTCCCAAGTTGGAAGAACCTTTGGAACGCTGGCGGGAACGGGTGAGTTTGATTCCGGGTTCTGTGAAAAAACAATTGCTCAAAAGTTATCGGGGCTTGAGTTCCTCCCTGGCAATTTCCATGATCGAAGTGGCGGGTTTGGATCAAAATTGCACCACGGAAAGTCTAAATAATGCGGAATGGGAACGGCTGTTTCAGCGGTGGCGGGAGTGGTTGCACACCTTGGAAACAGAGGAATTTAAACCGGGTCGAACTCAGACGGGTTACACCGTCACGGGTTGGGGAAAGATCGGGGAAAGTCCGGCGACGGTTCAGGAACTTCTCGACGAATATTATACCGAAGAACTCAACCGCCAGGAGTTCAAACAACTCCGGCATCAAATCAGTCAAAAACTCAATACTCTGTTGAAAAAATTGGGGGTAAAATTGCAGGGATTTTGCGATCGCCTGCAACAGTCGGACGATGCGGATCTGTATCGGGGGCAAGCCGATTTGTTGATGGCCCACCTGCACGAGTGGGAACCGGGAATGAAGGCTATTAAATTAGCTGATTTTGAGACGGGAGAACCCGTGAAAATCCCCCTCGATCCGGAAAAAAACGCCGTCCAAAACGCCCAATCTCTCTACAAGCGACACCAGAAACTCAAGCGGGCACGGGTGGCGATCGAACCCTTGATGAAAGCGGTCAAAGATGAGATAGACTATTTGGAACAGGTGGAAGCCGCGATCGCCCAGACGCCGACCTACCAAAAACCCGCCGACCTGCAAACATTAAAAGAAATTCGGGGTGAATTGATCGAGGAAGGCTATCTCAGCGTCCCCGACTATCGCAAACCGGCGGCGGGCACGGAAACCGAATTTTATCGCTACCGGACGCCGGGGGGATTCGAGTTATTGGTGGGCCGCAACAACCAACAAAACGATCGCCTCACGTCCCAGGTGGCCACGGATTACGACCTCTGGTTCCACACCCAGGAGATCCCCGGCAGTCACGTTTTGCTGCGTCTCCCGCCGGGGGAAGTGCCCGACGACACGGATTTGCAGTTCGTCGCCAACGTCACCGCCTACTACAGCCGTGCCCGCCAAAGCGAACAGGTTCCGGTGATTTACACCCACCCCAAACACGTCTACAAACCCAAGGGGGCAAAACCCGGGATGGTGATTTACAAGCATGAACGGGTGTTGTGGGGGGCACCGCAGCAGGCCATCCAGGTTTTGGGTCTGGAAGTGTAGGCGATCGCAAACCGCCCGATCTAAAAAAGTAAACTTTTGTGAATGAAAGAGGTGTGATACTTGTTACAATGCGATCGAGAGGTTTGAGAATTTATACCCGCACCGCAAACGCGGAACGCCAAAACTCGGGTGTCCTCAAATCGCAACAACAACGGTATCCTTTTGCATCTGGCCAGATCCCCCCGGGGTCGGCCATTTTTATAGCGCTGCGCGCTGGGGTGTGGGGTGTAGGGTGTAGGGTGTAGGGAGGGGAAACTCCCTTTCCGAAACGGTAAACATACGATCGCTCGTTGCTACATTACCCGTCCTCCGGGAGGGGATCGCAGCGGATCTCGATCTGGAATCCGTCGGGGTCGTAGAAGTAGATGCCGCGACCCGTGGGGCGGCTGACCGGGCCTTGGGCGATCGCGATCTGTCCGTTCCGCAACACCTCCACCGCGGCATCGAACTGTTCGGGGGCGATATCGAAGGCGAGGTGGTTTGCGCGGGTGAATTGGTGCGTCGGGTCGGGGTGCGGCGGTTCCAGGTCGGGCTCGGCGAACAGGTCGATCACCGTCCCGTCCGGCGTGACGAAATTGGCGACTTTCCCGGCTTCCACCAAGGATTTCAGGGTGCTGGGAACCTCTTCTCCCCTCAGTTCGTGGAGTCCGAGAATTTCCCCGTAGAATTTGCGGGAAGCTTCGATGTCAGCGACGTTAAACGCGATGTGGTGGACGCGGCGCAGCATTCCGGGTGCGAGGGTGGGTTGGCCGGAGGTGGAGATAGATTGCATGGCGATCGCTCCTCGTTTTTACCGTTTCTTGATTGTAGCGGATATAGCCACAAACAATGATAAAGAGGAGGTAGGGGCAAGCCTCTGCGCTTGCCCATCAATCCATCAATCCATCAATGATCAATCGGTAGGGGCAAGCCTCTGCG
>NZ_JAJENU010000658.1:0-11565 GCF_035615495.1 Lyngbya sp. CCY1209 | reverse complement strand
AATCGCCAAGACACATGGAAGTTTCGGGTTCTGTTCCACGAACCGAACTGTAAACACACGAGCGCTCATTGCTATATCAGCTTTGAGCTAATCGAGACCTCCTCCATTCCCCGATATCCGATCTGAATGTTAGCCCTTGCGATCGCGTCCCGTGAGGGCATCGACTAGGTTGCGGTGGTATTCGGGAGGCTCCCCTCGATCGGATTTCGGCTTCTCCGGGGTCTGAGAGGGGGTTTGCTGGGTCGGGGGTGCGGGCTTCTGTTGGTAGGCGGGGCGTCCGAAGCCCAGAAAACACCAGGGCTCCCGGTGGCGGCGCATCACCTGTCCGCCGTTGGAGTCGTTGCCGACGGCTGTATTTCCCTCGATGCTGACCACGCTTCCATTCGACTCGATCCGTTCCACGATGCCGACATGATCGGCGATGCCGTCGCCCCGCCAGCAGTAGAAGGCGATATCTCCGACTTGCGGCTTGGAGAACCACCGCCCCTGCCTCTGGAACCAGTACACCCCGTCCTGACAGTAGGCAAATCCTTTGGCGGTGCGGATTGGTAGCGTCAGGCTGACGCGATCGAAGCAGTAGGAAATGAAAATCGCGCACCAGGGTACATAATTCATGCCGTACCAGTGACCGTATTTATTTTGATTGCTGCTTGGAGGAGATTCGCTGTAGCCAATTTCACCCACTGCAACTCGAAGCAGATCGTCTACTGTTTTCATCGGAGAATTTTCCCTAGCCATTCAATTTAAGTTATAACTCAATTTTGAGGCGATCGAGTGTTCTTAATATTCTCGATCGATCCGGTTTTTAAACTGTCCGCTTTGGGTCAAAATTGCGGTGGGAGACTCGGAGAAATAAAACGCCAATCTCCGGGGCGATCGCCACATCGCTAAACCCGAATGACTCGGTTCGATTGTGACTGTTAAACGCCCTGCCACAAGCTTTTCGAGGCGAATTAAATCCTACAGAGGGGTGAGAACCCTGGGGGCAAAAAGCCACGATGGGCGCGGACATTTAGACCTAACTTTTCGCCCGTTTCATGCCGAAAAAAAGTTCTCGACCGGGCTGGATCTGAACCCCGAACCCCTATGGACGAGTCCTTGGGTCGGGCCGTCTTCAAAGGCAGTGAGGGGTCTGACACTTCCGGGTATTTGACCGGACTGTATATCACCCGCATCTCGGCAACCGATCGCCGCTCTCGATCTATTTCTTCGGGTCGGATTCGAGTCCGGATCGATCCACAAAAATTAACAATCGCGATCGCTCCTCGGGCCGCCGCTCCTCACAATAGCCACAAACCGCCGTCACCCGGCGATCAACCGAAATTCACCCGCCGCAGCAACAAATATCACAGTTGACATCCGTGAGATCACGGATAATATAGGGTGTATCATCGAGTTTGACTCGAACCAGCCAATTTTAGGGAGGTCATTCCCATGTCGGCGAATTTTACCAAAGGGTTGTTCTACATCAATCTCCAAGGCGCAGATCTCACCAACGCCAACTTGAGCGGGGTTCGGTTAGGACGCGCCAATTTCCGCTATGCGATTTTTGAAGGGGCGAATCTCCAAGATGCCGATTTGACAGACGCCGAGAATTTGGAACCCAGCCAACTTCAGCAAGCGATCAACTGGCACTTGGCCCACTACAGCGAAACCCTGAAACAAAAACTGGGACTACATTTCAAACAAACGCCATAAAATCCTCGATTCCCATCGCTTTTTTGGCTTTTCTAAACCGGGTCGGTATCCGTCACGTCCCCACTTACGGAGATTTCCCATACCGCCGGCTTTCCCGGGCGCAGGACTCGCGCCCAAAATTAATGTAGCTATTTTTTGAGAGCTGGATTCGCGGGCGATTCCAGATTTTTTTGATCAGACCAAATCCCGATTGGCGACGGCGCACCGATCGCCAAGCCCAAAACATCTGCGACGGTGTTTCTCGGCCGACGACCCGGGTCTAAACTCGGATAAAAACAATAAATTTTAGGCTTTTTAATTGGGGTAAAATTTACCGAAAATATGGGAGAAAAAATCCGGTTTTTAAAAATGTTAAATTTTGCCGGATCGCGGCGACCGGAATGTTTCAGCAGATGGCCGGGATTCCCTCGAATTTAAAATTCGGGGGGCCGGACGTTACCAGATGGGCGACAAAGGGTAAAACCGTCGCCCCGAGGCAACTCGGAGGACACCACATTACATTTGATGAGCGATCGCGATCGCGATTCCCATCTTCGATACAATGGCAATAACGGCATTTGACGCGATCGCAAGTTTATGGCTCACAGCATCCAATCCTCCTCCCATCCCTACCTGGAACCCCCCCGAGAAGAGGAAGAAGAAGAATCCGAGTTGGATTACTTTTTTGACGAACCGGGAAGCCTCCCCGGAACCCTCGATCTCGAGCCCGACGCGCCGCCGCCGGAACTGATTTTGATCGAGTACAACGAGGCGAACGCCACCCGCAAAGTCCTCGGCAGTCCGGAAGAATGTTCCACCTACCTCGATCCGGGTTCCATCTCCTGGCTCGACGTCCAGGGGTTGGGAAACTTGGAAACCTGGCGTAAAATGTCCCAGATTTTCAACCTCCACCCCATCGCCTTGGAAGACGTGGTGAACGTCCCGCAGCGGCCGAAAGTGGTATACTACGACAATCCCGAGCATCTGGTGATCGTGGCTTGGATGGTGATGCTCAACCCCAAATCCAAAAAACTGCACAAAGAACAGGTGAGCATCATTTTGGGGGACAATTATCTGATCACCGTCCAGGAAGAACCCCAATACGATTGTTTGGAACCGGTGCGCGATCGCATCCGACTCAACAAGGGGACAATCCGCAAAAATGGGGCGGACTATCTCGCCTACGCGATCTTGGATGCCATCATCGACGAATTTTTTCCCCTACTTGAAATTTACAGCGATCGCCTGGAAGATTTGGAAGATGAGGTGCTCTTCCAACCCTCCAAAAAGACGATGGAAAGTATTTATAAAATAAAGCGGGAACTCCTAGTCCTGCGGCGGGCGATCTGGTCCCAGCGGGAAGCCTTAAATATCCTGATACGGGACAAGACGCGGCTGGTGGGGAAAAAAGTGCGAGTCTACCTGCGCGACTGTTACGACAACACGGTAAACGTCCGGGATATGTTGGAAACCTACCGAGAATTAGCTTCCGACCTAATCAGCATTTACCTGTCTTCGATGGGAAATCGCATGAATGAAGTCATGAAACTGTTGACGGTCATCTCCTCGATTTTCATTCCCCTGACCTTTATCGCCGGGGTCTACGGCATGAACTTCGACCCGGAGGCATCGCCGCTCAATATGCCGGAATTGGAGTGGTACTACGGCTATCCGGCCGCCTTGGGGGTGATGGCTCTCATCGCCGGAAGTTTGGTTTACTTTTTCTGGAAGCGGGGTTGGTTCAAGAATTATTCTCGTTTCGACCGCGAAAAATTCGGCGATCGCTAAACCGAGGGCTTCTCACTGATATTGGGAGGGAATGGCAGCCTTGACAAACGAACAGATCGTCGGCGGACGATATCGGATTATCAAATGCTTGGGAGCGGGGGGATTCGGCCGCACCTTCTTGGCGACCGACGAGCGCAACCCCACCGCCTCTCCCTGCGTCCTCAAACAGTTTTCTCCGCGATCGCAAAACCCCGAACATTTGCAAAAGGCGGCGGATTTGTTTGAACAAGAAGCCGCCCGGTTGGAAAACCTGGGCAAGCACCCTCAAATCGCCCAACTGCTCGACTCTTTCAAAATCGAAGAGAATCAATATTTGGTTCAGGAGTATATCGAAGGGAAAAATTTGCGGCAGATTTTGGAAGCTCGCGGCCGGTTCAACGAATCTCAAATCCGCTATTTGCTGGGCAATTTGCTCCCCGTTTTGGAATTCATCCACTCCCACCACATCATCCACCGGGATATCAAACCGGAGAATCTCATCCGCAGCCCCAACGGACAGTTGGTCGTCGTCGATTTCGGGGCGGCAAAACAGGCGGTCGGCAGCGCTTTATTGCGGACCGGAACCCTGATCGGGACGCCGGAATATGTGGCGCCGGAACAGTTGCGCGGGAAGGCGACTTTCGCCAGCGATCTCTACAGTTTGGGGGTGACTTGTCTGCATTTGCTCACCCAGTTGTCCCCCTTCGATTTGTTCGATACCGGGGAAGATCGTTGGGTGTGGCGGCACTATTTGGCCGACAACGCCATCGGCGACGAATTGGGTCGAATTCTCGATCGCCTCACCGAAGAGGCCACTAACCACCGCTACCAGTCCGCCGCCGAGGTGCTCCGGGATCTCGACGCCCGCCGCCCCCGACTCAACGTCATCGCCCAACCCGCCACCGTGCCCCCCCGACAGACTGGTTTGGGTTGGAAGCGCCCCCAGACCGTCAGCGACTATTGGAGTTCCGTCTCCTGCGTGGCGTTTGGCCCCGACGGCCGGATTTTGGCGGGGGGGAGTTTCGATCGCACCGTCCGACTCTGGCGGGCCGAGACGGGGGAATGGGTGGCTTCGTTCCTGACCCCCTCCCAACCGATATTGGCTGTCGCCTTCAGCCCCGACGGTCGCCTCCTGGCCGGGGGCGGCGGGGACGGGAAAGTGCACCTGTGGGACCTAGGGACCCAAAACGAACTGGGGGCGATCGCGGCCCACGGGGACGGCCGGGTGTCGATGTCCGCGGCCTTCAGTCCCCCCGGAGATGCGATCGCCACCGCCGGGGACGACGGGACCGTTCACATTTGGGACAGGGAAACCCGGGAATTGCGTCGCAGCCTGCAACACCTGCGGGGGATCAACGGCCTGGCCTACGCGCCGGACGGGGGGTTGCTCGCCACCGCCAGCAGCGATAATTCCGTCCACCTGTGGCGGCCCGACACCGGGGAGCACCTGGGACAACTCGCCGGACACCGGCGGGACGTCAACGCCCTCGCCTTCAGCGCCGACGGGCGACTTCTCGCCACCGCCAGCAGCGATCAAACCGTCAAAATTTGGGATCTGGAACGGCGGGAACTCCGACAAACCCTGACCGACCACCAGGATTGGGTGAGGACGGTGGCCTTTTTCCCGTCTCCCGATCGCGATCGCACCCCCCTCCTGGCCAGTGGCGGCGCCGATCGCACCGTCAAAATCTGGGATCTCGACCGGGAAACCGTCGTGGATACCCTTTTCGGACACGGCGATGTCAACGCCATCGCCATCAGTCCCGACGGCAAGATTCTCGCGAGCGGCAGCAGCGACAACACCTTGAAAATCTGGCGGCGGGAGTAGCGATCGCGGGATCAACCGAGATCTTGCTATGATCGAGATCCCACCCCCTCTCCCATTCAACCATGAATTTACCGACCTGGATCACCTTTTCCCGCCTGCTGGGAATTCCCTTCATCCTCTGGGGGCTGCACCACCCCACCCCCGAGATCCGCTGGATTTGTCTGGGCATTTTCCTGGCCGTCGCCGCCACCGACTGGCTGGACGGCTACCTGGCCCGAAGACTGAACCAAGTCAGCGATTTGGGCAAATTTCTCGACCCCCTGGTAGACAAATTGCTGGTGCTGGCCCCCCTGTTGGCCCTGATCGAGCTGGGACAGATCCCGGCCTGGGGGGTCTTTTTGATCGTGGGTCGGGAATTGGCGATCGCGGGGTGGCGGGTCAATCAACCGCAAATTTCCGGGGCGAACCTGTGGGGAAAAGCGAAAACCGTCTTGCAAATGGCTGCCATTTCCCTGTTGATCGCCCCCCTCCCAGCCGCCTGGGATCGACCGTCCGCGATCGCCTTTTGGGCCGCCGTCGCCGTCACCTTGATGTCCGGTTTGACCTACGTGTTCCCCTCAATTTCAATCGGGGATTTCTCTAAAAATGAGTCCCGATAACTCCACCGAATTCCCGAGTTTAGACCCTTTTTAAACGCCGCCACTGTCGGTTCGGGTGTCGGAAACATTTTCCACCATTCTGCATCCCTGAGTCCCGTCCGGGCAATCCCCCGGAAGTTTACAAAATCTTTAACAATCCGCTCGAATAACTATCCTTAATCTCGATGCCGTTCCCGGGAGACGAGGCAGACAAGTTGGCTGGGGGTCTGTTAAGATCTCGTCCAAGTCTAAATGTATACAAACTCTACCCGCTCCCCGTAAAGTGTGGCGGTGAATGGGGCACTCGGGAACCCGAAACGTGAAGGGTTGAGAACTGGGAGTTGAGGTCAATTTCCTCGATCCCGCCCGACTTTCGTGAGGGGATGGGTAGCCAGACGGGGTGATCTACTGTGTTAAGTTTTATCTGCCATTGACTGTGTAATTGAGCATTACAAGGTTTAAATCAGATGTTGCCAAATTTTTGCGGAAAACTAATATTATTAGGTCTGGTGACAGCCGTCGTGGGTTGTAGCCCCCCCGCCGCCACCCCCCCATCCCCGGAAGCCGAGGCTTCCCCCGCCGCCACCTCCGAACCGGCGGGAGAACCCATCGTTCTGGCCGACGTCTCCAAAAATGCAGCCCAGAAAATCCGGCAGTTTCAGCCGATGGCCGACTACCTCGCCGAAAATCTGGGAGAATATGACATCGGCGCGGGAGAAGTCAAAGTCGCCCCGAATCTGGAGGCGATCGCGGCGATGCTCAAAAGCGGGGAGGTCGATATCTACTTCGACAGCCCCTACCCCGCCATGCGGGTGAGCGACGCCTCGGGCGCCGAGCCGGTCCTGCGCCGCTGGAAGGGGGGAAATGCCGAGTATTTCGGCGTCATCTTCATCCGAAAAGACAGCGGCATCGAGAGCATCGAGGATTTGCAAGGCCGGACGATCGCCTTCGAGGAAGACGTCTCCACCTCCGGCTACTTCTTGCCCCTCAACTACTTGATCGACGCCGGCTTCAATCCCGTCCAAAAAGCCTCCCCCCTCGATGACGTCGCCCCGGACGAAATCGGATACGTTTTCAGCAACGACGACGAAAATACAATCCAGTGGGTGATCAGCGGAAATGTTGAGGCCGGTGCCGCCGATTTGCCCACCTTCATGGCGATTCCGGAGGAAAGTCGCTCGGCTCTGAAGATCTTGGCGGAAACCGAAAAACTCGCCCGCCATATTGTCCTGGTTCGCCCCGGCATGGACCCCGAATTGGTGGAGGGGATCAAGGCCGTGTTGATGGATATGGACAAAACGCCCGCAGGACAGGCCGTACTCGAATCCTTTGAAAAAACGGCGAAGTTCGACGCATTTCCCCCGGAAGCCGATCTGAATCGGATGCGAGAATTGTACGACCGCGTTCAGAACAGGTGAGTTGGATGGGAAAGTTCCGGAACCGACAAGTTTCGTTGGCGACCAAACTGACCTTGGCCATGACGGGCTTGGTCATCATTGTCGTAGCCAGCGTCACTTGGCTCTCCCTGCGTCGCCAGCAACAAACCTTTAAGCAGGAACTCGAACAGCAGGCGGAAATTTTACTCGAAACCCTCTCGGTGACATCCGCCGACTCCCTCTATTTTTTGGACGTCTCCTTCCTCAAGGAACTCATGGAGCAGCTCGGAACCGCCAAAATTCTGGTGTCCGGCAATATCTACGACAAGGACGGCCGGATTCTGGCCGACGCCTACCGGCGGGACGTGCTGGCCTACGGGGTGGAACCCGACCCCTGGGCCTTGCAGTTGCTCCAAAGTCGGGACACCGTTTTCGAGTGGAAGTCCGACCAACAGCGCCTGATCGCTGGTCAGGCGGTCGTCCTGGGTTCCCAACCGGTGGGGGCCGTCAGCGTCGGACTCTCGACCCAACCCCTGGAGGCGAAAATGGCGGCGGTGCGAAATCGGGGCTTGATCGCCGCCTTGGCCGCCGCCACGGCCGGCACCCTCCTGGCCCTGGTGATCAGCCGCTCGATCACCGAACCCCTCAAACAGATGACCGCCGCCACCCGGGAACTGGCCGCGGGAGACCTGGAGTTGCAGATCGACATCCAATCTCAGGACGAACTCCAGGTGCTGGCCGACTCCTTCAACAAGATGACGAAGCAGTTGCGGGATCTCATCGACAGCAAGGAACAACTGATCAAAAGTCTGGAGTTCCGGGCCGAGGCCCTGCGACAGAGCGAGGCTAAAAATCGGGCGCTCCTCAACGCCATCCCAGACCTGATGTTTCGATTCAGCCGGGACGGGGTGTTTCTGGACTTCCGGGCCTCCCGGGGCGACAATTTGATCCAGTCGATGAGCCAGTATCTCAACCGCAGCATCTACGACCTGCTGCCCAAACATCTGGCCCAGATGTATCTGGAATACGTGAGCATCGCCCTCCGCAGCCATCAGGTGCAGGTGTTCGAGTACGAGTGGTTTCTCAACGATCGCCGCCACCATTTTGAAGCCCGGATCGTCGTCAGCGGCGAAAATGAAGTCCTTGCCATCGTCCGCGATATCACCGAAAGCAAGCTGGCCCAAATCGAACTGCAGCGGGCCAAAGAGGCGGCGGAGACGGCCAACCACGCCAAGAGCGAGTTCCTCGCCAGCATGAGCCACGAACTCCGCACCCCCCTCAACGCCATCATCGGCTACAGCGACCTGCTGCGGGAGGACGCGGTGGATTTGGGCTACGCCGACTTCATCCCCGACCTCGACCAAATTCGCGCCTCGGGGCTGCACCTGCTCGCCATCATCCAGGATATTTTGGACATCTCCAAGTTGGAGTCGGGGATGATGAGCGTCTGTTTGGAAGACTTCAATATCGCCACCCTGGTCCGGGAGGTGGAGGCCCTGGTGCAGCCGTTGGTGCAGAAAAATCACAACGAACTGCGGGTCAATTGCGACCCCGACTTGGAGGGGATGCACGCCGACCGCACCAAGGTCAAACAGATCTTGCTCAACCTGTTGAGCAACGCGGCTAAATTTACCGAACGCGGGGTCGTCACCCTGAACGTCGGCTACCGCGCGCGCCACCACTCTCAGTCTCTGCCCCACCGGGCCGGCAGCAACGGCTCGGCCACTTCGGTGGCGATCGCCCCCGGCCAGTCCCGCGGCTGGGTCGCCTTTGAAGTTGGCGACACGGGCATCGGCATGACCCCGGAGCAGATGACCAAAATTTTTGAACCCTTCGAGCGGGCCGACAACTCCACCACCCGCCGCTACGAAGGGACCGGCCTGGGACTCTCCATCAGCCAGCGGTTTTGCGAGATGATGGGGGGGACCGTCACCGTCGAAAGTCAGCTCGGTTTGGGATCGACTTTTACGGCCTGTTTGCCACTGGTGGTGTCCGACAATTTATCCAAAAAAAAAATTGATTCCGCCGTCTGGGTCCCCATCTAATCCCGCTCGCACGGCCCGTTTTGATCTCGGGGTGCGGGGCGCACCGGGGGCGTTTCTCCTGGAGCTTAACCGTTGCCTTAACCGTTGCCTCCCAACTCCCGACTCCCTCATCCCGCCGCCACAGATATTGAGAGTGGATGTCAGGATTTGATCTCATTGATTGCGATCGCCCCCACCGCCTCACCCCGGAACAGCCCCGAAACTCAAACGGCGAACCTTTTTAATCCCCATTTCCTGCGATAAAATTAACCTTGCCCGAATCAGCCCATTTCGATTTAAAATCTTAAAATATTCTGCAGCCGTTCGGACTCTAGCTCCCTATAAATCCTCATTCGTTCTAAATTACTATGTCTATTGGCTATCTTGCCCTGGTCCTCCACGCCCACCTCCCCTTTGTCCGACACCCCGAAAGCGACTACGTATTGGAGGAAGAGTGGCTCTTTGAAGCCATCACGGAAACCTACATCCCCCTGATCAAAATGTTCGAGGGATTGAAGCGGGACGGCGTCGAGTTCAAACTGACGATGAGTTTGACTCCCCCCCTGGTCGCCATGCTGCGAGATCCCCTCCTCCAAGAGCGCTACGACAAACACCTCGCCAAACTGCAGGAATTGGTCGCCCGGGAAGTCGAACACAACCAACACAACGGCCACCTCGTCTACCTCGCCGAACACTACGTCGAAGAATTTGCGGAAGCCCGCACCCTCTGGGAGCGCTACGGCGGCGATTTGGTCACAGCCTTCAAACAATTCCAAGATTCCAACAACCTGGAGATCATCACCTGCGGCGCCACCCACGGCTACCTGCCCCTGATGAAAATGTACCCCCAGGCGGTACAAGCCCAAATTCAAGTCGCCTGCGAACACTACGAAGACAACTTCGGTCGCCCCCCCCGGGGCATCTGGCTCCCCGAATGCGCCTACTACAACGGCCTGGAACGCCACGTCGCCGACGCCGGCCTGCGCTACTTCCTCACCGACGGCCACGGCGTCCTCTACGCTCAACCCCGCCCCCGCTTCGGCACCTACGCCCCCATCTTCACGGAAACTGGTGTCGCCGTCTTCGCCCGCGACCACGAGTCCTCCCAGCAGGTCTGGTCTTCCCTGGTGGGATATCCGGGTTCCCCGGAATATCGAGAATTTTACAAGGATTTGGGCTGGGAAGCCGAATACGAATATATTAAACCCTATATCATGCCCAACGGCCAGCGGAAAAATACGGGCATCAAGTACCACAAAATTACCGGCCGGGGATTGGGACTCGGGGATAAGGAACTCTACGACCCCTATTGGGCCCGACAAAAAGCCGCCGAACACGCCGGGAACTTCATGTTCAACCGGGAGCGGCAGGTCGAACACCTGCACGGCATCATGCAGCGCCCCCCCATCATCGTTTCCCCCTACGATGCCGAACTGTTCGGCCACTGGTGGTATGAGGGACCCTGGTTCCTCGATTGCCTGTTCCGCAAGACCTGGTTCGACCAGGACGTTTACGCTATGAGCCATTTGGCGGATTACTTGCAGGCTTACCCCACCCAGCAGGTGTGCCGTCCGGCTCAGTCGAGTTGGGGGTACAAGGGGTTTCACGAATATTGGCTCAACCACAGCAATTCCTGGATTTATCCCCACCTGCACAAGGCCGCGGAGCGGATGATCTCCCTGGCCTGTCGGGAGGCGACGGACGATTTGGAGTTGCGGGCCCTCAACCAGGCGGCTCGGGAGTTGCTTCTGGCCCAATCCTCTGACTGGGCGTTTATCATGAGCTCCGGGACGATGGTCCCCTACGCCGTGCGCCGGACGCGATCGCACCTGATGCGCTTCAACAAACTTTATGATGACATTAAGGTTGAGAAGATCGATTCGGGCTGGCTGGAAAAGGTTGAATATTTGGATAATATCTTCCCCAACATCAATTACAAAGTCTACCGACCTGCCCTGTAGCGGGAGTTTCAGCCCTTATCGGCGATCGGTGCCCCCCCGCCTCCCGACCCGGAACCCCGACAATTGGATGCCATTTCCCCAGCCCGGAAGCGGGTTTGGGGTCATTTTTTTGCCCATCCCCACGCCACTTTATAAGAAAGAATGTTAAATTTTGTAAAGTAAAGGCGTTTTGTAAAATAGACTACAGAATTTTATAGTATAGTGATAAGCATAAGGAAAAAAAACAACTCAACTCATCAGGAGGACTCGACCCATGTCTACCCAAGATCAAGCCAGAGCATTGATGATGCGCCATCACCAGACCGTCAAGAACCGCCAGCAGGCGATGTTGAACCGCTCCGCGGCCGAAGTCGG
>NZ_JAJENU010000657.1:0-2950 GCF_035615495.1 Lyngbya sp. CCY1209 | reverse complement strand
GTCGAACCGGGTGACTATTTCAGCACCATCCAGGGCAAACCTAACGCCGATTCGAGCAGCAGCTACGATCGCAGTTCCTCCGCGATGAGCTAAACCCCAATCTCGTTTAAATTCATCTTTTCAAATTCATTAATTCGGAGTCAGATACCATGTGTACCCAAGACGAAGCTCGCGCACTGATGCGCCGCCACCACCAGGCCGTCAAAAATCGCCAGCAAGCCATGTTCAACCGGGCCGCGGCCGAAGTCGGACTGGAACCGAGCGACTATTTCAGCACCATCCAGGGCAAACCCCACTCGGATTGTCAGATGAGCTACGATCGCTCCCACGCCTCCATGAGCTAATTTCAAACCCCTTTCAACTTTAACTTTCAACCAATCGGAGATGATTAGACGATGAGTACCCAAGACCAAGCCCGCGCGTTGATGATGCGCCACCACCAGACCGTCAAGAACCGCCAACAGGCGATGTTGAACCGCTCCGCCGCCGAAGTGGGTATTGAGCCGGGTGACTACTTCAGCACCATCCAGGGCAAGCCCAGCGCCGATTCGCGGACGAGCTATGATCGCAGTTCCTCAGCCATGAGCTAAGTTGTCGTATACAGATCAAAGTCCGTGGATTCTAACATCAATACCCCCACAGCGCGATCGGCCTTGTGGGGATTTTTCATGGGCGATCGGCTTTCAGTGATACATCAAGTTTCCCGTTCCCTATCCCCTGCTATATAATCGCTTCTGCGAGACATTCATGGGGGCAGGTAAAACATATGTCAGATTGGCAGAAGATTGACGGCGGGATCACGGCGCCGAAA
Organism: Lyngbya sp. CCY1209; assembly: GCF_035615495.1. Classification (GTDB taxonomy): domain Bacteria; phylum Cyanobacteriota; class Cyanobacteriia; order Cyanobacteriales; family Microcoleaceae; genus Limnospira. The sequence goes on along the minus strand of NZ_JAJENU010000657.1, from coordinate 2,139 downwards.
GGATACCGGGCGAGTGGCATTGTGGCGGGGTTGAAACCCTCCGGGGCGCCGGATTTGGCGTTGATCCTCTCCGACGTGGATGCGATCGCGGCGGGGGTGTTCACCACGTCCCAGGTGCGGGCGGCCTGCGTGGACTACTGCCGCCAACAATTGCAGGCTAAACCCAGTGCCCGGGCGATTCTGTGCAACGCGGGGCAGGCGAACGCGGGTACCGGGGAAGCGGGTTGGGCGGACGTGTACGAAAGTGCCAATACCCTGGCGGGGGCGTTGAATATCGAGCCGGAATCGATCCTGCTGGCGTCTACCGGGGTGATCGGGAAGCGGATCAAAATGGATGCTCTGAAGGCGGGGATTCCGCAACTGGTGGCCCGAGCTTCGGAAACCGGGGGACCTGACGCCGCCGGGGCGATTATTACCACGGATTTGGTGACGAAATCCATCGCGTTGGAGACGAAATTCGGCGATCGCCCGGTCCGCGTCGGCGGCATCGCCAAGGGTTCGGGGATGATCCATCCTAACATGGCGACGATGCTGGCTTTCGTCACCTGCGACGCGGCGGTATCGCCCCCCCTGTGGCAGGAAATGTTGGCCCGGGCGGCGAACCGCAGTTTCAACCAAATTACTGTTGACGGCGATACGAGTACCAATGACAGTCTCATCGCCCTCGCCAACGGCCAGTCCCGCACCCCGGCGATCACCGGGCCAGGTCTGGAGGCGGACAAGCTGGAGGCGATGCTGACGGCGGTTTGCGAACATCTGGCAAAAGCGATCGCCCGCGACGGTGAAGGGGCCACCTGCCTGATCGAGGTGCAGGTGAGTGGGGCGGCGACGGAGGAGGCCGCGGCGAAAGTGGCGAAAACCATCGTCGGGTCGTCCCTGGTGAAATCGGCGATTTTCGGCTGCGATCCCAACTGGGGCCGCATCGCGGCGGCGGCGGGACGGGCCGGAGTCCGGTTCGATCAGGAGAAGTTGGAGATTTCTATGGGGGAATTTCAACTGATGAAAGCGGGTCAGCCGTTGGCGTTTGACGAGGCGGCCGCCAGCGATTATTTGAAACGGGCGAAAACGGGGGAATATCTGAAGGAAGATACCGTTTTAATTCGGGTCAAAATTGGCGACGAGATGGGATTTGGAAAGGCCTGGGGATGCGATCTGAGTTACGATTATGTGAAAATTAACGCCGAATACACGACTTGATTTTTGACGTTTTTTGGGGGCGAAATATCGCCCCCGATGATGTTTTGAGGACGCGAAAGATGCTGGCACTGTTCTGGATCGGAATTATTGTTATTGTGGCGATCGCGATTTTTTTCGTCGCCAATCAAGGACGGTTGCAACCCCAGGAAATTCCCCAAGGACTCCCCGCCCTGGAGCGGAATTTATTTAATTTGGAAGTGGGGGATATCGTCCAATATGGGGGGGAAGATTGGGTGGTGGAAGGTCGCCTCACCTATTACGAAGGGGGTTACAGTTGGTTCGATTATTTGCTACAAGAAAGCGATCGCATCCGCTGGCTTTCGGTGGCGGAAGATGATATCGTGGAGGTGGCTTGGATGGAGTCCACCACCGCCCTGGAATTGAGCGGTGAACCGCCCCGACAGATTACCTTCGACGGCGAGTCTTACCGCCAGGTGGGTTCGGGTGTCGCCCGGATGTCCCGCATTGGAACCCTACGCCGCCAACCCCCCGAAAATTGCCGCTATTTTGACTATGAAGGACCGGGTGATCAGGTGCTGTCGGTGGAGGACTGGGATGGGGAGTTGGAAGTGAGTGTGGGGCGGAGTATCAACCCGAGGGAATTGTCCCTGCTGCCGGGGACTGGGGGGAGCGTGTATCGGGGTTGAATAGGCGAACCGCTTGGGAATCTATTCCCTTTTCTCATCGCTGAAATCCTCTCAAGAGGATTGGCGAAGGGTTGATAGATGTAACGACAACCGCGATCGCACCCCTTATATGGCGGCACATTTTCCCATGATGTTATGGTACGTCAAGTCGGGGAAAAAGTCAAGCCCCAATCCCGAGAGATCTAGAAACCGGGTTTCTACCAATATCTGGGTAGGAAACCAAAAACTTTCCGAGAAACACCGGTTTCTTCTTCTCCAACCCGATCTCTTGACGGATGTAACGAAAACCGCGATC
>NZ_JAJENU010000656.1:0-3238 GCF_035615495.1 Lyngbya sp. CCY1209 | reverse complement strand
CGCGTTTAGAAACTCGGGTCTAGAAACCGGGTTTCTATTGAGATCTCGGGGGAAAATCAAAGATGCTTCTAGAAACCCGGTTTCTTCCCTTGGGAGCGATCGCGGTTTCTTCCTCCACATTAAAAACCGATCGCACAAAATGCCGCCCAGTGGATGGGGTGTTCGTAGGGGCGGGATTGGGGGGCATCTAAACCTAAATTTAGGTTGTTACTCAGGTTTTGTTTGGCTTGGGAATCGCTGTTCTCTAACCAGTCGATCAACTGTTGCTTTGTCACCTCCCTCATCCACTTCTGCGCCGCTTTTAATGCCTGGGAAACTGAGGGTTGATTCTCTATTTCCTCATAGAATTTTACCATCAAAATTGCGGTTGAGACATCGTTCACCGCCCACAGGCTGCAAACCACGTTCGCCGCCCCCGCGTACAGGAACCCCAAACCCAAACTGATGTATTCTTCTAACTGGGAGGAAAAGTCCGTTAACCCCGTTTCGCAAGCGGAGAGAATCACCAGGCGGCAGGCGGGTAAAGACAGTTCAAATAATTCCCCCAAGGTGTAACATTTGGTCAGGTCGATCGCCGTTCCTTTTCGCCAGGGCAGATATCGCGTTTTGGCGGTGTCTGGGGTGGGTTCGGTGTCGCTGACGCGGATTTTTGCCCCCGCCAACACCAGGGGAGATAGCAGGGGAGTGATGAAATTAAAGGCACCGTGTCCGGCGAAGTGGAGATATTCCGCCGCCCGAAAGTCTTGGCGGTGGGGATCTTGGTTGAGGGCGGTTTTCTGGGCTTGCTGGCGGGCGAGATGGCTGGATGTGGCGGAGAAGTTGTCTAAAATTGCCTCAACTTCCAAGTCCGCATAGGTTAAATCTTCGGTGGGGTTTTGGATGGCGAAGAGGCGTTTTTTGGGGGTGGGTTTGCGGTTGCGGCGGGAGACTTGCAAAAATTGACAACTGGGGGCGTAGCTGACGCCTTGGGAAAATCGATCCGCTAAATATTCCGGTTCGTCGCCATCGCCGAGGGGGATGGCGTGGAGGGGAAATAAATGTAAATCCCGATAGGGGACTAATATCAGGCGGTGAAGGTTGCGGGGGAGGGGGGCGAGAAGTTGGGGTAACTGGAGGATATCCCGGAGAAGGGGCAGGAAGCGATCGAGGTGGTTGTCCCAGTCGGAGAAGTCTTCGGCATAGGACTGTAAATAGGTTTGGCGCAATTCCTGTAATTGTTGGTATTGTTCCGGGGTGGAGGTGTGCACGGAGATCCCCCCTGCCCCCCTTAAAAAGGGGGGTTCTGAATCTCTTAGCCCCCCCTTATCAAGGGGGGGTTGGGGGGGATCTCCACCACCTAAAAGAAGTTCTGAATCTCTTAGCCCCCCCTTCTCAAGGGGGGGTTGGGGGGGATCTCCTCCGAGTACAATAAACGTATAAATTCGCTCCCGAGTCAGATACCATTCTATTAACACCGTCTCCTCATCCAATAACTCCCGAATTTGCGAGAATTGGATCGGTTCCACCCGCTGGGTGAGGGTGAAATTGGGGTCGTAGGTTTTCAGGGTATCGAGGAGTTCGGTTAAGGCTTGTTGCGCCTGTTCGTAGTTTTGGCGGAGGGCGGCGACGGCTTCAGGCTTGTAACTCGAAGAACCCGCGCCGCGTTGCCCCAACCCCGGTTCGCCCCCAACATCCGTGTCGGTGGCGGTGTCGAGGCTTTCGAGTAACCGCTGTTTGGCGGTGACTTCCCGGCGCAGGCGATCGAGTTCTTGCCGCAATTCCGGGGGGACGTCGCCGCTGGGGGAGAGTTCCCGGTTGCTGAGGAGTTCGATCAGGTTGCGGGACTTGCTGCGTTCGACGCTGGCGAGGGCTTTGCCGATGTCTTTGGCATTGATGCAGGCTTGTACCAGTTTCTCATAGATTTCTACTACGGCTTCCCGGCGGTTTTGTTTTTCCAGGTAGGAGTTGGTGAAGCTGCAAAGGGTTTCAACGGCTTCGGTGGCGACTTCATAGCCATAGATGGCGGTTTCCCAGTCTCGGATGTCAAAGGCGATATTGCCTAATCTGCGACCGAGATCCAAGGCTTCGACGGGGAATTTGGCTGGGGGACAGAGCTCTAAACCTGATCTCCAGGCGGCGAGGGCTTCGGGAATTTGGTACAAGTGCTGATAGAGAATGCCCAAATGTGTCCAAGAGGATACCATGCCGGAGCGATCGCCCAATTCGGTACTCAATTGCAAAGATTGCTGATACCGGCGCTCCATCTCATCCCAATTGCCACGTTTTCGCTGGATATATCCCAACCATCCCCAACAGTAAGCCATATGGGAGCGATCGCCCAATTCGGTACTCAATTGCAAAGATTGCCGATACAGCCGCTCGGCTTCATCCCAGTTGCCCCGTTTTCGCTCGATATCTCCCAACAGTCCCCAAGAGGTAGCCATGCCGGAGCGATCGCCCAATTCGGTTTCAATTTCCAAGTATTGCCGAAACAGACGCTCTGCCTCATCCCAGTTGCCCCGATTTCGCTCGATATCTCCCAACAGTCCCCAACATTTAGCCATGCCGGAGCGATCGCCCAATTCGGTTTCAATTTCCAAGCATTGCCGATACAGACGCTCCGCTTCATCCCAATTGCCCCGATTTAGCTCGATATATCCCAACCCTCCCCAAGATTTTGCGATGCCGCGCCCATCCCCAATTTCTTGATACAGTTGGAGGCACTGTTGCAAACATTGGAAGGCTTGGGGAAATTCACTGTGTCGATAGTGTTGGGCTGCCTGATTCCATAGGCGATCTGCTTCCGCTTGTTTTTGCAGTCCGGGCAGGGAATAATTCACCGCCTCTATTTTCCCGGCAAAATCCCGCAGCCAGCCCGCATTCCTCTCCCCCCGTGCCGCCCTCATTTCTGCTTCTGCCCTCATCACCTCCACCAACCCCCGATCCAGGAGTTCGGGGCGGCGGCTCAATATGGCGGCTTCGGACCCACTGGGACAGGAGAGGAGTTCTTGAATCAGGTTGAGATAGTCTTGCAGGCGTTGTTCATCCATAGGGCGGCACCGATTCGGGGAGGATACCGCCTATTTTAGCCCACCAGAAACGGAGATGCCTAGAAACTCGGGTCTAGAAACCGGGTTTCTATTGAGATGTCTGTGGGAAACCCAAGATGCTTCTAGAAACCCGGTTTCTTTGTTGGGAGCGATCGCGTTTAGAAACTCGGGTCTAGAAACCGGGTTTCTATTGAGATCTCGGGGGAAAA
>NZ_JAJENU010000655.1:0-30025 GCF_035615495.1 Lyngbya sp. CCY1209 | reverse complement strand
TGTGGGGGCAACCTTATAGGGTTGCCCGTTTAAAATTCTGTTTAAAATTCTGTGGGGGCAACCTTATAGGGTTGCCCTTGTTAGAGGATAAATGGAAGCAAGCCATCATTTTAGATAAATAGGCAAGCACAGAGGCTTGCCCCTACAGTTGGCTATAGGATTGGCAAGCACTATATGATTGGCAAGCACTATATGATTGGCAAGCACAGAGGCTTGCCCCTACAGTTGGCTGTATGATTGGCAAGCACTATATGATTGGCAAGCACTATAGGATTGGCAAGCACTATATGATTGGCAAGCCTATATGATTGGCAAGCACAGAGGCTTGCCCCTACAGTTGGCTGTATGATTGGCAAGCCTATATGATTGGCAAGCACAGAGGCTTGCCCCTACAGTTTTTATTGATCAATTGGGTTGCTTTTCATGAGGATTAGATTGAGGACATTTAATTCGGTGGAGGTGAGGAGATAGCGATCGGTGAAAAGTTTCGATCGCATCTGTTTGAGGCTGTAGCTTCTGAAGATGACGAAGGGAAATTCTCGGTAGCGATCGCCGATGGGTAATACCTGTTCTGCGGGGTAGAGTTGGTGGATATATTGACTCAAAATGACGCGAAAATTGTTGTCTTCGTCTTCCGGTTTTTGGTCATTTTTTAACGGTTCATTTTGGAAATAGTCGCGGATGATGTCGCCGACGATAAACGCAAATAAAGGAATTGCATAATATTGGTCACTCCAGCGGTTGTGTTGTTCGAGTCGCTGGGTGCGATCGCGGGGTTCTTTGAGTTTATCGATCAGTGCGATCGCGCGTCCCATTAGCGATCGCAGGCTTTCCGGGTATTGGGAACTTTCCCGGATGGCGATCATTTTATTCCGCAGTGCGTCGGTGGCGTGGGTTTCGATTTCTGACAGCCGGATTTCGTAGGTTTCTTCTAAGTTTTGATTTTTGAGGGGAACCAGTAGCAGGCTGCCGAAAGTATGACCGGGTTCGATATTGCCGATATCCAGCAAATTATCCAGGCGATCGCAGCGTTTTTCAAAACCGTGATTGAATTGTTCTCGTAAATCTAAATAGGATAAATTTTGGCGTTTTTCGCCTCCATCCGGCCTCAGCAAAAATTCCCCCCGACTGAGGAGATTCTGGAGGCTATCATAAATTTCTGCTAGGGTTGTATTTTTACGGTTTCTATGATATTCTTTTTTTAACTCCTTAATTAGGGTCGCCAGTTGACCGGTCAGACTTTCGCCGGAGGCGGACAGGGACTTGCCGCCGATGGGAATGATTAAGAAATGATCCCGTCCGATTTTGCCATAACCGCGAATGCGGGTCATGATGGCGGTTTTGAGGATTAACAATAAGTTAAATAGGTTGAGAACGCTTTCTTGGATGGAGAGTTCGGGGTCGCTGTCGTCGCCGTAATAAACCGCGCGATCGCACAGATAAAACGTCAATTCTTTATCGGTATTATCCAAAGTTTGGGATTTTCCATTTTCCGAAAACTCTCCCCGACAGCGATAGATAACTTGGATGATTTCCATCAAGTTACTCTCGACTTGAAACTGGGGAATTTCCACCAAAATATGTTGGGATTTTGGGAAAGACAGACCTCGACTGGCAGAGGAGGTCATAAATACAACTTTGACGCGATCGCGATACAAACCGATTTCCTTTCTGTCAGATTCCGAAAGGTTGGCGTGCACTTCCAGATAATCTTCATTTTTGACAAATGGTTCCTGTTTTTGGATCGATTCGATCAACTGCTGTAATTTCTGTTTATTTTGAATATAAACCAAAATTTGACCCGTCCCGGGACGGCTGCGGAGTGCGTTGATATCGTCCAGAATTTGCTGTAAAATCGTTGTCGAGAGTTTATCTTTCTGTTTGAAAAATTTCTCTTCGTTAAATTTGACCGATTCGACAAATGCTTTATAAGTGATTGACAACTGTTTGGCGGGGTAGGAATTGGCGTTAATGGCGATCGCCGGCAAACGGTTGAACTTAAATTCTCGTTGGGACAGGGGAGGTATTTCCAAATCCGATACCCGGCGGAAAAAGATTTTGTCCGGTTCGGCGGACGTTTCGGAGAGATGCTGTGTGATCACTTCCGGATCGACGATGGAGGCGTCGGCGACGATGACTTTTGTGTTGAAGCCGTGGCGGCGATCGCTCAATTCATACTCGCCGATAATTTTCTTGATTTCACTCAAAAAATCCACGCCACTGTGATCTCCGGTAATCTCGTCGATCATGATAAACAGATGTTTGATGCGGCCGGAAATTTCCCCCATTTTTTTCGAGTTGACGGTTCCCGATCGCTTATTGTAGGCATCTTTAAAAATGATCCTGAAATTTTCCAGGGTATTGCGGCCGGTGGCGGTAATTCTGAGGGACTGAATGCAGGCGGTGGCGACGATATTGTTGGAGATGCGATCGTTGACGGCGTGGCGGACGGCTTCACACAGGGTTGATAAAACTCCAGGTCGTTTGTGGGGAGCGTTTTTGAGGCGGCTTTCGGTGATTCTTTGAACGGCATTTTGATGGGATTTGAAGGGTTTGGGAGGCTCGTTGAGATCGACAAAGGTGACGGCGTGATGGGAAAAATCACCTTGCTTTTGTTGGGATAAGTAATTGACCGCTTTGGCGGGTGCGTAATTGTCAATTAGGGTCGAGTTGGTGGTCATGCAAAACAGGCGATCGTCGCAAATTTCCTTGGTTTCTGGGTTCTTGAATTTCTCGATAATATCCAAATTGACCTGTTTGCGGGGACTGACATAAAAGAAGAGAAATCCTTCGTCGATGTGGGTTTTTAAAAACTCGACGATCGCGGTCGTTTTGCCGATACCGGGATTTCCGGTTAGAAAAATATAGGTATTATCGGAGGCGAGTGCAGCTTTCACCTTTTCTGCGTGGGGTTGTCTCAATTCCAAAGTGGAACTAAAGTGATCGATAATTTCGGTGTGTGGGGGGATGATATTGATGCGATCGGGTTGGATATGGGATAGCTTATCGATCCAGGCATTTCCGTCCTCAAAGCTTTTTTTCAGGTTGCGACGAATGGTCTGCAAAACCTGCTTTCTAGCCGTCGCGATTTCCTCGTCTCTGGGTTCATTTTTATAGATGTTGTTGCAGGTTTTCAGCAAATCCAGATGTTGGGAATGTTTCGGGTTGAGAGATATCGAACTAATGCCGCGATCGCTGTATCCCACCGCATTAATGATTGTATCTGTCTCGGAGTTGACGATGCCGACTTCCCGCAAAAAGCCATAAAAGCTGTAGGCATAACTGGCGGCTTGAATCAGTTTTGTACTTTCTTTGTCCCGTCGCTTGAAAGCGGTAAAGTAGTGTTTCAAGTTATCGGAAAATTCGAGATCCAGATCGGCATCCGTCCCGGTATCAAGTCGCAGCTTGGCAAAGGCACTTTTCGACTTCAGATAGCTAATCTCCCGCCACAACAGTCGCCGCTGGTTGACTAAATCTTTATCCTGTAAATCGAGGAGATCCTGAGTTTCCTTTACCGAAAAAACTGATAAGTCGATCGCCAATATTTTCAAAGTTCGCCGCCGTCGGAGTAACATCAGGGTATCGGCTTTTAAAAACTCCCCTTTTCCGCTGTATTTTTCCCGATATCGATTCAATTCAGAGGGAGCGATCGCATCTCCCAACTGAGACAACCACTCCGACACTTCCAGACTGCCATCTTTGGGATATTGTTTGATACTGTTGTCGCCAGAAAAACAGCATTGATAGTAAACGATTTCATATTTGGATACATCTTTTCCCAGCGATTCCACATATTCCCGAAAAAAGTTAAATCCCGACAGCCAACCTTTCTGGATCAAAAATAATCCCCATTTTTTCACCTTTTCAATATCCGCTGGATCGATAATATTCCCATCCTTGACGATTTGCTGTCGCATTTTGGGAAATCGCAAATTTTCGAGATCGCGACGATACAAATCGCCGAAATTGTGGGACAGTTCAATTTTGGCGATCGCCGCCAAAACTCCGATATTGAAACCCACCTCAAACAGCCGTCCCAAATTCTCCGCAACCATCAAAAAACCTCCTTCCTTACCGAGTAGCACAGCCATCCTGGCTGTCATTCAACTGTTTCAGAATACAAACTCGAATTGACTTCAGCCAAAAAAGCGAGGGTATTAAATTTGACATCTCCCCTCATGTGGTTAAATACCGCCTGTTTCCGCAACGACTCGTCACCGATGATGCGATCGTAGGGATCGAGTTTGAGCTGTATTCTTCCGGTATTTTTTTCCAATCGATAAAAGTGAAATAGCGTCAAATATTGGAGGATATCCTGTTTCAGAGAACCCTCTTCAATCAATCCCCGGCGAATCTCGCTATCATCGAACACTTTCGGATAAATATTCACCAGGGTAGAGTAAGACATGACACCGTTATAAAAGCGATCGTCCCCTTTTCCAACCGACAAACCATTAAACAGGTTGAAGAATAACACCACCTTATGACTTTCATCTTCCATTAAATTCAACAACTGTTCCGTACTGTTGAGACTGTAGGAACTCTCAGAAAGACGTTTTGATTTCTTGACATAGTATTTATTGAAAAATATGGGATACAGGTAGATGTCATCCAAATCGGCAACCAGGAATTTTATCAAGGTGGGTGACATGAAATAATACTGGCTTTCGTCTTGAACTTGCGTCAAGTTGAGATTGTCCGTGTAGGGAGCCTGAGCTACATATAAAAAGTGACGGTATCCCAGTTTTTTATAAAGGTAATCGACGGTATCTTTCAGGATAGACGGTTCGGCGTACAATTTGCGATCGCGATAATTGGCGGAAAAGGTTTTCAGCAGTTGCATCCGAACCGTACCCGAATTGTTGGTGATTCCCACCGCTTCGCCAAATAGAGTTAAAATTCGATCTTGGCGATCGCGATTGGTTCGCAACCCGTCACTTTCGACGCTCGACACCACAATTAAAGCCAACTTATCCAGGGGAGATGACGAATCCTGTCGCGGTAGAGATTCGGTAAATGTGAAGGTTCGAGGCAAAACTGAATAGAGGGAACTTAAAGCATTTTGTAATTTAAACCTATTGATGTCTTGAATACGGATTCCTTGGGAATTAGAGCGATATTTCTCGTTCAAAAAATGAGCAATAACTTTCGATAAATCCGCCATAAACTCCTCAGAAGGAGACGGTTTTTCCGATGTCCCTTCGTGAAACCGCAAAATTGGAACAAACACCATATATTTAACATCGTCGAGAAGTACCCGCAGCGTGATGTAAACCAGCAAGGACATTGTAAACTGATAAACAAAAGCCTGTACCGAGTTGAATTGATCTTTATCCAGGCGGCGGGGATTGTAGGGAAAAACGATACATTTAATGGCATTAAAATTTTTTCCCCTGGTTTCTTCACTCAGTTTACTATTGGGAACGAATAATACCGGTAACGCTCGCACTTTTTTTAAATCAGAGTAGGCAATTTTAAATTCCTCATGCTCTGTCGTTTGATAATAGCGGATATCTTCAATTTTGAGATGAGCGGGAAGCTGACACAACATCTGCTCGTCGGGGTAAGACTCGCCGATGGTGATGTACTGAAGGCATTTTTTCGGATTCTCTCTGACGACATCATTAAAGAACATTCCTTCAATCAGGCTATCAGGATCTCGTTTTAAGATGCCGCGATTGACGCCAATCTGAAGGGAGAAGTACCGGGGTTGTAGAATAGTTTTTTGTTCGATGAAACCGTGGAGTAACTTTTTGAGCCGTTTGATTTTGTGGCGGACATTTAATTCTTCAAATCTCGACACGAAATTTTTCAATAACCGGGTTTTTTTGTCCTCATCACTTCCTTTTAGGATGGGTAAAACTCGCTTTTCAAAGTTTTCGATAACATCATAGGTGAGTTCGGATTGGCGATCGTAGTTGGGATCTTCTGGATTTCCGTGGGTTGCAAACGCAAAATAGTAGAGAAACACCCACTTCAACAGTTTTCTATAAAACTTTGCGGAATCTTGGCTGACTTCTTCTTTATGTTCCGAACTCTCCGGATTGATCCGTTTCAAATGATAGTCGAAGGCTTTATCCCCGCCGCGAGCCTGAACGGGATTGTTAAATTTCAGTTTCAAGCCAAATGTAAAAGTGCGATCGCTGCCGTCGGAAGAGGTGGTTTCCCCCAAACTGTCGGTGACGATGGGAATGATGGGAAGGGGATCGAAGGCTTCCGATCGCGAAAAGACTTCCCGATAATTGATGGTTTCCCCGCCATAGCTGACATCATAATCGCCATCCTGCTTGTCAGGATTTCCAATATATTCCTCGATCGCTTTCAGTCGCCGAATCAAATCCTGCAAATAAACCAAATCGGGATGATCCTGGGTTTCCAAATTATCTCGCAGGTATTCCAAATAGCGAATTTTCGCTTCTTTTTTCAGTTTCCCCAAGGATTCCGTATCCACCACCCGCCGCAATTTGTAGAAGTCGGAATTGATATTTTCTTCTAAATCGTCGATTTGTTCTTCGATATCATCTCGATTGTTCTCAAATTCGTCTCCAAGTCTTTGTTCCAGGTGGTTTTTCACTCCAGCGATCAGATCGGCTTGAAACCGCGAGATATGGCGAACCGAAATCGTCAGTTTGTGGAATTTCAGCAAAGACTTGCTTCCCACATCATCCCGCCGCGTTTCCAACCCGGATTTCTGTACGGATGCAGTCGCCGGGAAATTATACAATAAACCGAGTTGGTTTGAACTTCCCCTCTGTAAATTTTCAAGATAGCTCTTGACAAATTGTTCGATACTCTCAAAATTTTGAGTTTGGACGCAATCCGATAGATTCTGTTTTAATTGATCTCGTATGTCGCGAATCAACCCCGGAAATTTTGGCTGAAAACTGGGACTAAAATTAACCGTTGCGGAACGAACTCGCTGACTGGAAGTGATGGGACTCTGAATTTTGGCAACAGCAATTTGAGTGGCGATCGCATCCAAATCGACGATCAGATGATTTCCATCTTTCGATATTTTAAACGGATTTTCCTGGCGAACTAACCCCAATATTTTTTGCAATATATCGCTGTAATCGACGGGTGCTAAATCGTCCGAACCCTGTTCTAAAACATTCATGGCATTCACTGATACCCTGCATCCCTCCAGTGTACTACGGGTAGACCCCGCAGGTCTACCCCCCAGTCAATTTTTTCTCAGTGGGTGAACCACCTTAAAACGCCTGAATCCACTCCTTAACTTCGTACTCCGTCCAGATGCCATTTTTCCAGTAGGGATCGTTTTCCACCAACTCCCGGACGGTGGCTTCGTCTTCAGCCTCGTAGATGCCGAAAACTTTGGTGGTGTCTTTGGTGGGACCGAGTGTCACCAAAACTCCCGATTCTTTTTGCTGCTTTAATCCGTCCAAATGTGCCTGACGGTGAGGTGCCCGCTTTTCGAGGACGTTTTCGCAGTAGCTTCCGAACATGATATATTTTGGCATGGCTATTGTTACGATTTAGGTCTGAATTCTATTTTATAGGATTGAGCGATCGCTGGCAAATACGACCATTTTTAATCCCGAGCAAATTCGGTCAAATATCCACATCAAAATAAGTTGAATATTCTCACGCGATCGGGAATTATTGCAGTCGCCATATCGGTTCACCCGCCTTGAAATAAATTTCAAGGCTAATAGCAAAAGTCCACTAAGCGTGGACTCGGTTCTGTTGTGTTATCATATCAAATCAGATTGAATGCTCGGAATAATTCAAAGTCCCCATCCCCCCCTACCCCCCCTTTGTAAGGGGGGAGTTCAAGGGGGATTTAGGGGGATCAACCGGATCTCATTGGAGCGAAAACCACTATAATTATCAAGGGATTTCTCCGTGTCCTCTGTGCCTCTGTGGTGAAATACCTGCCCTATTTCAATATCGCATAAATTCGGGACTTCCCAGTAAAATAGCACCCCTCAAGTTTTCCGGACTTTCTTCCAAAACTTGACGAGTTTTAGGCGATAATGTAATCCCCAAGGTTTCCCCCAACTGGTTGGCATCGACGGGATTTCCTTCGTGGAGTAACCCCCCCGCCAAAGGCACCGCCAAACTGCTGCGGCGAACCATCGTATCAGGATTCAACCAAGCCTGTTGAGTGTTTTTATAACCGTCGGGGGACGGACAGGCGTGCAGCGGCATTCCCAGTTGATTTAAAATGCCATTAATTGGGTTGAAATTGCTGACTTCTCCGATCGCACGCATAATAGAGGTTATATAACGATAGGGATTTTTGAATTTGGCGTTGTAATTCCTTTCATCCCAAAAATCTGTACTGTTAAATAGGGTTTTCAGCACTTCTCTGATCTCCCCACCCGTCTCCAAAAAGCGATCGCTCAAATCAACCACCACAGACTCGGGGGGTTCGTCCGCCACGAAAGCCTGGGCGAGTTTGTAGGCGATATTTTGGGCCGTAGAGGGGTGATTCGCCAACAGATCCAACGCCTCTTCAACTTCTTCAATCCCCCGTCCTTTTATCGTTTTTCCCAATAATATTTTATCATCAAAATCGTGGCGCGTTTCATCAAAATAAAATCCATCTTCATCTCCGGCGCGATCGCCCGGTTTCGGCAATCCCCAACCTGTCAAAATCCGCGCCAATTCCATCACATCTTTCTGGGTATATCCGCTATCAACTCCCAAGGTATGTAATTCCAATAATTCCCGAGCATAATTCTCGTTCAAACCCTTAAATCTCCCCGTCGCCCCCGGACTACCCGGCGCAGTATTTTGCCAATTATCGAGATAAAATAACATGGCGGGATGGTGTGCGATCGCCCCCAAAAGCGTCCGAAATTTACCGAAAACGTGGGGTCTGATCGCCTGTTCTTCGTAGGAACCGATCCAAATTCTCGCCAATCCCTGCATCCCGAAAACATTGAAATGATTGAACCAAAAATCTACCATCACTTCTTCCAACTCTCGGGGACTATGCAAGGCTCGAATCAGCCGTCCGAGTCTCACCTGATTAATAACTCTTTGCTGAAATTGTCGGCGAACTTTTTGCAGCGATCGCCGATCTAAATCCAGTTTTTTCGCCTCATTGACTATCCGATTTTGTTCAAATACAAGCTTTCCCGGTTGCCAGGGGAGCGTGTTCAACGGTTGCAGTTGCCGTTGCAGTTGTTCGGGTATCGGAATCGCCACCGGATTGAGCTGCGAGTTAATATATCCCGAAATCCCCGTCTTTTTAATGTCGTCAATTTGTCCTTGCTTCAACCCCAAACTGAGGCGGTTTGCGAGGTGGATGACTTTGCGATCGCTCATCATAAAACTCCCAATTTGATAGGATTAATTTGACCGGATTGGATAGTGATAACCCCTTCTCCGTGTCCTCTGTGCCTCTGTGGTTCAATTTAGGCCCGGATTGAAATTTGGAAACAATGATGCTAAAATAAACATTATATCAAAGTCAATCAAACAGACTGATTTAATGATATCTACTCAACTTTGGAATGCCCATCAGGATCTCGCCCGAGCCTGCTTAAATCATCCCTTCGTCCGGGGCATCGCCGACGGCACCCTCCCCGAAACCTGCTTTCGCCACTATATTGGACAGGACGCCTTTTTCCTCGGTTCCTTCGCCCGCGCCTACAGCATCGCCGCCGCCAAAACCCCCGATTGGGAGGGTTTCCGAACCTTTCACGCCCTCGGAGATGGAGTCTTAAAAGAACTGCAACTGCACGGCAGTTATGCTCAAAAATGGGGAGTCAACCTCGCCGGAACCCAACCCGCGATCGCCACCCGTCGCTACACCGACTTTCTCCTCGCCACCGCCTGGGGGGGAGATGTGGGATACATCACGGCGGCAATGATGCCCTGTCTGCGATTGTACGCCTTTTTAGGACAACAACTCGCCGCCCCCGAAATTCCCAAACATTCCTATTCCGACTGGATCGAAACCTACAGCGGCGAGGACTTTGAAGAACTCGCCCAACAATTGGAAACCCTCGGCGATCGCTATATTTGCGATCGCGCCGGAGCCGAAAGCATCTACAATTACGCCATGCTGTGCGAACGGGACTTTTTCCAAGCCGCCTGGGAAGCCTTTTCTACCTCTCCCGCTTCGCAAGGGGGAGACTGAGAGGGGGTTTTCTCATCTTCCCAACTTGTTGGGAATCCCCTCGCATCCTCCCGGAATCGTCTCCCGAGCCTTAGAACCGCACCAGGCGCAGCAATAGTAACGATTCTCCTCCAACAGGTTCAGAACCCCCGTAAAATCGACATTTTCCACCACCGCCCCGGTGTTGTAACCCGTGGCGTAGTCGGGAATCAACGTGCGGGTGCGGGGGCTCGCCGTTTCCGCCGAGCCATAGAAAAACTTAGCCGATCGCAAATTTGCCCGCGAGAGGTTCGCCTCGAAGAGAATGGAACGGGAAAGATTCGCCCGCACCAGATCGCAACCGCTCAAATTCGCCCGCACCAAATTCGCCTCGCCCAAATCGGTGCGCCGCAAATCCATATTAGCCAAGTCTGCTCCCGCCAACATCGCCCCCAAATCAATCACCCGGATACCCGTAGCCCGATCTTCTGCATAGCTGCCGTTGCCGTCCAAAATCGGGCGTCCCAAATGGCGATCGCGTTTCAGGGGAGTAATCAGCCGCGCCTGGGACAAAAACCGCAAAATCTTCGCCTTCCCCTCCGCATCCACGCTGCGAATAATCGCCGCCGTGCGTCCTTCGGCAATCACCCGTTCCTGGGGCCAATCTTCCAACAACCCCTGTTCCCCCAAAGCCAGATCCGACACCCCCTGAAAGTAAGCATCAATCGTCTGCTGTTGGGTGATGCGGTTCTGCTGAATCGTCAAATCCCGAGAAATCACATATTGACGCCAAGCCACATAAACCGCCAAAATCGCAATCATAATCTGACCCAAAGCGCCGATCAGTTCCCCGAGGGCCCCGATGGCGTCCCAGTTAATGACAATATTGCGGCTGCCGAGGTCCGTGTTAGACCCGCTCAACATCAGCAACCCGGTGATTCCGGCCAAAATCCCGAAGCTGGCAACGATCAAACTCCGCCACACCGAAGGGATCAGCGTCGTCCAGATCTTGCCCCAACTCGGCCAGATAATCAGCAACGCGGCCGAAATGGCGATGATGGCGCTGACATATCCCACCCAAACATTATCGATCGCCAACCCCAAAATCATCACGGCGATCGCGCCCAAAGTGAGTACGGAAGCCGGCCAATTGCTCAGTCGAGGTGACATCGCATCCGCGCTACCATCAGAAGGTGAAGCCTCCTGGGGCAATTGCGCCCCATCTCCCAGGGAGAACCCCTCCCCATTGCCTGGAACGGATGTCATTTCCAGGGCAGTGGCGATCGTCCCATTGGGGCTATCTGCAGTCTCATTGGGTTGTGGCGGTTGAGTTGAATTCGGATCGACTGTCATATTTGCATAATAAAGATATTTGCACAATCAAGAAAAATCGGATCGATTTTGATTTGATTGTATCGGAACTGGGCGAGATGCTCGATCGCCCGACCGGAAAAACCCCGCCCCGCCTTGAAACAGTTGGGGAGTGCCCCGGGTATTCTGGAAACCGGTTCGGGGTGTCCAAATCAGATGCATAAAAAAACCTTTCCGGGGAGCGGGTGCACATCTACCACTCCCGCACCCCGAAACTCCCACCTCCGACATCCGATGACATCCAAACTCCTATCAGAACTCGTCAGATTGCTCAGAGCCAGACTGTCCCGGCGGATCACATTTTGGATCGCCACCAGCATCGTTTTGATCGAAGCGATCATTCTCATCCCCTCGGTGTACCGTCGCCAGCAAGAGTTGCTGGCCCAATACCACCGCCTCTCCTCGGGAAAAATTGCCTGGATTGTGGCAACCTACCCCCATCAGTCCCCGGCGGATTTCCTGGAACAACTGCGAAACCTGCATCGCATGAATCCCGACGTGGTGGGTGGTACTCTCTACACCTCCGACGGAGAACTAATCGGGATCTTTGGTGAACCGCCCGCCTTGTCCTTTGAAGCGGCTCGGGAGGGGCAGCGCCTGTACTTACAAACTCTCCAAGGCGATCGCTACGATCTCGCCTGCGATGTGTTTCCCCTCGATGATTATACAATTATTCTCCGCCACGATGCCTCCGACGTCTCCCGCGAGGTGTGGTATTTCGTGCTGCGAATTGCGGGACTGGTTTTGATTATTTCTGTATTTGTCACCGGGGCGACGATGATCGTCCTCAATTATTTGGTGATTTTGCCGATCCTGAATTTACGAGAGGATTTAACCCAAGCAGGAGAAGCCCTCAGTGGCAACCGACCGCCCCCACAATTTTACAGCCATTCCGTCCATCGCCGGGACGAACTCGGAGAGGTGATCGGCGCTTTTATTCAAATGTACGATCGCGTCGGTCAGGCGATCGCCCAACAACACCAAGCAGAAGAAGCCCTGCGACTCGAGAAAGAAAAATCAGAAACCCTGCTGCTCAATATCCTCCCCGATCTGATCGCCGACCGGTTGAAACAGACCCCCGGTTGTATCGCCGATGGGTTTGCCCAGGCGACGATTTTGTTCGCGGACATCACCGACTTCACCGGACTTAGTTCCCAAGTATCTCCTACGGAATTAGTGAATTTACTCAATCAAATTTTTTCAGCCTTCGATCGCCTCACGGATAAATATGGGTTGGAAAAAATCAAAACCATCGGCGACGCCTACATGGTGGTGGGCGGGATTCCCACCCCCAGACCCGACCACGCCACGGCGATCGCGGATTTGGCCCTGGAAATGCAGCGAGTTGTCCGCGAGTTCCGACATCAACTCGACCGGGGATTCGACATCCGCATCGGCATCAATACCGGTCCGGTGGTGGCGGGGGTGATCGGCTTGAAAAAATTTACCTATGATTTGTGGGGGGATGCGGTCAACGTCGCCAGCCGCATGGAATCCCAGGGGGAAGCGGGGAAAATTCAGGTTGGCGAACCGACTTATCGACTGTTGGGCGATCGCTACGTCCTCGAAAAACGGGGCATTATCCCCATCAAAGGCAAGGGGAACATGACCACCTACTGGCTGCTCGGCCGGCGGGAAACTAATTCGTAGGATCGGCAACCACGCGATCGCGGCCCCGCTGCTTGGCCTCGTAGAGGGCCTTGTCCGCCCGCATCAGCAGGGTGTCGAGGTTGGGTTCCTCGGTTTGGTAGGTCGCCACCCCGATGCTCACCGTCATCCGAATCGCGGCATCGTCCATAGCCACCGACACCGACGCGATCGCCTCCCGGATGCGATCGGCCACCGTCACGGCATCCGGGAGTGGCGTTTCCGGCAAAAAGACCACGAACTCCTCCCCCCCGAAGCGCCCGAAAATATCCACCTGCCGCAGGGCATTTCGGGTCACGTCGGCCATCAGTTTCAGGGCTTCATCTCCCGTCGCGTGGCCGTAGGTATCGTTAATGGACTTGAAATGGTCGATATCCAACATCAGTATCGAAAACGGGTTCCGATACCGCTGGGCGCGTTGAAATTCCCGCTCCGCCAACGTCAGAAGGTGGCGACGGTTGGAGATACCCGTCAGGGAGTCCGTCGTCGCCAGGGTCTCCAACTCCACCAGAGCCTTTTTTAACTCATCCCGGGTGTACTTGAGTTCCAAGTGAGTTTTCACCCGGGCGAGGAGTTCCGGCGCCTTGTAGGGTTTGGTGACGTAATCGACGGCGCCCTGGCCGAAGGCTTGCAGCAGGTGTTGAGAGTCGTTGCTGGCTGTCAGAAAGATGATCGGGATTTCCGCGTGCAGGGGGTCAGCTTTCAAATGTTCGCACACCTGCAAACCGTTGATCTCCGGCATCATCAAATCCAATAAAATCAAGTCCGGGTTCGCCGTTTTGACCCGTTCGATCGCCTGTTTTCCGCTGGTCGCAAAGGTGGTCGCATAACCCACCTCATCGAGCATTGCCCCGACGACTTGTAAATTCTTGCTGACATCATCAACGATGAGAATGAGAAAATTTTCTGGATTAAAAGATTCCACTGTACACGGGTGTCGATTCAGACTATCACTTGTTGATTCTAGCAAAAAAATACTGTCAAAATTTGATAATTATCAATGATCAATTGTCAATGATCCCGGAGAGAGACTGCCGAATTTCCGGAAACCGTTTCAGCGTCCCGGGTATGCGATCCCAATCAAACCCTTCCAGTTGGGTTTCGAGCTCAGCGGCGTAGTCCAGGAGTAGGCCAGAGCGGTACTCCGACCCCCAATCCCGCAGGTGGCGGGCAAACTCTCGCAACTCCCGCATTTTCATCGTCCGGCACAGTTGGGGCCAGGAGGTCTGTTCTTCCCGAGTCAACTTTTCGAGCAGTTCGTCCCGCCGGAGTCCCTTGTCGGGTTCCTCCGGCGCGAGTGGCGCAGAGAACGCGATCGCCTCCTCCGCGTTCTGGGGGGGGATTCGGGGGGGGGCCTGGGGTAAAATCTGTTTGAGTGCTGACACCAGGCATTTGCGATTCACCGGTTTCCGCAGAAAACCCTGGCAGAGGGGTTCCAACTCCAACTGTTCATCCAACTGCACGGATGCCGTCAAAATAATCACCGGAATCCTTCGAGTGTTCTCATCTTCCCTCAATTGTTTTAAAACCGCTTTTCCGTCCAGTTTGGGCATTCGCAAATCCAATAAAATCACATCAGGCCGTTGAGAGTGCACCCGGGCGATCGCCTCGGGTCCGTCCTGGGCGAATATCAGGCGGTGGTGCGTCCCCGCCAGATAGTCCCCGATCAACTGGCGGTTGGATTCGATGTCGTCCGCCACCAAAATCGTCGAAGCCCGCAACCGGTTAAAATTGACGTCCGTCGCCTCGACTTCCGGCGAGGAAACCCGCTCGGCGATGGCGACGCGGGGAAAAATGAACGTGAATCGGCTCCCCACCCCCACCTGACTTTCCAAGAAAATTCGCCCGTCCAACATCTCCGTCAACCGCTGTGTAATAGCCAACCCCAACCCCGTCCCCCCGTACTGGCGGGTCGTCTGCCCGTCGGACTGGGTAAACGCCTCAAAAATGCGCCGCCGCTCCTCCGGGGCGATGCCGATGCCCGTATCTTCGACCGCAATTTCCAGCCAAGTCCGGTTGCCGTCATCCTGGGAATAAGTTTGGGCGTTGACGGAAATCGTCACCCGTCCCCGCTCCGTAAATTTGATCGCATTTCCCACCACGTTGAACAGGATCTGTCGGAGGCGAATCCCGTCGAAGGCGATCGCCTCCGGAACCGTGGGGGCGATGTTGACAGCCAGTCCCAGGCCTTTTCGAGTGGCTTGGGCGGACAGGATCTCGCGGATCTCTTCAACCAGATTCCTCAACCGGATCGGTTCATAGTGCAGGTTAAGTTTGCCCGCCTCAATTTTAGACAGATCCAAAATATCGTCGATGAGCACCAACAGCGTCTTCCCGCTGTCCGCGATGGAGCTGATATAGGCGGACGCTTTCGGATCTTCGACCCGATCTTTGAGCAGTTCGGCAAATCCGAGGATGGCATTCATCGGCGTGCGGATTTCGTGGCTCATGTTGGCGAGAAACTCGCTTTTCGAGCGGCTGGCTACCTCCGCCGCCTCCTTCGCCTCCGTCAGTTCCCGGTTGAGTTGCAGCAGTTCCCGGGTCCGTTCCTGAACCCGGCGGTCCAGGGTTTCGTTGGCGCGACGGATCGCGTCGAACTGTTCTTGCAGCGCCCCGACCATGTGCTGAAAATTTTCCCACAAAATCTGAATTTCCCGAATCCGGCCGGGCTGGGGGGCGATCGGTGCGCTGTCGCCGATCGCGCCGCCACGTCCCGTCAGTTTTTGCGGTAAATTCGTGGTGACGGTCGCCAATTTCAACAGCGGCGTCGCCAGTTGGTGGGAGATCTTGACCGACACGAGCAAAGCGATCAGAAAAATCACCAACATGATCGTCAAATTTCGGATATAAATTCCTTCGAGATAGTCAATGTAAGGGATCGGCGTGATCCGCAGGAGAACGCGCCAGGACAACCCGGGGATTTCCAGGGGGGCTTCCAAAAAATAAAACGATTGTCGCCGCCGTACCATCGTCGGAGAAACGGGTGGAGGGAACCAGTGGGAAACTCGGTCGTCGAGGACGACGAGTTCGCCCGTTTCGTGGAGATTGAAGATGTTTCCCGCCGGCACCGAAGATGCGGTGCTCACGACGATCGCCCGGTTGTCTCGGTCCAGTAAAATCGCGTCCATTTCTGGGCGGGGGGTGTTGATCTCCAGAAATTCCGCCAGTTGTTCGATCGCTACGGTCCCATACACAATCCCCACCCAATCCGTCCCGGAAACCGAGTTCTCGAATACGGGCAGCAGGATTCTCAGGGACGCTTGTTCCCCTTCTCCCGGGTCGAGAAAATCGACGATCTGAGGGGATTTGGTGGCGACGATTTGCGCCATCTCCGTCGGACTCAATACGCGGCGGCCGATGACCGATTCGCCCCGGGAATTTTGGGCGGGATAGGCCGCGATAATCTTCCCGGATGAATTCGTGACCGTCAAATTGAGGAAAGATGGAAAGGAGCGATGGATCAGTTCGGTGGTGTTTTGTAACAGGGACAAATCCTCGGGGGATTCCGAGAGAATCCAGACCAATTCTCGGGCGGCATGGTAGTATTGTTGATACCACAAATGCAGGCTATTCACCAAGGGAACCGATGTAGCTTTCAGTTCGGTTTTAATTTCGGTTTCCAAATTTTCCAGCATTTGTTGACCGTGAAACACCGTCAACGCCAGGGATGGAAATAACACGAAAGCCACGAGCAAATTTAACAGCGTCCGCTCGAAGGAGAGGGTTCCCCGGCGGTGTCGGAAGGGCAGGTAAGTGACGATCAAATCGGCGATGAGGGCGTTAAAAATGCCGTTAATCGCCTGTTTGAGGGCGACGACGAGGGTCCCTTGGAGCGAGATGGGCAGGACATATCCGTAGAATATCCCCACCAAAGGAATTCCGATCGCCACCCAATAAATCCCATCCCACCAGGCCATGCTCTGTTGTCGATGCCGCAACGCTTGTCCGACGAACAGGGCTTCGCAGGTAAAAATGATCGTGGCGTAGGGGTGTCCCCAGAGGACGTAAGAATAGCTGCCCACGATCGCGGCGACGAGGGTGCCCCAAAAGATACCGTAGGTGTAGACGGCGATCAAACTGGCGATGCTGCCGAAGAGGAAATCGACCCCGAAAAACAGCGGCCATTTGAAGTAATTTCCCAAGTACCCCGCCGCACTCAGCAACAGCAGGGCGCCAAAAGAAGACCATTTCAGTTTGGGGACGGACGACGACAGCCATTTGGGGAGGGGGGGGAGAGTAAATTTCATAGTTGGATGAACAGTTAAGGGCGATCGCGATCGAGAAGGGTACGGCGGACTTCGGGAAAGCGTTTCACCGTCCGGGGGATTTTGTCCCAGTCAAACTCTTGCAGTTGGATGCTCAGAGTCGAGGCGTAATCCACCAGGGGGGCGTAGGGGTAGGCGTGAGCCCAATCCATCAGGCAGTCGGAAAAAGCCTGCAGGTCCCGCATTTTGAGGGTCCTGTGCAGTTCCGGCCAGACGGTTTTCTCTTGGCACTCGAGTTTGGCAAGCAGTTCGGCGATCGGGCCAGCCTCCGGGGAATCCCGGGGTGCCTCCGGGGCGGGAGACGGCGAGGAATTGGCGGGCGGTTTGGGAAGTTGTTTTTTCAAAGCCAAAAATAACTCGCGGCGGCTGACGGGTTTGTGCAGGAATCCGTTGTGGAGGCTGGCGATTTCTCGGCGATCGCGATCTAAAGAAGAAGCGGTGAGGATGACGATCGGGATGTCCCGGGTGTCCGGATTTTCTTTCAGATATTTAGTCGCCTCCCAGCCGTCGAGATGGGGCATCCGCAGGTCCATCAAAATCAGGTCGGGACGATAATTTTGGGCTTGGTGGATGGCTTCCCACCCATTTTTGCACAACAACAGTTTGTGGTGAGAATTGGCAAAATATCCCCGCATCAGGTCCAGGTTCGACTGCACGTCATCGACGACCAAAATGGTGCTCCGGGCGAGGCGATTCAAATCGTCATCCGCCCCATCCGCGATCTCGGTTTCGGGCAACGGGTTCGCCAGATTCACCCCCGGAAACCGGAAGGTGAAGGTGCTGCCCCGGCCCACTTCGCTGTCCAGGCGGATCGTCCCCCCCAGCATTTGCGTCAACCGGCGGGTAATCGCCAACCCCAGCCCCGACCCGCCGTATTTGCGGGTACTCTGCCCTTCGCTCTGCATGAAGCTCTCGAAAATCCGCTGTTGCTGTTCGGGGGCGATGCCGATGCCCGTATCGGCGACGGCAATTTCGACGGTAACAGTCGATCGCCCCCCGGAACCGACCTCCCCGGCCTCGGGGCGGGCGCAGACCGAAATCGTAACAGACCCGGAATCGGTGAATTTGAGGGCGTTGCCGACCACATTCAATAGGATCTGCCGCAGCCGCACTTCGTCAAACCCGATCGCCCGGGGGATGTCTTCGGCTACGTCGATCTGAAGTTGCAGGTTTTGTTCGGCCGCTTTTTGGGAGAAAATCTGGCCGATTTCCGCCACCAAAGCCCGCAGGTCAACGGGTTCATTCTGGAGTTCCATTTTCCCCGCCTCGATTTTGGACAGGTCGAGGATGTCGTTGATCAGGGCCAGGAGGGTTTTCCCACTGGAGGCGATGGAGCGGACGTAGGTCTGCTGGCGGGGTTCGCAGACGAGTCCTTGCAGGAGGTCGCAGAACCCCAGGATGGCGTTCATGGGGGTGCGGATCTCGTGGCTCATGTTGGCTAAAAATTGGCTCTTAGCCAAGCTGGCGGCTTCGGCGCGGCGGGTCGCCTCGGACAGGGCGCGATTTTTGTCTTCGAGTTGGTGTTTGTGCCACTGCTCCCGCTCCAGGAGGGAGGCCTGGGCGAGGGCGATGCCCACCTGGCGGGCGATCGCTTCGATGAGTTCGATCTCGTCGTCGGTCCACTCCCGGAAGCGATCGCACTGTTGCAGGGTGATCACCCCATTGGGTTCCCCCTTGTAGGAGGTGCGGACGCTCAACATGGATTTCAAACTCGTCCGGCGGCACAGGTCTACTTGAGGCGCGAGCAGGGGGTCAGCGTAGACGTCCGGGGAGGCGATCGCCCGATCCTGAGCCAATAGGCGATCGAGGTGGGGGTTGTCCGGCCGGCGGGGCACTTCCACCGCAAGCATGGACTCGAAGGCCCCGTGCAAATATTCCGCCACGATCGCGATTCCGCCGTCGGACTCGGCTGGGTAGCGGTGGATCAGGCAGCGGTTCACCTCGAAGGCTTCCCCCACCAAACTCACCGTCGCCTGGACGATGGGGTGGCTCTCGATGCTCTCCCGGATGCGATCGGTGATCTGCTGTTGGAGGAGGGTTTTTTGAAATTCCTGTTCCAGGCTGGCCTTCGACTGCTGGCGTTCGATTTCGCCCCCCACCCACATGGCGATCAGTTGTAGGAGTTGCAATTCGTGGTTGTTGAAGGGTTGGCGGGGGAGACGCCCGGAAAAACTCAGGGTACCGTAGGGTTTCCCCGCCACCACAATCCGCACCCCCAGATAGGATTTCAATCCGAACTGGTGGCAGGCGGGGTGGGCCTCCCAATCCGGGGAGTGTTCCGCGTCGGTGATGCCAACGGGTTCGGATGTCTCGAAGGTGCGGTGGCAGAAGGTATCCCGCAGGGGAAATACAGTTTCGGCCGGGATGGGGCGGGGGAAGTCGGGGGGAGTCTGGGCGGCGACCACCTGGCAGCGCGCGCCCCGGATGTGGAAGAGAATCCCCACCTCCAAACTGAAGTGCAGCCGCCCCATCGACAGCAGGGCTTGCAGCCGCTGCTCGAAGGCGAGGTGGGGGGCGACGGCGATCTGGTACAGTTCCCGCAGGGCGGTTTCCCGGGCCTGCAGTTCGTCCCGGTCCCGTTTGCGATCGGTGATGTCTTCGGCGATGCCGGCGAAGCGGTAGATCTGTCCGCCCCCGTCGGCGATGGGAAAGGAGCGGGCGCGAATCCAGCGGCGTTCCCCGTCGGGACGGCGGATGGGGTACTCGACCTCGAAAGGTTTCGGCCGGCGAATGTGGCCTCGGATCGCCTTTTCGACCTCCTCCCGATGGTCTGGCTCGATCGCCTCGAACCAGGATTGCGGATCTCGGTACAGGCTCTGGCAACTTCGGCCCCAAATCTCTTCGTAAGCGGGGCTGACGTAGAGGGTTTCTCCCGCCCGGGACACCATAAAAAAGACTTCCCGGATGGTTTCGGCGAACTGGCGGAATTTTTCTTCGCTCTCCCGCAGGGCCATTTCGACGCGCCGCTGTTGCTCGATTTTTTCTTGCAGTTCGCGGGTGCGGTTGGCGACGCGGTTTTCTAGGTCTTGATTCAATCGTTTCAGGGCGTCTTCGACCCGTTTGCGATCGCTGATATCCTGCAAGATGGCGGTGTAAACCACCCCGGTCTGCAATGGCAGCCGAGAAATGGAAACTTCGGCCGGGAAGACATCTCCATTTTTCCGCAGTCCGACGATTTCCCGCCGTCCTTTCATATTGCAGGCGGCGGTCGCCTCGGCGCCGAAATTGCTGACGTGCCGCCGGTGGATGGCTCGCACTCCTTCCGGCAGTAAAATGTCCAGGGGCCGTCCCATCACCTCTGCGACGGCATATCCGAAAATCCGTTCCGCCCCCTGGTTGAAGAGGATGATTCGCTGGTCTTCCCCGAGGGAAATAATCGCTTCTTCGGCGATATCCAAAATTCCCTTAAATTTCGCATTGCTCTCGACGAGATCCCGTTCGAGCTGTTGCCGCCGGTCGATTTCCCGCTGCAAATTTTGATTTTGTTCGGTCAGCTCTCGGGTGCGTTCTTCCACCAACAGATGTAAATTTTGATTGAGTTCCTGCAGGGCACGGCGACTCCCTTCGAGGTGGAGGATATCTCGGTAGGAACGCAGGGCGAAGATGACCGTCGCGATCAACTTTTGTTGGGTCATCTCGACTTTGGTTTGATAGTCGTTGATATCATATTCGACGATGGCGGAGCTGGGGGGGGCTTTTCCCGGATGTCCGGTTTTTAAAATGATGCGGACGAACTCGTTTTTGAGCTGTTTTCGGATATATTTGACCAACTCCAAGCCGGCATCGTCGGTTTCCATCACCACGTCTAACAACAAAACGGCGGTGTCCGGGTGAGCGGCGATCGCCGTCCGGGCTTCCGCGGCAGAATGGGCACAGATAAAACTTAGGGGTTTATTTTCAAAGGTGACGTTTTTTAAAATCAGTTTCGTCGCCCGGTGAACGTCGGGATCGTCATCCACCAGCATCATTTTCCAAGCCGGCTCCGACCCGGCTCGATTGGTCGTCCCCGGAGCGGGGACTTCCCCTTCGTCTTCGATGATTAAAAGGTCGTCATCTTCGGGAGAATTGGGTTGGGAATTGCGATCGTTCATAGGTCGTCTTTCTCTACTTCAGTGCCAAGGCGACCGGAGCATCGCCTGTGGGAGTTATAGGGCTGGGTGGGGTTTTCGAGTCTTGTCGAGGACGTTAATACACGAGGGCGATACTTGTGTTATCTCCAGTTGAGAGCGTCAGTTATCATATCGATTGCCGAGCGTCCAATTACTGACAAAAATAGTTTTTATTAAAACTATTTTAGCGGATATGATATCACTCCGGAGTGCAAGGACAGTCGATCATAAACTCGGTGCCGACATTTTCCCGACTCTCGCAGCGGATCGTCCCTTTCAAGGTCTGAGTCACCAAGTTGTAGACGATGTGCAAACCCAAACCGCTGCCGCCACGACTGCGGCCGGTCGTGAAGAAGGGGTCGAAAATTTTGCCCAAATGTTCGGCCGGGATGCCGCGGCCGTCGTCGCCGTATCGGATGGTAAAGCGATCGCCGAGTGCCGCCACCTGCAATCGCAACTGACCCGATTGGGACGGTTCGTAGGCGTGAATCAAGGAATTCATCACCAAGTTCGTAATAATTTGAGACAAGGCACCGGGATAACTGTCAATTTCTATTGTCTCATCTCCTTCAACCGAGATGCGGTGGGCGGTGCGTTTGAACTTGGGGCCGAGGCTGAGGAGGATTTCCTCCAAATAGGGCTTCAGGGCGAAGGTGCGCCGCTCCAGGGAGGTCTGATCGACGGCGACTTTCTGGAAGCTCTGCACCAGCCTCGCGGCCCGCTGGAGATTCTCCAAAATCAGTTGGCTGCTTTCGGCGGCGACTTCCAGATAGGCGTTGAGGGCCGATCGCTTCAAGGACCCGGACCGACAGAGTTGGGCGAATTTGTCGGTTTCGCCGGCGAGGAAAGAGGCGGCCAGGATTCCCGTCCCCACCGGGGTGTTGATCTCGTGGGCCACGCCGCCGACCAACCCCGCCAGGGCCGCCATTTTTTCGGCCTCGACGAGTTGATTTTGGGTGGCTTTGAGATGTTCAAGGGTTTGGGAGAGTTCGGCGGTGCGTTCGCCGACTTTTTGTTCGAGGGTTTTGTAGAGGAAGGCGTTTTCGAGGGAAATGGCGACTTGGGCCGACAGCAGGCTCAAAATTTCGATGCGTTCGGCCGTGAAGACGTCCGCCATTTGGTTGTTTTCGAGGTAGAGGATACCCATCAGTTGCCGCTTGCGGACCAGGGGAGCGCACAGGAGCGACTGGGGTCGCTGGGTTTTGATGTATTCGTCCCCGAGCCAGCGGCCGTCCCGGACGGCTTCGTTGAGGACGACGGACTCCCGGGTGTCGGCGACGTGGCGGACGACGGATTTGGGAAATTGGCGGTCGGCGAGGGTGTCCAAGGGGATCGATCGCAGGACGGTGACGCGCTCGACGTCCATTTCCGCGATCGCCTCGATCCGCCACGGCCCGGACGCTTCGGCTTCGGATTCGGGGGAAAAGGACAGCAGCAGGTAGCCGATTTCGGCCCCGGTATTTTCGATCAGGATTTTCATGGTTTTGGCCAGCAGGGTCGCCAAAATAATTTCCCCGGACAGGGTTTGGTAGGCTTGCAGGACGCGGCCGAGATTCACCGCACTCGAAGCGCCGCTCTTTTCGACGGTGAAGCGTTCGGGTTGACTGGGGGGACTCGGGGTCAAAATCTGGGGGTGGCGGGTTTCGAGATCTTTGACTTTGGCGGTGAATTGCAGGCGGGAATAGGCGTCGTGGGCGGCTTTTATATAGCAACTGAAAATGCGCTCCAACTGCCGCGATCGGTAGAAGTCGGCGGCTAATTCGCAGGCGAGGGCTTCGTCGTGGATGGAGCCGATTTCGATGGCTCCGGAAATGGCTTGCTCGTAGTTTTCTTCCGCCCGCAATATCTCTCCACAGAGGCGATCGCGTTCCGCCGCCACCAACATCAATCGGTGTTCAAAATTGCCGGCGTCCTGCTTCGCCCAAGCGGCCATCTCGGCGCGGATCTCGTCAATTTGAGAGGCGATCCGTCCCCGTTCTTCGGGTTCGGCTGTCCGGGCGACGGCCGCCAGGGCGAGCCCGCGATAAAACTGATAATCTCCGAAGTACAAAAATCGGGAATTGTCGTCGATGCATTGTCGGGCTAAATCGGCGTGATTGCGAGCCAAATCGTAATCCCCTATCTGGTAAAAATAGACCAGATTTGAATGGTGAAAGTAAAACAAATCCCCCCCATTTTTTGTAGATTTATATTTTTCACAATTTTTGGGGTAATTTTTTTTTTCGATTATTGGCAGCAAAATATCGGGGTTATAATGTCCCGGAATCGCCGCCAATATTTCTTCCAAGTTCAGCCGTATTTCTGCGGCGCTCAGTTCCCGATTTTCCGGGGTTCTGGAAAGTAGGCGCAGGATCAAATCGGAGAGGGATTCTGGAATTTCCGGACAGATTTTTGACGGGGAAATCGGCGACTGTTGAAGCCTGCCGTCGAGCCAGGATACGGGGTCGTCAATCTCCCACAGCAGCCGGCTCGTCAACAGTTGATAAAAAATTTGTCCCAAACCGTAAAAGTCCGGTTCAAAGTCCGGGGGGCGATCGCTTCTATCCGCCGCTTCGACGCGGTTGGGTTTAAAAATTATGTCAATTTCTTTGGCGGATTTTCTGCTAGAAAAATCGACGTTTACAATGGTCGCACTGCCGAAACTGATGACTTTCAATTTCCGGCTTTTGGGGTTTAAAATAATGTGGGAAACATTCAAATTATTGTGGACGATATGGCGGGCGTGAATTTGTTCCACCGCCCCAGCAATTTGCATCGCCAATCTCAAAAATGATTCCAGGGTATAGTTGTCTCCCCAAAATCCCCCCGAGGTGCGAATTAATTGTTCCAAGGATGAGCCGCCGAAGTCTTCAAATACGATCGCCCGCCGGTGGTAATACACCTCTGAACTCTCGGCTTTGACGATAAAATCGCAGGCGGGATTGCGGGTGATTTCATATTCTCGATTGTGGCGATAAATCACCTCGGGGGTGGGGGATTCGGAATTGATAACTTTGACAATAATCCGGGCGCGATCGCACTTCCGAACCGCCCGATAAACCGTCGCATCTTGGCTGCGGTGAATGGAGGTGAAACTGTCGATATTTAAAGAGGCAAATATCTCCATTCCATGTTCTCAAATACCCGAAATTTTTTTTAATGAGATTTGGGGCGCGATCGCTGCCGGGGTGGCGGCGTGTTTGTGGTCGCCAAAGCGACGACTCCGGCGACGGGGATGCGATGGGTTTTGAAGGCTCGCAGGGCGGCGTTGACCGTCGCCCCGGTGGTATAAATATCGTCTAAAATTAAAACAGAATTGGGGCGGGGGGGGCGATCTTTTCCCACCCGCAGGGCATTTTGCAGGTTTTTTTGGCGCTCTGCGGATGACAAACCGTGCAGGGCTTCCGTGTCCCGCACCCGTTCCAAACCGTGGGGTTTGAGGGATAATCCGGTCAGTTCGCAAAACCCCCGGGCCAGCAATTCCGCCTGGTTGAATCCCCGCTTTTTCAACTTGTCTGGATGCAGGGGAATGGGGACGACGGTCAAATTTTTGGGGAGGGTTTCCTGGGTTCCCAGCCACCCATCCGCCAGCCAGCATCCCAACTGTCGGGCGATTTGGGGGTTGCCATCGTATTTTAACGCCGCGATCGCCCGTTTGAGGGCGCCGCCGTACCGCCCCCACACGAAAACGGGTACGTCTCCGGGAAACTCGCCGCCCTCGGGGAACTGACACCGCAGCAGTTGGGTTTGGCAGTAGCGGCAGAATTCGGTTTCCGCCGGCCGTCCGCACAGGGGACACTCGGGCTTAAAAAACAGGTTGAGGACGGTTTTCAGGGCGGGATGAGCCATTTTTCCGACTCCGCGATCGCGTCCATTCTATCTTAACTCAGATGGCGGTTCGAGTCGCCTCAGAGAAGGGCTTCGACTAAATTGCCTTTCATGTAAGCCGGGACGGGAATCTTAAAAGCACTGAGTAGAGTCGGACAAATATCCAGGGTCGAAATTTTCATTCTCCCATCGGACTGCGGTTTTTTCGACAGCGGATCGTAAACCCACAACGATCCGGTGGGGATGTGATAACCCGATCGAGACGAACGATCTTCAATTTCGACATTTTCCATCCCCAATTCGCGGATATTATACCTTTTCCCTCGAAATGAAATGCAATCTTCCGACTGATTGGCGTGTCCGAGGCACATGGCGAACATCCCATTTTTTTGTTCCCGAACATCGACGGCTCGGCCGTCTATCCGCAGATCTTGTACGGCCGAACGAAATTGCGACCGACATTCCGGAGAGACGAGTACGTTGAACATCGGGATCATGGCGACAATCGATCGCCAATGTCCGGGTTCGACGCCCATAAAATTCATAAACCGTGACCAATCGGTAATGTAAAGTTCCGAATTAAACCAGACCGCCTCCCGGGCGGCTTGCCCGATGCCGCCCATGCAAATGAGTTTGTATTCGGGATGCCGATCGACGTAGGAAATGAGAGTTTTCAGACACCGATCGAATGTCAGTACGGAGCGGTCGATTTCGCCAGCGTACCTGTCGATCCAGTCACGATCGACCTGGAGCGTCGCAAAGTCTTCCGGGAATGTCGCCGCCCAGTATCGGTGCATGGCGGCAGCAATATTATTGGCAAAAAAAACGGCATAGTCCGGCCGCGATCGCTTCAGATGTTTGAGAAAAATATCGAAGGATAACGTGACCTGATGGTTGCGTCGCCGGGTACTGACCCAAGGTCGGTATTTTTCCTCGATGAGGTGAATTGCAATTTCCAATATCGTCGATGGTCGGATGCCGAATTGATGGGCTTGATCGAGTATTTTGAGCATTTTTTTGAAGTGTAAATCGCGATCGACATTCCGAGCCGATGCCCTCGTCATTTTCAGGTTATAATCTTGAAAAATTTGCAAATAACTGGGATGGGCTTTGCCATCCTGCGAAAACACATCGGGAACATAAAATGCGTAGTTTTCTTTGAGTTCGTCGGTTTCGGGAAAACTTTGATAGGAGTGGAAAGCGCCGAGTAAACCCACTTTTATGCCGGATGAAGTCAAGATTTTCCAAATCGGCGGATAGATTTCGTCCACTTCGCTCAATTCTTGGTTGAAACTGTAGATTTGATGAGTCGGATCGTTGACGCCGCGATGGATGGAAGGCCAGGAAAATGTGGGCTGCGGGGTTCGACCTCGATCGATCGAGTCATCGTATGTGACAAATTGGGTGCAGGACGATAGCGTTTTTGCTAAACAGGAATTGGGAAATAATTGGCAAAATCTATCGATCACCTTGAAGGGAATTTCGTTGGCTTCAAAAACAATTAATTTTCTTTTCATTGTCATATTTAACATTGAAAGCAGAATTTTTTATTCGACTTATTGGCGGATCAAAATACCGCCAATAAGTGACAAAATTTTTTTAATTATTTTCAACAATATCACGATTTTTAAGACGGGGTAAGTTCCGCAATCATCCTTGACCAATTCTTTACAATTTCCGACCGTCTCTTTTAAATAACAGGTCTTAATATCAGAGCCAATATGTAAACAAATATTAAGAATCCGGAATCTTCGGCCGGCACAGAAGCGATCGGTACGCTTCGCGAATCGCAGACTCCCGGATAAGCGTTCATGCCGGGTATCCGAACCGGTTCGATGTCAAAAAAATTTTCGCACCTCTCCAGAAGAGATCAGACATAATAACAAGGATCGGATGTAATCAAATCGGGACTGTGGAGATCAAACAGGTCATTATCGCTCACAAATCCAGGGACCTACAGGGCCAGCGCTGCGCGGAACGGTACGCCAAACAGTTTGAAAAGCGGGGGTGTCACGTCCTCATGGGGCCGAGCGGCGCCAAAGATAACCCCTATCCGGTGTTTCTCGCCTCGAGTACCGGCGCGATCGATCTGGCGGTGGTGTTGGGGGGGGACGGGACGGCGTTGGCGGCGGCGCGACATTTGGCGGAAGTCGGGATTCCGATTTTGGCGGCGAACGTGGGGGGACACCTGGGCTTTTTGACCGAGCCCTTCGAGGAGATCGAGGACACGGAAGCGACGGTCGATCGCCTGTTTGAGGATCGCTACGCCGTCCAGCAGCGGATGATGTTGCAGGCGGCTATTTTTGAGGGCGATCGCGCCAATTTGGAGCCGGTGAGCGATCGCTTTTTGGCGTTGAATGAGATGTGCGTCAAACCCGCCTCGGCCCACCGGATGCCCACCTCGATCCTGGAAATGGAGGTGGACGGCGAGGTGGTGGACCAGTACCAGGGCGACGGGTTGATCGTCGGCACCCCCACCGGTTCCACCTGCTACAACGCCTCGGCCGGGGGCCCCATCGTTCACCCGGGGATGGACGCCATCACCGTCACCCCCATCTGTCCCCTCAGCCTGTCGAGCCGCCCCGTGGTCATCCCCTCCGGTTCCGTGGTCAGCGTTTGGCCCCTGGCTGACGTCGAACACGATACGAAATTGTGGATGGACGGGGTGTTGGCGACTTCAATTTGGCCGGGACAGCGGGTGGACGTGCGGATGGCTGACTGTCAGGCGAAGTTTATCATCCTGCGGGAGGACTATTCGTTTTACCAAACCCTGCGAGAAAAATTGCAGTGGGCCGGGGCGAGGATTCGCTACATGAACAATCACCGCAATTAGGGTGCGGGGAAAATGAAAAATGAAAAATGAAAAATGACCGATTCCCCATTCCCGATTCCCTACACCCTACACCCTACACCCTACACCCTTCTCACCCCATTTCCGGGGTAGCGGAGGGGTCGAGTTCCGGTGTCAGATTCGCCGGCGGCCACGCTTTGCGGTCGAGGTTGAGTCCGGGGAAGCGATCGGAGTCGAAGATGGGTTGGGTGACTCCGGCGGCGATTTGGCGATCGAAGTCTCTCATCACCTGCAAGCTGATTTTAAACAGCATCACCAAAGCGACCAAATTGACGATCGCCAGCAGTCCCATCGTCACGTCCGCGAATCCGAAGACCGTGCTGAGATCCTGCACCGCACCCCAAATAATCAGGGCTAAAGTTAGCACCCGAAAGCCGTTGAACAGCAGCTTATTTTCTTGGCTGAAAAAGTTGAGGCTATTTTCTCCCAAATAGTAATTGTAAATGATGGAAGTGAAGGAAAACAAGACCAGGGCGATCGTCACGAACGCCTGTCCCCACCATCCCAAATGTTCCCCCATCGCCGCCTGGGTCATGGTCACACCCCCCACGTCCGTCCCGGGTTCGTAAACCGAGGAAAGCAGGATAATCGCCGCCGTGCAGGAACACAAAATAATCGTGTCGATAAAGACGCTGAAGGCCTGGATGATTCCCTGGTTTGCTGGATGTTCCACATAGGCAACGGCCGCCACGTTGGGCGCACTTCCCAAACCCGCCTCGTTGGAAAATAGCCCCCGTTTGACGCCCCAAATAATGGTCGCGCCCAGGGTGCCACCGACGATTTCTTGTAACCCGAAGGCATTTCTGATGATATAAGCGAAAACGCCGGGGATTTCAGAAAAGTTGGTCATCAAAACAAACAGTGCCATCAGAAAGTATCCCGCTGCCATGACCGGAACCACATATTCGGCGACCTCGGCGATGCGTTTGATGCCGCCGAAAATTACCAGCCCCAAAACGACCATCAAAACCACTCCGGTGATGCGGGTGGAAATGCCAAAAGTATCGTTAATTGATGTGGCGACAGTATAGGATTGTAGGGC
Organism: Lyngbya sp. CCY1209; assembly: GCF_035615495.1. Classification (GTDB taxonomy): domain Bacteria; phylum Cyanobacteriota; class Cyanobacteriia; order Cyanobacteriales; family Microcoleaceae; genus Limnospira. Next base: position 861 of record NZ_JAJENU010000655.1, on the reverse strand, counting down.
GTTAAATCCAAATCCGAAGGTGACGAGGAGGAGGACGGAAAAAAGGGCGGATAACCACCGTTTACCGAGTCCTTTTTCGATATAATAGGCAGGGCCTCCGCGATAGGTTCCGTCGGGTTCCGCGACTTTAAAAAGTTGGGCGAGGGTACATTCAAAGAAGCTGGTAGACATCCCGATTAAACCAATCAGCCACATCCAAAAAATCGCCCCCGGTCCCCCGAGGGTGATGGCGACGGCGACTCCGGCAATGTTCCCGGCCCCCACCCGTCCGGCGACGCTCAAAGCTAAGGCTTGAAATGAGCTGAGATGACCTTCTTGGCGTCGGGTTGATTCTCCGAGAATGGCGAACATTTTGCCGAAATATCGGAACTGAACGAATTTCGAGGCGACGGTGAAGAGTAACCCGACACCGATTAAACCGACAATGAGGACTTTTCCCCACAATAAATCATTTAAGAATGCTAACACTTAGATGCTCCAGCAATTGTCTTGAAGCACAGGTTCCGCGATCGCGCAACTTTTTTTCGTATCGTCGATTACAATTTAATCAAAATTAACGTTTGTGGGGCGTGTCAGATGGAAATGCGATCGGGTTTGGATAAGAATTATTAGGGGAAAAACCATTCCGCTAGGGAATTAGATGGGGGGTTGGAAAAATGCGATCGCGTTTCCAAATAGATAAAAGGGGTTGCGGTGGGTTACGCTGACGCTAACCCACCCTACAAATTGACGACAATTTTACGACTAAAATCATCGGTCGATGATTGGGGAGATGGTGGGTTATAAAAACGCGATCGCTCCATCTTGTCCCCCCCTTTTTAAGGGGGGCTAGGGGGGCTCGAATCACCCCAAAAAAAACGC
>NZ_JAJENU010000654.1:0-12482 GCF_035615495.1 Lyngbya sp. CCY1209 | reverse complement strand
AAAGGGGGGAGTCAGGGGGGAGTCAGGGGGGAGTCAGGGGGGAGTCAGGGGGGAGAAGAATTCAAAGTCCCTCTGAGCAAGGGAAGAGAAGGATTCAAAGTCCCCCTTTTTAAGGGGGATTTAGGGGGATCGCCAATCATCATATTTAACCGATCAACGTCCCATGCAGCCTACCGATACCGAAGTTGAATTTAAACTCATTCCAGATGTCGCCCACCCGGATTTTGAAAGGGCGATCGCACTTTATCGAGACACGTTTCCGCCCCGGGAACGCATCCCCATCCCTCGGGTGAAGTCAGCAGTGGCATCGGGACGGACTCAACTTTGGGCGGGCTATTATCAGGGGGAATTGGCGCTGATGTCGATTGTCGAACCCTTGCCGATATCGGGTTTTCTGTTGTTGGGTTATTTGGCGACAAACCCGCAGTTTAGAAACCTCAAACTCGGCTCCCGATTTTTGCAATATATTATCGATGGGGCGAAACGGGAGTCGAAGTCGTTGGTTTTGGAAGTCGAGCATCCGGATTTTGGGGGCGATCGCGAATTAAAAGAACGCCGGATCGGATTTTATCGGCGATTTGGCGCGAAAATTCTCGGAGATATCGTCTATATTTTACCGCCTTTGGACGGTGGCAGTCAAGCCACGGAAATGATGTTGATGGTCATTCTTTGGGGCGATCGCAATACATTATCCAAAACCACCGTTCAACAATTGATACGGGAATTGTACGTCGAGGTTTATCGCCGCCATCCGGACGAACCGATTTTCAATTGGATCGAGGATATTCCAGAAGAAATTGACTTGGTTTAGCTAGGTTTATCCCGTTGCCGGGATTCATTGGTTTGAAAGTCTTCAAGAATGTAGTTGGCTTTGATTGCCTTCAACAACGGTTTCAATCCCGTTGCCGGGATTCATTGGTTTGAAAGAGATAGAGAGGATTGGAGAATTGATAAATCCCGTTTGAACGTTTCAATCCCGTTGCCGGGATTCATTGGTTTGAAAGCGCGGGGTTTGCCCGTATTGCGGTGGGTTCCACTGAAGGTTTCAATCCCGTTGCCGGGATTCATTGGTTTGAAAGCATAGCCAGGACTTCCTAGCTTCTCGATGTTTGCTGTGTTTCAATCCCGTTGCCGGGATTCATTGGTTTGAAAGTTTAATTGGGATATCAGCGACGAACAAATTGATAAGACAAGTTTCAATCCCGTTGCCGGGATTCATTGGTTTGAAAGCGCCATTCGGAGAGTCCCCCGGCTCGGAATGCCGCGATGTTTCAATCCCGTTGCCGGGATTCATTGGTTTGAAAGTCCTGCGGACGAACGAGTTATTTTTGGAAAATTCAATGTTTCAATCCCGTTGCCGGGATTCATTGGTTTGAAAGCGATTTAATGTAGAGTTTGGGGAGGCATTTCGGAATGTTTCAATCCCGTTGCCGGGATTCATTGGTTTGAAAGCGCCGGGGCGATGCTATTCTTTGCCAGAGTTTTAGGGGTTTCAATCCCGTTGCCGGGATTCATTGGTTTGAAAGTTTAACAAGAAACTTTTGGAGAAAAACCCGAAAGCACAGTTTCAATCCCGTTGCCGGGATTCATTGGTTTGAAAGCAAAAAAAGGCTACATGGACGTGAAGTTTAAGCTGTAGTTTCAATCCCGTTGCCGGGATTCATTGGTTTGAAAGTCCATCCTCTGTAACCCCGATGAATGGGCGTTTCCAGAGCCGGTTTTGGCGGACCCGATCGCGAATGGGCGTTTCAGCCATCGCCGATCGCCCATCCGCCGGAACCCAAAACGCTGAAAGTATTCAGTTGTCGAGGTTCTGGCGATTTGGCGGACCCCCCGGGGAAATCGACCGAGCTTCGGTCCGCCAAATTTTGTATGGTATTAGCATATCACAGATCCCCTACTCCGAGTCGAGGGGTTGCAGATAATTTTCATAGGCCTGCCTCAACTCCTCCCGCAACCGGTCTGCCAGCCACTCGGGTTCGAGTACCCGGACATTTTTGCCGTAGTGGAGGATGCGCTGTCGGAACCAGAACAGTTGATCTTCGCGGGTTTCGAGGATCTGATAGTTGCGATCGCGGTTCCGTTCCACCACCTTTTCATGGTCGCGGCGGGGTTTGTAGGTGGCCAGGGGGCCGCTCATCCGGTAGCGAATTTTGAGGGAGGGAAAAAAGGATCGCTTCCAACGGATACCGGAGGGCTCCCCCACCTTTTCGATGCGGTCAATTCGGAAGATGCTATTTTGTTCGACGGGGTGGGACCTCTTATAGTCCGGGACGAAGGCGAACAGGTACAACATCCCGTCGTGAAGGCGAAATTCCGAGCGGTCTAAATCCACCTGGGAGATCTTGCCACTGCTGCCACAATAGCGGATGGCGTAGCATTCCTGTTGGGCACAGCGGTCCTGGAGTTGATCCGCGATCGTTCTGAGACGTTCCTCGCCGTAGTCCGCCGGCGGACAAAAATCCGGTTTCAGATCCGGCGGGGCGTCGGAGGCCTTCAACCGCCCTAACCGCAGCAGTTGTTCCCCTTGGGTGGAAAACCCAACGCTGTCGAGCAATTTCGCGGCCATATATAAGGTCTGCCGCTGGGGGAGGGAGAGGATGACGGGAAAGTTGGACTCGATCAATTTGTAGGGACGCGAGGGGGCACTTTCGATCGCGAACCCGCAATCGTCCCGCAGTTCCCGCATCAGCCGACTCAGCTTTTGGTGCCGGTCGCCTTGTCGGAAAAAACTGTCGAGGGCGGCGATGAGATCGTCTCGCTTGTAGGGCTTTTCCGCCAAAAGCCTGAGCACTTCCAAAGCGAGGGCAATGTGACTGTAACGCACGGACCCGAATTAAAAGGACGCTACCCGATCCAATTTTACGCGATCGCACCCGCCGAGCCCGTCACCCGGCTTGAAATCAATTTTCCTTGCCCATCCCACCCGCCTTGAAATCAATTTTCCGTCTCCATCACACCCGCCTTGAAATCAATTTCAAGGCTAATAGCACAAGTCCACTCAAGTGGACTAATGAAGGTTGTTGGGGGGCGATCGCACCCCGCCACACTCTTCAATCCTCTTAAGAGGATTTTCGCTATTAGCTTGGGAATTGATTCCCAAGCGGGTGATGAGGTGGGGAATTGATTCCCAAGCGGGTGATGAGGTGGGGAATTGATTCCCAAGCGGGTGATGTTGGCTACCGGACAATGGCGATTCGGGTTGGGAAACGGTTTGCGATCGCACCCGCCGAGCCCATCCCACCGGCCGGGAAATGAATTTTCCTTGCCCATCCCACCGGCTTGGAAATGAATTTTCCTTGCCCATCACACCGGCCGGGAAATCAATTTTCCTTGCCCATCACACCCGCCTTGAAATCAATTTCAAGGCTAATAGCAAAAGTCCACTCAAGTGGACTCGTTTACAGGCAAGATGCCCGTTCTACCTGTTTTTGGAATGGCTCGACGAGTTGTTGTCATATATTGACTTCAACTTTCTGAGTCGGGGTCATAACATGGAAAATATCGAATCAATCAAACCGGTGAAAGTCAAACTCAAACCCCTATTCTCAGAACTCAACACCGGCTCGGAAAACTGCCCCTTGAAGTGTGGCGCCCGCTGCCGCATCCGCCAGCGGGCGCCGAAGCTGAAACCCCCTCCGGGCTGCGCCTGTCCCCTCTCCTCCCACCAGGCGAAAACCTACGCCGCCGTCATGTCCGGGGAGGCGGAAGTCATCTTCAATAAAGGCGCCACGGGGGACGGAAAATCCCTGGGCGGGAGCCTGCCCAGTTTGCTCAATCCGGAAATGCGGATGATGGGTTTGTACCCGACCGTCGAACTGGTGGAAGACCAAACCCGACAACAACAAGTGTATCACGAATTGTTTGATTTGGATGCGGAAACTCGGATCGATCGCCTCTACGGGGAGGAACTCAACCGCCGGGTGCGGGAAGAGTCGAGTCGCAAATTTGACGAGTTGCTGACGGCAATTTATCACCGTCCGGTATTGCTTACAAACCCGGATATTTTCCATTTAATGATCCACCACCGTTACATCAATCCGGCTATCGATCGCGCCCAATTGCCCCTGATTCTCGCCGAGTGGCCGGACTTGTGGGTGTTCGACGAATTCCATATTTTTGGCCCCCACCAAGAGGCTGCGGCCCTCAACAGTTTGACCTACATCCGCCGCACCCAGCAGCGTCCCCGCCGGTTTTTATTCACTTCGGCAACGCCGAAACCGGACTTTATCGAACAGTTGCGAAAAGCGGATTTTAATATTGCGGAAATTGATGGCGTTTACAGCGGTAAAGAAAAACCCGGATATCGCCAAATTTTACAACCTGTCAATTTGGAGTTTGTCAATTTAAGCGAGGGAAATTCTGTCGATTGGCTGGCGGAGTCCGCCCCGATGTTGGAAGCCCTTTTGACAGCGGAAAATCGCGGCCGGGGGTTGATTATTCTGAATGCGATCGCCTCGGTTAATCGGGTGGTGGAAAAACTCTCGCAAGCCCTGCCGGGGGTGTCGGTTCGGGAAATCAGCGGCCGCATCGATCGCCGCACCCGCCGGAGGCTTCAGGAGGAGTTGCAGACGGCATCCCAGCCGGTGTTGATTGTGGCGACTTCTGCGGTGGATGTGGGGGTGGATTTTCGCATCCATTTGTTGGTGTTTGAAAGTGGGGATGCTGCTACAAATATCCAGCGGTTGGGGCGGTTGGGGAGACATCCGGGCTTCTCGGATTATCACGCTTTTATTTTGATTCCCGGCCGCACGCCTTGGGTGATGGAGAGGTTGAAAGAGGCGATAAAACCCGAGGAACCTGTGGAGCGATTGCAACTCCAGGAGGCGATTATAGAAGCCTTTGAAGCCCCCAAATCCTTCGCGGAATATCGACAGCAATGGGGGCCGCTTCAAGCCCAGGGAATGTTGGCGATAATGACGCAGGGTAAAGTTGGTGAAACGGTGCGCGATCGCATGACAGCGGACTTGGATCGGGTGTATCCTGGACGGTTGGAGGGGGCAAAAAAACGCTGGTATGGCATGGGAAATGATCCCGTCGGCAAGGCGACTCAAAGGGAATTGTTGCGGTTTCGGGGGGGTAGCAGCCTGCAAGCGGCGGTGTGGGAGGAGTCGCGGTTTTACACTTACGATCTGCTGCGGTTGTTGCCCTATGTGGCGGTGGAATTGTGCGATCGCGAAACGTTTTTGGAGGCGGCAAAAACCGCCGGTTACAGCGATTTCTCCTTTCCCGAAACTTACATCCAAGTTTATCTGAAAGTGCTAGAATGGGTGGAAGAACGGATTAATTTAGAACTCAAAACCAACCGAGATAGCGACGAGTTAAACCCCTGCGAATTGTCCCTGTTGGATAAATTGTCAATTGCGGGACATCCCCAACCCGAGGTGAGTCGTTGTTTGCAGCGTCGCAAGTTGCTGGCGTTTCTCGTTCCCGTCGATCGCAATAAACCCGGAAGCCATTGGGATGTCAGCCGAAAATTGCGTCTCAGTCCCCTATTTGGATTGTACCGCATTACGGATGCCGGGGGGCAAGCCTACGCCTGCGCTTTCAACCAAGATGCCTTGTTATTGGAGGCGTTGAAATGGCGGCTGCGGCAGTTTTGTCGCCAACAACCGAAGTCGATTATTTTCTGAGGGTTTGCCGCATGGCTACTTTATTACAAACCTTATTGATCGAAACCTTGCCGGAGGACTGCGATCCGATTTTAAGCCGGTATTTCGAGACGATATTGCCCGCGATGGAACGGGAATTTGGGGGCGTTTCTGCCCTCGGCGGTGCGGAATTGTTTCATTATGAAATGTTGCTGAAACAGGGAGATTCATACGCGGATGATAAATCAAAACAATGGAGTCAAAAACCCGATCAAAATCTCTGCGTCCACGTCCTGAATGCCTTGTTAATCGGGTGGACATTGGCGGAACGGAACAATATCGTTTTATCGGATATTGAAAAGTGCCTATTCTGTCTGGGAATTACCCTCCACGACTACAATAAATATTGCAACGGGGACGGGGAGGCGGCGCCGAAAGCCTACGAAATCCCCGAAATCCTCGCCCTCTGCGAAGCGATGGGGGAAACCCTCAATTTTTCCGAGTTTTGGCAAGACTGGAAATCCTATCTTTCCGATATCGGTTTTTTGGCACAAAACACGCAATTCAAATGTGGCACGAATCCGATACCCAATAATTGGCCGAAATTTAAACTGCCAGATTCGCGGCGGTTGACACATCCCCTTCGCTATCTTTTGGCGTTCGGCGATATTGCCGTCCATCTCAACGATCCTGGGGATATTATAACAGAAAAAGGGGGCGATCGCCTACGGGAACATTTGAAATTTTTAGGTATTTCAAAAACCTTGGTTTATCACCGCCTGCGGGACACCTTGGGAATCCTCACCAACGGCATCCACAACGCCACCATTTATTACACCGAACAATTGGATTGGCAACCGCTGATTTACTTTGCCCAAGGTGTGGTTTATTTGGCTCCCAAAAAATATGAATCCCCCGATCGCGTATCTTTAAATAATTTCATTTGGGAACAGATCAGCGCCCTGCTTTCTGATAGAATGGGAGGGGGTGAGATCGGCTTCAAGCGGGACGGCAAGGGGTTGAAAATTTCCCCCCAAACCTCGGAACTGTTGCCGTCTAGTCAACTGATTTTGCAGCTTCCCACCGTCATCGAATCCCAGGTCAAAAATGCCAAAAATCCGGCGACTCCCAAACGACTGGATAAACTGCTGGATAACGGCAAATTGACTCAATCCGAACGGGAGGAATTGCAACGGGGGGCGGATTTGCGGAGCGATCGCATCGCCGAATTGATCCTGTTGGTGCAGCGGGAATTTTTCCCCCAGTGCGAGGCGTTCGTCCCCTGGATATTGGAAGCTTTGGAAGTGGGCGATCGCCTGACTCCGGAAGACATCCAAATCGTCATCGGCGGGGTGAATTACGGCTGGTATCGGGCGGCGGCGTTGTGGGTTGCCAAACACGCCACATTTGACGACCATCAGGTAATCGAATTTATGGGAAAACTGGCGGAAAATTTGGTCGAGTGGGCGGAAGAAAATCAGCTATTTCCGGAACATGATAGTCCGACGCGATCGGTGTTTGAAGACTATCTAAACTCTTATTTAGATGTCTCGGGCTGGGAAACCCAACTGCCCGATTTTTCCCAGGAGTTAGAAACCTACACCAAGGCAAAAACCAAATCTGCAAAACACCCCATCTGTTCCCTGAGTGGGGGCGAGTTTCCCTCGGAAAAACAACTCGATTCCGTGGTCTTGTTCAAACCCCAACAGTACAGCAATAAAAATCCCCTGGGGGGACGACAAATCAAGCGGGGTATTTCCAAAATTTGGGCGCTGGAAATGCTGCTGAGGCAGGCGTTATGGTCGGCGCGGGCGGGCAAATTTGAAGAGTCGCACCCGGTTTTTCTGTACATTTTTCCGGCCTACGTTTACGCCCCCCAAGTCGCCCAGGCGATCCGCCGTTTGGTGGAACAATTTAAGTCGATCAATTTGTGGGATATCCGCAAAGTTTGGCTGGAAGGGGGGATGGATTTTGAAGGTTTGCAAAATCCGCAGTTGCTATTAGAAAAACCGGAAGCCGGACGGACGGCGAAACCCCGATATTCTTCCCCAGATTTGCCCTTTATGGCGACCCTTTACACCACAACTCGGGGCTCGACGGTAACGGAAGCGTGGATACAGCCGGCATTTTTGGCGATCGCACTTTCGCGGCTGTTGGGGGTGCGGGTGGTGGCGACGGCCAGCAATGTCCCGCTGTATGACGGCGATCGCGAATTTTTGGCCTCCGTGGTGCTCGACGGTCCGGCGGGGTTTTGGTCGCTTTTGCACTGTCCGACATCGGTGCGGGTCCAGGAACTCGACGGGGTGCTGGCCCGGTTGCTGGTGGCCTACAGCCTCCACCTCGACAACCGCAGCAACCCCCCAGATGCCCGCTGGCAGGCGTTTAACGGCACGGTTCGGGAGGTGATGACCGATGTTTTAAACCTGTTTGCGATCGCCGCCGAGGGGTTGCGACGGCACAAGCGGGAGCCCTATCCAGACGAGGTGAAACGCTATTGGAATTTCGCACAAATTTGGTCTAAAGGAAATACAAACATGGAAGAAAAATTGCAACTGATTTCTCGAATTGTGGAAGACTATCGCAGTTTTTATCGCGTCAATGTCTCCGACTCCAGCCACGCGATTTTACTGCCCCTTTCTAAAACCTTGGAAACCATCCTTTCGGTTCCCGTCCAGGTGGAAACAGAAGATCTGATTTTGCAAGCCGCCGGACAGTTGAAAGATGCCATCGATCGCCAACCCCCCTACACCCGCCCCATTTTGATGGATAAATCCCTCGATATCGCCACCCGCCAGGAACGAGAATTGCGGGCGATCCACCAGTTTGTGAAAACCTGCGTCGAGGATTTATTCGGCGGGCTCTATCGGGGCGATCGCGCCCTGTTGCAGGAAAACCGCAACCGGATCAAATCCGGTGCGGAATTCGCCTACCGCTGGCTGGCGTTGCAGGAAAAAACGGCGGCCACCCAACCCACTGTCAAATAGTGTTGTCAACTTTCACAATTTGGAGTATCACCGACATGAGTCTGTTAGAAAAAATTGCCGACGAATTACTCGGACATTTTCCCCGCATCGCCTCCGGCAATTACATCCATTTTCTGGTGCTGCGACACAGCCAATCTTTCCCCGTTTTCCAAACCGATGGCGTACTGAATACCGCCCGCACCCAAGCTGGGTTGGAAACCCGGGATAACATCAGCCGCCTGGTGCTGTTCAAACGGAAACAAACCACCCCCGAACGGCTGTCGGGGCGGGAATTGTTGCGATCGCTCAACCTCACCAGCGACGATCCGGATGCGGAGAATTACTGCCAATACAATGGCGAAAATTCCTGCAAAAAATGCCCCGACTGTATTTTATACGGATTTGCGATCGGCGACAGCGGTTCGGAGCGATCGAAAGTCTATTCCGACTCGGCATTTTCCCTCACCCCCTACGAACAATCCCACCGCAGTTTCACGTTTAACGCCCCCTCGGAAGGGGGAACAATGAGCGAAGGGGGAAAAATGCGAACGGCGATCAACGAGTTAGATCACGTCCTGCCGGAAGTGACATTTCCGACGGTTGAATCCCTGCGAGATTCCACCTACGAAGGATTTATCTATATGCTGGGAAACCTGCTGCGAACCCGCCGCTATGGCGCCCAGGAGTCCCGCACGGGAACGATGAAAAATCACATTTTGGGCATCATCTTCGCCGACGGGGAAATTTTCAGCAATCTCTATTTCACCCAGGCACTTTATGACGTTTTTAAGTCCGATTTATACGCCCCAATTGCCGACATTCGGGGACAAGCCAGCCCAGTCATCGATCGCCTATTGCAGGAGGAACCCGTGCGAATTTCTCACCAATTTATGGGTTCGGAACTTGACGAACTGTTGCGGGAAGTTTCCGCCATTTACCAGGACGAAACCCGCCTCACAGAGGTGATGTCAACCCTCTACGAACAAACCCAAACCTACGCGCAAATGTACGGCGCGAATTCGGGGACTAAGAAGAAGGGGAGAAAATAGCATCTTAAAAAATGAAGGCAGGCACGGAGGCACTGCCCCCACGATTTTCTGATGGGAATGTGGGGGCAACCGTCTCCGGTTGCCTCCTAAAACATCCTCCGGTTGCCTCCTAAAACATCCTCTGGTTGCCTCCTAAAACATCCTCTGGTTGCCTCCTAAAACTCAAAAAAAGCTGAAGGCAGGCACGGAGGCACTGCCCCCACCGAATTTCTGATGGGAATGTGGGGGCAACCGTCTCCGGTTGCCTGCTACAATATCCTCCGGTTGCTTGCCAAAATATCCTCCGGTTGCCTCCTAAAACATCCTCCGGTTGCCTCCTAAAACATCCTCCGGTTGCCTCCCAAAACTCAAAAAAGCTGAAGGCAGGCACGGAGGCACTGCCCCCACGAATTTCTGATGGGAATGTAGGGGCAACCGTCTCCGGTTGCCTGCTACAATATCCTCCGGTTGCTTGCCAAAATATCCTCCGGTTGCCTGCCCCCAAAATGCCCTAATGAGATCAAAATCATGGTATTATATTACTGTCGATTAACCTTGCACGATAACGTTTTTTTCGCGACTCGGGAAATGGGAATTCTCTACGAAACCGAGAAATACCTGCACAATTGGGCGCTCAGTTACGCCTTTTTTAGCGGTTTTTACATTCCCCTGCCCTATCACTTGCAGGGCGATCGCGCCCAAAATCCCTCCTATTTGAACCGCGATCGCGAACAAAATTTGATTTCCCTCAACTCCGACAACCTCTACATTTTCCCCGCCTTTCCCCTGCGGTGGTCTTATCAAATAAACACCTTCAAAGCAGCCCAAACCGCCTATTATGGAAAATCCAAACAATTCGGGGAAAAAGGGGCCGATCGCAACTACCCGATCAACTACGGACGCGCCAAAGAATTGGCCGTCGGGAGCGAATATTGCACCTTTTTGATCGCCCCCGAATCCTTCGAGATTCCCCGCTGGATACGGCTGGGAAAATGGATGGCAAAAACCAAAGTCACCGCCGCCGCCATTCCCGAAACGGCCTTAAAATCGCGATCGGGAACCTACGTCTGCCGCCACCCCCTCAACCCCATCGACTTGCCGCCCCAGCAGCAACTCAAACTGTACGATCGCATCGTCATGCCCCCCGTCAGTTTGGTCGCCCAAGCCCAAATCGAGGGCGATTATTGGCAACTGGAGGGGGAAACCTGGGATGAATTCAGGCGACAATTTCCCGAACTGGAAAAAACCGTTTATCTTCCCAACAATACCCGTTACGGAGGCTAAAATATTGGCTATTTTTCTCAACTCCCACCCCTTACAATCCATCGTCGTCGAACTCAGCGCGATGGAAAGCGGCCACCCCCCTGCAACCCTCGGACGCGCCATCCACGCCCAGATTTTGAAGTGGATACAATTGGGCGATCCGCAGTTGTCCGAACGGATTCACGCCGGCCAAAGTTCCCCCCTCAGCGTATCCGGATTGATGGGAAATCGCCGCCAACCCAAAACCCAAGCGGGCGATCGCTTTTACTTCCGCATTGGCATCATAGACGGAACAATTATTCAACCCCTATTGACGGGAATCGAACGCTGGGAAACCCAGGAAATTGTGTTGGGAAAATTCCCCTTCGTCGCCACCAAATTTTCCATGTTTCGCGACAGCCATTCCCTGGCGGAATCTTCCTCCTATGAAAGTTTAGCACAATCTCCCATCATCAAACCCACCATTCAGTTAATGTTTCACTCCCCCACCAGTTTCAAACAGAAAGATAAAATCCAGACCTTTCTACTGCCGGAACTGGTCTTTTCCAGCCTGCACCGCCGCTGGAACCAATTCGCGCCGGAAGCCCTGCATTTTTCCGAAGTGGAGTGGGAAGGTTTGGTGTCTGCCTACGAGTTAAAAACCCACGCTTTGCGCTTGGAAGGCGGGGGAGAAATCGGCGCCCAAGGTTGGATTCGCTATCGGTTCCCGGACGAAGAACAGGCGCAAATTGCCTCAATTTTGGCGCGGTTCGCCTTCTTTTCCGGCGTGGGCCGCAAAACCACAATGGGAATGGGACAGGCGAAAGTTCAGCTTCCCAAACCCCACAAGTAGCACGGGCATCCTGCCTGTCATCACAAGCTAGAAGCTTGTGCTACGCGATTTTAAATTATTAAAAATTGGAGTATTTATCGTGAATGACGATTATTTGCCCCTGGCATATTTGAATGCCTGGGAATACTGCCCCCGGCGATTTTACTGGGAATATGTCCTCGGAGAAATGGCGGATAACGAACATATTTTGATGGGGCGATATCTGCACGACAACATCAACGAACCGGGAGAAAGCCACCAAGGCGATACCCTCATCCGCCGCCAGCAGTGGGTTTGGAGCGATCGCCTCAAAGTCAACGGTATTATTGACGCGGTAGAAGAACGGGAAAATAAGTTGATTCCTTTGGAATATAAAAAAGGTCGAATTTCCCAACATTTAAACGACCATTTCCAACTCTGCGCGGCGACGTTATGTTTGGAAGAACGGCTGACCGTTTCCATTCCCTACGGCGAGATATTCTACCACGGAAACCGCCGCCGCCAGCGGGTCGATTTCACCCCCGAATTGCGACAGATGACCGAAAGCGCGATCGCCCTTTCCCGCGAGAGTGTGGATGGCGCGATGCCGCCCCCAATTCGCAATTCCAAAAAATGCCGGGATTGCAGTTTATTGGGGATCTGTTTGCCGAAGGAAGTCAAGCTGTTGCGCCAACCCGTCTCGTCCACTCAAAGTCCCCCTTTTTAAGGGGGGAGAATTACTAAAAGTCCCCCTTTTTAAGGGGGATTTAGGGGGATCGTTTCCCATTGATAAGAAACAGAAGATCCCCCCCAGCCCCCCTTGGAAAGGGGGGAGAATCAATCAAAG
>NZ_JAJENU010000653.1:0-52660 GCF_035615495.1 Lyngbya sp. CCY1209 | reverse complement strand
GAAAATCGGATCATCCACATTATCCCCGATGTGGTGCCGATGTGGGGCAAAGACGGCACGGGCGATCGCATGGTGTCTATGGGGTCTGCGGAGCGAATTGTGGCGGTGAATCGGCCTATACAGGTGATGGAGGGTGAAGGTTCAGGCAATGGCTAAAGTCGTCCTAGTTTAAGGTGTGTCAGTCCACTACTGGAATGTTTTATTTAAAACTATGAATTAGAAAGGAAATGGTGGGTTACGGCGCGGATGGAAAGTTGTGGGTTTTTCCGAAAAATTACTGCCTCGCCTAACCCACCCTACTATTGCCTTATCAAGGGGGGCTAGGGGGGATCGAAATAGAATATGTCGGCACATTTTCCCATTGTAAAAATTGTACCCCGAACTGTTGTGAAAGTCAACCTTTCTCTTTCACTTTCCACACCCTAATTTTCCCCCGCCACCACGCACCACTCATAGAGCTCGTAGGTGACGCAGTTGTTGGCGATCAGGGGGTCGGCGGCGACGATCGCTTCTGCGGCTTCCATCGATTCGGCTTCAAAAAGTAACATCCCTCCCCCCCGACGTTTCCAATAGCCGCTGCGGGCGTGATGTCCCTTGGCCGCCAGTTCTTTCACATAGGCGACGTGGGCCCGAACGTATTGGTCGAAAACCGATTTTTCGACGATTCCAGTTTCGATTTTGGCAAACCAAGGCATGATCGGCGCGATCGCTAATTTAGCGTTTGGATGGTCAACACTTGGGGCGGCGTGGCATCGGGGGGATAGAGAAACTCGAACTCCACCCGCCGCCGCGCCTGCGGCTCGATTTCCAATTGTATCAGGGGGGTGCCCTGCTGTCCCCGCTTTTGGACTAAGTGAAAATAGCGATTTTGCATCTCTCCCCCGGCGTCGGCGTAGCGGAAACGCACCGTCCCCCGGAAAAAAACGGCGTCGGGGAGTTCGTCGAAAAATTGCAGGCCCCCGGAGAGTCCGTCGGTTTTGAGGGGGGTTTCCAGGGTTAACGCCACGGTTTTGGGTTCGTCGGTGGGGTTGTAGAGGGGGAGATCGAGGGCGTAGCGGATGCCATAGTTGCCGTGGGCTCGGTAGGCGGTGTCGGGATAGCGGACGGCTAAAGGTGCACTTTGGATTTGGTCGGTGCCGAGTTGTCCGCCGGGGAGGGAACTGAGAACGTAGGAAATGGCGGCGCCGGGTCGGGGGATTTCCAGTTCGGGGATTTCGGCGTTCCAGGCGGAACCGAGGGCGACTCCGGCCACTCTGCCATATATAACAGTATCGGTTTCGGCGTCGGGGGGGGTGGGGACGCGATCGCGCGGCGTGGCGAGTTGTCCCCGGTTCAACAATTTAATCCAAGATTCTAGGGGCGGGGCGGATTCGCTCCCGTCGGGGTTCTGAACGGCGTATTGGGCTAAACTGGCGACATAAACCGGGTCGCTGCCCTGCAACTGCATCAGGAGCGATCGCCCGTTCAGGGGCGGTTCTAAGGGACGCACGGGGATGGGGGCGTTGATTAACATCCGATACCCTCGCGGCGGTATCGTGATCGTTTCGGGAAATTCGGACCCTCGCTTGCCCCGCAAAATATCGGCCATCACCCGAGAGCCGGGGCCGGCGTACACCTCACCTTGATTATTTTCTGCGATCGGGGGCAATTCTACAAAAGGCGCATCCGGCTGACTCAAATAACTTGCCGCCGTCAATATCTCTAATGTCACGGGTTCCGTCCCCGGATTGTAAACCAAAATCCCCAAATATAATGTCCGCAAATCCCCCGGTTCGGCGGGTTTGGCGACGTGGTGGGCAAAAATATCGAATCGCCCGTCCAGGGGAAAATTGAGGTGGGCCGTCGGTTGGCGTTTCCCCCGGGGCGAAAAGGTGGAGAGCAAAATTCCTTCGGACAGGACCAGTTCGGGACTGTTGCTGTTGAAAACGGGGATGCGATCGAGTTCTCCGGGCAGGGGGCGGACGTCGCGGGGTTCGGTAATGACGGGGGATGGAACTTGGGCGAATAGGGCAGGAGGCGTAAACGGCGATAGAAACATGGAGGCAAATTGATTCTGGATATCTGGATGATTATCAGATTTTTTTAGTCAAATAGTAAATTGTCTTCGAGCAACCGGGCGATCAGGGCGGCCCGGGTATTGACGCCCAATTTTCCGAACATCCGCCGCAGGTGGGTCGCCACCGTCCACGGGCTGATTCCCAACTGTTTGCCGATGATTTTATTGGGCAAACCTTCGGCGATCAGTCGGGCGATTTCTTGCTCTCGATTCGTGAGGTTGATGGCGGGATCTTCCGACGGGGAGCGACGGCGCACCAAATAATAGCGATCGCCGTCAATTTCGGCATCAAAAAGCACTTCATCGATCGCCTCATCGGTCTGTTTCAAAAGTTTTGCGGAAACTGAGGTTTGATTTTGATTCAGGAGAGATTTCAACATTTCGTGGAATGTCATCGCCTTACTCCGGTTAATGGTTTTTTGAGTAGTCGTCACCCCGATTCAATGAACTTTATGATGGCAGAATATAGCGGTTATCGATTTGCTGCGATACGGTTCGATCCCCCTAAATCCCCCTTAATAAGGGGGACTTGAAGTTGAAATCTGTATCGCCAGGACTGGAAAATTGCTGTATCTGCTCTGTCATTAGCGTCGCCACTGTTCCAAAATATAGGAATAGAACCAGTCGAGATCGACCCGTTTCATCATTTTAATCCTCCGACCTCCGGATTGTAAAACGATCCGGCCCTGACTTTCGCCCTGAGTGATTACGCCCGTTTCCAGGATTTGTAATTCATAGCGTTCGGGAGCTGCCAAATATGCAGTCGCCAGCACGTCCCAGAAGTAGTAATCTTGGGACATGGCGATCGCATAACACTGTCCGGCTAAATCGGAGAGGGGATACCGTCGCTGTCGGCCGAGTTGGCGGATCAAGTCGGAGGTCAGCGGGACAGTGTTGGTGATGTCGAGGGCACAGAGGACGACGGGAATCTGGGTTTCCCAAATTTGCGCGATCGCGAACGGGTCCCAGTAGGCATTCCACTCGGCCGAACCGTCTTGTCCGGGTTCGATGTCTTTGCCGACGTTTCCCGGTACGCTGAGGGCCCCTCCCATCCAGACAATCTTCTCGATGTTCGATTCGATATCCGGAGCAATTTTCAGGGCTTCGGCCACGGTGGTCAGGGGGCCCGTGACCAGCAGGGTGACGGGTTCGGCCGCGTTTCGGACCGCCTCGGCTAAAAATTCCTGTCCGGGTTCTGGGGCGAGGGGGGTGGCGATCGCATCCCGCTCATTTAAAATGGGCAGGTGATCGACGACGAAACAATCCCGTCGGAACCGGCCGGGAAAGGGATTCACGCCCCGAACCGTACTTTCGGCGACGGTGACATCAGTTTTCCCCATCAGATCCAAAATCTTTCGGGTCGCACTCACTGCCGGTCCGATGTAGCAGTCGGCGGGGGTGACGACGACTCCCAACGGTTGCACCCCGTCCATCGTCATCAGCAAAACGGTGGACAGGAAATCGTCAACGGCCCCGTCGTGGTCTAAGATTACCGGCAATTTGGACATGGGTGATGGAGAGGTTTCTGTTCGACGTTGTTATTTTATAGGGGAAGAATGGGAGAATATGCAGGTCGGGGCGTTTCGGGAGGAGATTTCGTCCATGTCCGATCGGGGTCAGATGCTGTCACAAAAGAGCGATCGCCTGGGGAAACTGGCGGCGCGATCGCTCGATACGTTAGAATCCCTGTTGCAGGATCGGGAGCTCTGCTTGCGGGAACGGGCCGCGATCGGCCTGAAAATTTTGGAGTTGGCGGGGGAAAGTCCGCCACCATCTCCCCCCAAGGATTCGCAATTTCTGCCGGGACGGTTCGTCCGCATCGAAAATTTTCTCTCCCCCGCCGAGAACCGACAAATCTTAGAATTGGCGATCGCGAATCAAAGTCAATTTGTCGCCTCCACGACCACGGGGGATGTCGCCAACTACCGGGAATCTTCTATCCTCTATGCGACCCACTTTCCCGACTATTATCAATTTTTCCAAGACCGCATTCTGCACACCCTCCCCACCGTCCTCTCAAAATTAAACCACCCCCGCTTTTCGGTGGATCAGGTGCAGATGCAACTGACGGCCCACCACGACGGCGACTATTACAAAATCCACAATGACGCCAGCAGTGCCAAGACCAAAACCCGCGCGATCACTTACGTTTATTATTTCCACCGATATCCGAAAACTTTTTCCGGCGGGGAGTTGCAACTTTACGATACGGAATGGCGCAACGGTTCGGCATCGGCCGGGGAGCGATCGACCATTATCGAGCCGCGCAACAATAGTATCGTCTTTTTTAACAGCCGATGTCAACATCAAGTCCTGCCGATCCGCTGTTCGTCCGGGCAATTTGAAGACGGCCGCTTCACCCTCAACGGCTGGCTGAGAAGGACAATTAATAATTAATAATTAATAATTCTATTAAATTTTGGGGGTTGGCTTTCCGAAAATTTGTGGGGGCGGGATCGGTCTTTGGGGATGGGGCGTTCAGTGCTTGGGGATTCTTAACCTGAAGATTATCCGATCGCGTGCCCTTTTGATTTATAATGCGCCCAATCGCTTTTTGAGGAGCTAAACGATGGCAACCTTAACTGTTTGGAAATATAATAGCGCCGACGGCGCCCAAAATGCCCTGAATAAGCTGAAGGAACTGCAAAAACAGCTTTTGATTGAAATTGAGGATGCGGCGATCGTCTATTGGCCGCAAGGTCGCAAGAAGCCCAAAACCACTCAGGCTGTCGATCTCGTCGGCGCGGGGGCCTTCGGCGGCGCGTTCTGGGGGTTGCTGTTCGGCCTGATTTTCTTCGTGCCCCTGTTCGGAATGGCCGTCGGCGCGTTGGCGGGGGCGCTGTCGGGACATTTCACGGATTACGGCATCGACGACGATTTTATCAAAGATGTCCGCAACCAAGTCACCGAAGGGACTTCCGCCCTGTTTTTGTTGACGGGTAAGGTGACGATGGATAAGGTCGAGGAAGCCTTCAAGGACGAAGAAAAAGGTCAATTAATTAAATCTAATTTGACATCCGAACAAGAAGCAAAATTGCGCGAAGATTTCGGAGACGAATAATTTCCATCTCAACAACGTCGGGGCGATCGCTCCGGCGTTTTGTCAAATCATTTTTCTCGATGGAGGGGGATTCAATATGTGGATCAAAGTGACCGATGAGGCGACGTACCTGATGAATGGCGATCGCCACATCGAAAAAGTGACCGGAAATGTGGTGGTGGAACGGGAGGGAAAAAAAATTACCATTCAAAATTTGCCCCGCCAGTGGTTCGTTTCGGAATCCCTCAACGTGGTCGTCGAATTGGATGCGGTGGAAGCGGACGTGCCGGAAATGAGGCCGATGTGAATTTCCGGGAGTTGGAGCGATCGCATCGGGATTTGTCAGCATCAAAACTGAGTCATTTTTGAGCTGCGATGGTTCTGGCAGATTCCGACCAATCCAATAATATCGATGTCGTTCAGTTGTTATTGTCATCGAAGGGCTGTCCGTAAATAAATCCATTTCCTGCCGTCCCCAGAAAGACCCGTCCAAATACATTCATGTCGCCCGTAATCACTCGACTTTTTTCAAAATAACCCATCGGATAATCGGCAATTTGAACCCAATTTTCGCCCAAATCTGTCGAGCGAAAAACGCCGGTTTCGCCGTCGATTTTACCTTGAATAAAGACGGTGGGTTGAGTGGTATCCGGTGCGGCTTTTCCAAAACCGAGAACGTTCGCTTCCTCGACGGCAACTTTGACAAAATCTTCTCCGAAATTGCTGGAACGGTACAAACCCTTTTCGCTGAGACTCACCCAAACCTCGCCCGCCATACCGGGTGCCGTTTTGACATTGGCACCCTGCCAGACCCCATCCGGTAGGGTTTCATTGACGATTTTCCAAGTTTCGCCACCATCGTCGCTGCGAATCAAACGTCCGCCGACATGGTGATAAATATAGAACGTTTCCCCGCGAACGGGATCGGCGGCCAACGCCTGCTGTCGGTTCCACAGATGAGTATGGGCGCCGCCCCCAATTTCTTCCCGTTCAAAGAAGGAAATCCGTCGCCAAGTCTTTCCTCGATCTCGGGTAAAATAGGGCGGTTTACCATTGCTGGGTTGCCAAACAATATTATTAGTATCAGTTGCAGAAACTGCAATATTACCGAATATTAAATCTTGGGGATGAGTTCCATTTTGAATCGAAGCAAAGTTGCTCCAAGTTCGGGCATAATTTGGCGAAAAGCCCGCCCGCATTTCCTGGGGATTGTGATGACTGGCTCCCACAGAAACAATAAAATTAGGATGATTGCTGCTGTAAGCTAAACTGGTGGTTGTAATAAAATTGCCATTCCCATGATTTTTGATCGGTGGAGAACATAAAGATTCATGGCGAAATCCGTCAAAGTCTGCGATCGCCGTGATCGGAGCGTCTTCTCCTGGGGTGCTGATAGCATCAAACGCAACGGTTTCTTCTAATCCGTTAACTGTAGCAGACCAATTGACGCTGCGATCGTTACCATTTTCTGTTTTCCAAATCCCAATACCATTGGTGAGCCAAACTTGACTCGAATCAAATGGAGAGACTGCAATACCTCCTGTCAGGCTATAGAAAATCCACTCCGGCCACCAAGAGAGTCCGTTGAGTTGATTGTTGAGCGCGATCCAGTTTTGTCCCCCGTCGTCTGACCGATAGATATCATTGGGTGTCATGGGATAAGTCACGACAAAAATTCGGTTTGGCTGATTGGGAGCGAGTGCGATCGCAGAATAGTTTCGCTCTAATTTTGGCGTGATATCTTGCCAGCCTTCCCGAGTCAATTTCCAAACTCCTCCGCGCGGATCTTGTTGACTGCGATAAAAAGTTGTAATCAACTCACCACTAGGATTGACAACCGCCTGTTGGGGAATGAGTTCTTTTGGAGGTCCCCCGGAAAGATGCTGCCAGGTTTCTCCCCCATCAGTTGTCCGGTAAATTCCTTCACCGGAAACACCCGCATAAACCACCTTTGTTCGATTGTCAGTTAGACCTGAAAAAGGGTCAAAAACAACAGAAGTGACTCCCGCTTGCTTGTCAGTGTCAGAGTTGGGTTGACCGATGGGGACAAGCTCGGGATTAATTTGATTCCAAGATGTCCCCGCATCTGTACTTCGCCATAACCCATTCAAGCGAGAACCAAAGTAGATCATATCACTATTATTGGGATCGACCGCCAGCCGTTCTCCTGTCCAACGCCACGGCTCGTTTCCTCCCATCGGTAAGGATAGGTCTAAAGTTTTCCAAGACTCCCCCCGATCTGTAGATTTGAGTAAAACTCCTGAAACAAGCTGTTGTTGTGAACGGGTATAACCGCCGATTGCAATGTAAACAATATTTGGGTCATTCGGATCGAGTGCGATACTCTCAACATGATCGTCGGATACATTTTGAGGAACTGAATCAGCACTTAAAAGTTGCATCCAGCTTTGGTTACTGGGATTCCAACGAAAAACCCCGCCGACATCTGTACGGGCATAGATGAGATTGGGTTCGCGAGGATGGATGACAATACCTGTCACAAATCCACCCGCTCCAATTTTGACCGGACTCCATTCATAACGTTCACCTATGGAAGTGCTAAATATTGTTTTTTCCGAGGAGGGATTGCAGGATTGAAGAGTTGATGCTTCTTGCCAGAAAAATTTGATAAAAAAGACGGATAGTAAACCTAAAGCTCCCACACCGAAGTAGAAAGCTTTTCTTGGGGATGTTTTTTTCATTGCCATCAATTTCACTGAATCAACGATTCTTTCATTATCAAACCAATTTAAATATCTTTAAATTTTTGTCTTTTCAATAAAGGTTAATAGAGAGCGAGTCGTACATTACTGGTAAGGGTACAGTATAAATTTCAGCCCCCATCTGTCAGTCCCATGAAATACGACCAAAAGAGACTGAAAATATGATCTATAATTTACCAGGTTAGTGAGTTACATCTGGCTGGGAAAAGAGTAGGGAGTAGAAAAGAAGTTTTTACCATTACCCATTCCCTCCAAGACTAACAGTGGTACCTCACCAACTCGAAAAACGCCATATGCAGTTTTGGGATAAAATTGAGCGATCGATCGGCTATGATTCAAAACTTTGTGATTAAATTTAATACTCTTTTGCGTATATCTTTTGAAGTGAAACTTTTTTGAATATAAAACCACGCAGCTTTTTGAGATATATTAAGTATAGGACCTAAATCTTGAAGCTTAGGTTTTTTTCCGGATAGAGAATAACCTATATTCAGCATATCTTGACCGGCTACTTTTTCACAAAGCCAAATTTCTGCATCACTTAAACTTCGTTTACTTTTTCCTTGAAAGGATGAGTTATTTCCAAAATCCTTCAAATCAACATGAGAAAAATTGGCACTCATGAAATCACCAACCTTAGCCATAGTTTCATTTGTTTGTTCGATTAATTCTTCATAAAAAACCAACAAAAACTGCTCGGGTTTCAGATCTTTCCAAGTATGGTATGTGTGAAGAGAGGCTTTCCAAGCCATAGATTGCAAGATGGGATGGTAGCGATTAGTATCGTGATATCCATTAGAAGTTACATACTTATAAGAACGAATAACAGAACGAGGATCTCGCATCAAAAATATAAACTTGGCATCCGGAAATTTATCAAGTAACTTATCAATATGCAAATAGTCTTGAGGTGTGTTGTATCCCCAAATCTTTTTGCCGACTAAATTGGCACTAAATTCCATAATACTTGTTAAAATTGTAGCCCAGTTCATATCAGCTTGTTCGCCACATTTTATGGCATAACTTTCTAATTCTCGTTCGTCTGATTCAGAAAGCATTAGTCCACACTCTATTGGTGGAGAATCCGGACGTTCAACTCTTCCTTTAATTAATTTGAGAATATATTGGGCAAAATCTCGATTGAGATGGGAATCATTTTCATTAAAACCACCGAGAGATTCTACATACTGTAAATAGTAGAAATCATTGACAATAAATAGATCTTGACTTTCATTCAACAACCGTGTAAATAAAGTCGAACCACTCCGTGGCATACCGACGACGAATAAAGGACTCGTTGCTTTCTCGCTTTTTTTCATTAGTTCTCAAAAATGAACGACAGACGGATATCAAAAGCTTATATGGCGTTTCTATTGATGGTGAAGTACGATTTTGGAGTCCAAATCTACTATGCTTTACAGCTTAATTCAATCCATCAAAAAAGTCAAGGATTTTCGGACTCATCAAGGAAATCGCTGACTATCAAGCTATTACGAACTTATCAATTCTCCAAACCCTAGCCCCCAGCCTTTTGAGAAGGTTAGGTTTGATCAATGTTGTTCATGGGATTAGAGCTGATTTGTCAAGAGAATCTTAGCAATACCGAATCGTCTGCCAGCACTGGATTTCAGCGATCGGAGACTCCCGGGGATATTTTTCTGGGAAGTCTCGTCACACAAGGATTTCAGCGACTGCAGAAATCAGATCTTAAGATTCAAGAGAATTTGTTAGAACTTCATTATCCTTTTCAGATCGGTAAAGGATAAAATCTTTTGAGCCTTGATAGCTAATTACTTTGGCGGGAATTCCAACAGCAACAGCGTTATCGGGTATATCTTTGGTGACAACAGCATTCGCCCCGATCGCCACATCATTTCCAATCGTAATTGCGCCAAAAATTTTTGCACCAGGTGCAATATAAACTCGATCGCCAATTTTAGGACATCCTCGTTTTTCCTGTCGCCCACCAATACCAATTGTCACCTCTTGACTTAAGTTACAATAGTCACCTATCTGAACATCACAATGAATGTAAATGCCACCTGCATGAGGAATAAAAACTCCCTTGCCAATTTCCGCACGATTGGGAATTTCCATTCCGGTCATAATTTCGACCAATTTTTGCCAAATTGCACAAAATGCTTTCAAAATCTGTCGAATTCCTGGAATATGAACTTGAGTATGAACCCAACGACTCAATCGATATTGAGTGAGCGCCCAAATTCCTTGCTTAGACAAGATGACTCGAACCCAAGAAAGGTTGTCCATATAAACATATCTATCAATATCTGCCTTCAATGCTTCCCAAAAATCCATTTTTTCCATGAACGCTATGAATTGATGAACACCTATTATTTTACTCTAAAAATTTCCCCAAAACCATATCCAATCGGGTTCGAGCATCACCGCCATAATTTGTGATATTTGTCAACAGCATTTTCTAGAGAAAAGGTATCGGCACGCTTTTGTATGACAACTGAATCAGTTGGTGAAGCGATCATTTGAAGAATAGCTTTCGCCATTTCATTCCGATCTCCAACATTCACTAAAGCACCATAACGACCATTGTCTAAAATTTCTGATGGACCACTTTCACAATTGGTAGAAACCACCGGAGTTCCAACTGCCATAGCCTCGACTAAAACATTACCAAATCCTTCCCAAGCAGACGAGAGAACCAGAACAGCAGACCGCGCCATGTAAGCATAGGGATTGGCAACAAATCCCGGAAAATCAACCTCTTCTTCAAGACCTAGCTTTGTTACCAAAGATGCTAAATTCGAGCGTTCTTCTCCTTCGCCCAAGATCATCAATCGGACTCGTTGCTGCTGTCTAACTTGAGCAAACGCATGAATTAGAGTTGGAAAATCTTTTTGTTGATTTAAGCGTCCAACCGCCAGAATTACCGGAGGTTGGTCGGGAAAAAACCAATCATGTTCGA
Source organism: Lyngbya sp. CCY1209 (assembly GCF_035615495.1). GTDB lineage: Bacteria > Cyanobacteriota > Cyanobacteriia > Cyanobacteriales > Microcoleaceae > Limnospira. Next base: position 41,900 of record NZ_JAJENU010000653.1, on the reverse strand, counting down.
TAGGTTGTTGAGCAGTTTCAAGAAGTTCATTGGTGACAATAGGATTGTAAATAACGTGGATTTTCTGAGAGTTCAATCCAATTTTAAGTAAATCATCAGCCACACCCTTAGATACGGAAACTACTGCATCAGCCCAAGGATAAAACCATCTGACCATCAGAGGGGATAACTTTCGTTTTAGCTGAGTTGCATTTTGGGATTCTCGTGAAAGATTGTTATGAACGGTCACAATCGCTTGAGTCTTAACTTGAGCTAAACGGTGAGCAAGAAGAGCGACAACATTCGTATCTTCCAATGCAGACAGCAAAGCCACTGGACGTTCGGCTTTGAGATAACTAATCAATTTTGGCAAACCTTCCAAAAGTCTTTGTTTTTGAAAGTCAATCACCCGAACTTTGGGTGAAATTTGAGACAAATAAGGACCTTCAGCCTTTACTAAAATTAGATCGACACTCATCCCCCGGTCGGCAAAGCCACTGGCCAAGTTAATCATAACTCGTTCGGCTCCCCCTCCATCTAACGAACTTAGAAAAATTGCGATTTTCGTCATGGCTTACTTTTTCCTACTCATTTTCAAGGTTAAAAATTTGATCAAAAATGTGACAGGTTGATACGCTTTTCAGTCAAAGGTTTAAAGTTTGATAAAGCGAGAGTTACATAGAGAACCCAAAAAATTGAATTATGTTCAATCAAAGTGGTTTCCGTTTGATTATAAAGAATAATAAAGGATAGATACATGAGTGGCCACAGTCCTTCTGATATATCCGTTACACGAGCCAATACAAAAGATTTTCTGGCAACACTAACAAAACTGAATAAAAATAATAAAGTACCGATCAAACCAAAACCCAGAAATAACTCGATAAAGCCATTATGAGAATGAGGTGGAATATAAGTTGTTCCATAAACTTTACCGACATAAGCAGATTCTCCATAAACACCATGCCAGAATCCCATATATCCATATCCCAACCAAAATCTTTCTTGAATTTTATCTAGCAGAGCTGACCAAATTACTGTGCGTCCTGATAGCGTCAAATCTCGTCCGGCTGCCAATAATAATCTTTCGGCATTACTGACCAGAAATGTAAGAATGCACCCAATTATTAATGCACCGCTTAGAAAAAACGGTATTGCTTTCAAAGGATACCATCTCAAAGCTTTGAAGATAGAATGAAGTAAAACTATCAACATCAGCAACATTAAAGCTGTTTTAGAAGCAGATAAAATAACCATAAAAACAAACAAAAAAAGGAAAATTTTTTTTAAAATCCCTTCTCGTTTGCTTTTTACTGTCGTCAACAAAAAAGCTAAAAAACCCAATATCATTAAACGAGCTAAAAGATTTTTTTGAATTAATAAACCTCGCCAAGCACCAGCATGAATTCCATACTCTATTCCACTGCCTGGAAGAGCTAGAGTAAAGAGTAAATTTAATAATAATGCAACTCCCAATGCCCTGGTTATTAACTGCAATTGCTCAGGTAAAGAATAACGGGATGCCAGATATATACTGAATACCGTGGTTTCTAAAAAAGCAATTGAACGACGCTGAGTTAAAGCGGGAAAATCAGACCATAAAAAAGAGAGAAGAATCAGTATCACTAAGCCCCATATAAATCGTCCTCTAAGAACAGTTGTCAATGTCTTTTTCCATCTATCAAACAAAAAAAATAAAGCAATTAAAAAGATACCATGCTGCATGAGTGAAAGCAGAGGAGTCAGGGGATTATAGCTTAAAATTACTTCCTGTTCACCCTCTGAAGCGCTAAATAAACTTTCGGCATCTAACGAGCGAGTAAAAAAGAGCAAGGCAACAATTGTAAAAAGATGTTCTAAAGATTGAGGCAGCTTTTTTATCATTATCATTTTGTCTATCTAAATTTAATACGATAATACAAGCTTCTCAAGTAAATTTCTATTTTTTCCATCAACAATAAGCCGACAAAATATTTTTCAATCAAATGTTTATGGTCATCATTATTTGAGTTTAATTTTTGATATTTGCTCAGTCCCATAGCAAAAATATTATGAGAAAACTTGGCAATTGATGGAATGTTTTTTCTGAGGTGATACGCAGTCAAAATTTCTATTTTTGATCTGAGATTTTCGCGATCTTTTCTCATTGTATAAGCATTATTGCCGTGTATCCTTTGCAAAGCCAAGTCATTTAACAAAATAAAACCAGGACTCAATCCAAACGCCGCATATTTTAAATAATCATCACTGGTAATTCTTATTTCTTCGGGCATTGGAAGAATTTTTTGCAACAGATTACGTGAAAAGCAAAGTCCAGAAGTGACCGTACCTTTAAAGGGTATATAATTCCTGAGTTTACCACGGTTGATATGAGGTCTGACATCATAAACACCTGATACGCCTGTATGATTTATTGTTTCGCCATATTTTGATAAATCCTGAGTTACATAAGTCAATGGATGAAAACACCATCCAATCTCTTGATGCTTTTCAAAGCAGCCAACAATCTGTTCAACCTTTTCTGGTAAAAATACATCATCGGCATCAAGAAAACAAATGATATCTCCTTTGCTTTGGGCAAATCCAAAATTAAAAGCAGATGCTTGACCACCATTTTCTTTAAATATTGGAATAATGTTATCATGATAAGCTTTGATGATTTCGTGTGAGTCATCTGTCGAACCATCATCAACAACAATAATTTCCACATTGGGATAGGTTTGACTTAATACACTATCTATCGCTTCGGATACAAAATGACCGTAGTTGTAGTTATTTATCAGAATACTAACCAAAAATTTGTCTTTCATAATTCGTCAATTTAAAGTGGAAGGTGAGGCAACTCAATCCATTGAAATCCAGTGGCTTGATTTATTGTTTCCAATGACCGAGATCTTGATTCAATATATTTTCCAACTTTATCACTTCTTCCCGAAATTCATCAACCAACTCGGAACGAAAAGTGGGCATTAAAGGGTGTCGCTGATATTCTTTATAGTTCATCTTTCGGATCGCATTTACAATGCCAATTTTTTTTAATCCGACCGCCTTTTTGACCCTGTTAATTACATTTAAAAAAGCGGGTGGTGTTTGGTCTGTCAGTCGTGCAAGCCAAGCATTTTTATATTTTTTATTGGCGTTGATTCGGGGAAAATCACTTCTATTGTCTGAGGGGACTTCTAGAAAGGATAGAACTTCTTCGTAAACACATTTTGTTGATTTTTGGAAATCATCAAATAATATAATTTTAACCTGTTCAGGGCTAAAAAAAGATAGTAGTTTCTCAACTTGAGAACCGAGTTTTCCAATCATGCGATATTGCAATGCTTGTGAATTTTTAGCCAAGGGAGGAAGATGTTCTCCTCTTTGCCTTGCATCTTGTAAACGCCAAGCTTTTTCAAAGTCAACTTCATTCTCATCTTGATTAAAAACGAGCTGAGAGTGATAAGAGTAAACCACATCTACGGGATTACGAAGCATGACTATGATTTTAGCATCAGGCTTATAATGGTATATTTTTTCAATCGCTGTCGCCGAACATAAATAATGAACAGATGCTTCTCCAATTGCTAATTTTCCATCTGCATCCTCAAATAAACTTAAATACTGTTCCCAAGTTTTGATATCTGGAAGTTGAAATTCTTCGGCAAAAAAACGAGGTTCTTTCGGTCTTGAAATATAAATATTTGGATGTTCGCTGAGATAATTACTCAGAGCAGTTGTTCCACATTTCGCAGCTCCGACGATGAAAAAGTTGGGTTGATTCATAATTTGGCATTACTCCGCTATTTGATCGTCAAAATGGTCGAATTTATTTTCAATCTTTTGTAGGCAAATACTGCCAAAATAGCATTCCAAACAACCATGCTAATTGCTGTTGCTGTTGCTGCCCCCTCAGCGCCCCACCCTGGTATTAGTATAACATTTAAAAAGATATTTAGCAAGGCACTAATTGTTACCCCTAAAGCTGTATCGCGCTCGTGACCTGTCATCAACAAAAGCAGGGCTACTGCACCCGTGGAAGCATTGATAAGCTGTCCCAAGGACAAGATATTCATAGCAGTTTGTCCTCGAACAAATTCCGCTCCAAAAAGAAGCAAAAACCATTGGCCAAATATCATTAATATGAGTGCAATTATTAAGGCAGAAACAAAGGCTATTCGACAACTATTAGAAACGATTTGCTGTAATCGCTTGAGATTGCCTCCGGCATACAAGCTGGCAAAATTTGGAGCCAATGCTGTGTTAATTGCAATTAATACAAATGAAATCAACCCGGCACCACGGTTCGCTACTGTGTACAGTCCCACGGAGTCAGAGCTTTTTAAAATCCCCAACATCACCGTGTCTGTTTGGTTATTAATTAGATACATACCGCCTATAAGTAACATTGGAAATGCACTTTTGATCCACTGTTTTTTATGATATTTTGGAACGGCATTCTTGATATTTTTGGGACAGCAATTCTGGAGAAAAAACAAGCCTGCTGTGTAAGTTAATAGATTCGCCAATAAATAAATAATCATTGCATAGAATGCCGTCAAACTTTGATTATAAATAAAATATATTACACTTAAACTAGCGATCAATAGGGTCGGCCGAATTAGCATTTCTGGGACTTGCCCAATAACAATGTGACGCAGTGCTTGCAGAGTTGATTGTCGGAGTCTTGAAAGGGCTATGAATGGCAATGAAATCATAGCCATCACAAAAACGGGTAATTGGCTTGGATTGGATGTTAGTGTTAACCCCCAGGCAATTAAGGATGTCAGTACAGCCCAACCAGTGGCATTCAATAAAACCACACGATTTGACCAATCAATTAAGCCTTTTGCTAGATTGAAGTTGGATTGAGTTTGATACATGGCTACTTCCCGAGTCACCAATCCTTCCAATCCAAAAACTGCTGGAATGACTAACAAATTGACCCAGGCTGTAGCATACATATAACTTCCAAATTCTTGGAAACCCAAAACACGGGCCAGAAGTACACTATTGGCATACAGCAAGAAAGCATTGATAACTTTGATACCAAAAGTCCCCGTTGCAGCTTTGATCAAAGATTTTTTTAAACTATTCGTTGAGCTGGTATTTTGCAAGTTTGATCGAATTTTATTTATAAATTTAATCATAAGTTTGATTTGCTTTGTTTTTAAAAATGTTGGTTACATTAAACCGAAATTAAAAGGCAGTTTAAAATGAATGACACTTTTATTATCGGGATGGAATATTTTCTTCATTCTGTATCTGGGTTGTCGCCACATTCGTATCGTTTTTAAAATAATCTTTTGTATAGTGAAAGTAACTATCTGGCTCGTTCTCAACGATCACGCCATTCGTGACCAAGCCCAAAACTTTTTGGCCGGATTTCATCAGTAAATCTTTGGCGGCGATCGCACTCACACTATCTATCACTTTCGGCCTTGAAACCAAGAGCATACCATCACTTTTTTTGCCCAAAGTTAAAGCATCTGCCACCATTAATAGGGGAGAAGTATCGACGATAATAAAATCATAAATTGTCCGCAGATCTTCGATCAAGCTATTCATCCGTTGAGATTCGAGAAGCGCCAATGAGTTGGGGGGAACCACTCCGGAAGTCAAAATATCCAAACAGCGATCGACCTGCTTAACTGCATGATTGAATCCGACCTTAGTGACGATCACATCACTCAATCCCACGTCATTTGTTAAATTCCAAATGTGATGTTGCTGAGGATGATGTAAATCGGCATCAATTAGTAAAACTTTACTCCCCACTTGAGACATGGCCGCCGCCAAATTGGCTGAAACTGTAGATTTACCTTCTTTGGACACGGCGCTCGTAACGACTATCAAGTTAAGTTCCCGGTCGGGACTGATAAATTTAAGATTGGCTTGTAGCATTCTATATGCTTCGCTGATCATAGAGTGAGGAGCATTTCTCACTTGATGCTCGGGAGCAACGAATTCCGATCGCATACCCGGAAGGGCAACTTTCTTTTTTGAATTTGGAATCATCCCCAACAAGCTGTAGGAGTTAAATAGAGTTCTCAACTCTTTACTCGTTTTGACCGACCGGTCGAGTAGTTCCAAACAAAAAGCAACAATTACATACAAGGCTGCACCCACTACAATTCCCATCGCTACGATGACTTTTTTGCTGGTCGAAACCGGATATTGTGAAATAATAGCTGGACTAATAATTTCGGCATTTCCTACATTTTGATTTTCGGCAATTTGAACCTGTTGTAAACGATCGACCAAGATCGTATAGGTAGCCTGTGCCGCCTCCACATTTCGTTCGAGTTCCCGTTGAGCTTGTTCCAGTTGGGGCAACCTTTCGGCTCTTTGTTTTCTTTCTGCACGGATCAGATAGAGAGATTCAAGCTGTTTTATCAACCCCCTAAGTTCCGTTTCCAAAGCAACGAATTTTCCGGCTAAATCTTTTTCTAATTCACCCATCGAAAAGCTGTTTGGGGCATCGTTCTGATTTCTCGTCACGCGATCGACTCGATCTCTCAGAAGTTCTTCAAAAGCTTTTTGTTGATTTTCAAGTACGGTGATTTCCGGTGAAGTCTCTACAAAAAGACTTCTTTGAACGGCTAACTCATCTTCTATTTCCTGCAGTTTGCTCAGGGCTTGTTGTACCGATTCGGATTCACTTAATGCATTCCGCTCGATCGCTTCTTCGGCAGAAATCCCCAACTTATTTTGAATTTCGACGGTTTGAGCTAAAATCTTTTCGATCTGAGTTTGGGTGGTCTCAATTTGAGTATCTAGTTGCTCAATTGTTTGCACTGCCAACAAAGATTCTTGTTCCAAGTTAACAATATTATTTTTTTCCTTAAATCGACGGAGTGCTTCCTCCGCTTGCAAGAGTTCTTGCTCGTTTCTGGGAAGTTGTTGGTTGATAAACTCTCGTGCAGCAGCCGCTTCGGCTCGATTGACCAGCAGGTTATTTTTGATATATACTTCCATTATTTTATCGACTACCGCACTGGCTTCTTGGGGTTCCGAACTGGTGTAAGAAACTGTCAAAACGTCAGTTCCGGGAATTGCCTTTACTCCCAACTTTTCCATAAAGTTTTCATAGATCATCGGTTCACCCTCTTTTGTCACCAGGTTGAGTGATTCGATGGTCTGGTTGACAATTGGACTTGAACGGAGTACCTCTACTTCGGTGTCCAATGGGGTGTCCTGCATATTCAGAGAGTCTAACGTGCCAATTTTCTCTCCGGCTTCTGTCAGTAATGCAGAAGTGGGATTTTGTTTTTTCAAGCGCAACTTACCGTAGGCCGCATATTCTTCTTCTGTCGATAAGGCTGAATATGTGGCCGCTCCTACAGCCAAAAACCAAACGATTGTTGCGGGCAACCAGTGTCTTTTCAGAATGAGCCAATATTTTTGAAGGTCGATTTCTTCCGGATAGTCTTTTTGATCCATAATCTAAATATTAAAATGGTTGACAATTCTCATTTTTCCGAAAACAATAATGTTGATGAGTTAAAGTGTTTCCTTGCCTCCGTCCGACTTAGTTTTAATGACTGATTGTATTTTTGACTGCCATTTCATTACGGTCATACTTTTTCGCAGACTGCTCGTAGATGTCAGACAAAAATACGCAATATCTTTTGATATCTAAATCCTTGGCTTTCTCTCGGCTGGCTTTCCCGATACGCAGCCTTAAGGACTCATTCTCAATTAAAGTTTGCATTGCACAAGCGAGTTTTTGAACATTTCCCGGCTCAACGAGAAGACCCGTTTCTTGGTCTGTAATAACTTCGGGAATTCCACCGACAGGAGTGGTGATGCACGGCAGTTCCCAACTCATTGCTTCTAGCAGTGCCATGGGCAAACCTTCTTGATAGGACGGCAAGAGAAATGCCTGTGCTTGAGATAATAAATCATCCCGTTGTTTCTCATCGATCCAACCGGGAAATTTGACATGATTTTCAATTCCCAATTGTTTGGCTAACTGTTTTGCCGCCTCTTCTTCCCCAGTTCCAGCCAGTACGATCTGTACTTGGTTTTGTTGGTCAATGGGTAAAGAAGCAAATGCATTCAGTAAGTCGTCAATTCCTTTTCGTGGAGTGATTTTACCCAAAAATACAAACTTTAATGGATGACTGCTGCTGCGATTGGGAATCCGAGATGGAATCGTAACCGGATTGTACATTCGGATGACTCGGTCGGGAGCCAGGTGACAATTTTTGATATAGAACTGTTTCCAACTCTCCGACAAAGCGATGACATAGTTACACTGCTGAAACATCCAGTTGACTGCCCGTTTAATGGGTTTTGGTAGTTCCTCATGGAACTGGGTAAATTCTGCCCCATGAGTATGTAAAATAATGGGTTTTTGATACGCCAACGAAATCAAAATAATTATCGATTTGCGAAGGACACTTCCTCTTTCAGAAATATGAATATGAACCAAGTCTACTTTTCCACCAATCAGTTGCCACAAGAATGCCATCAATGCTTGTGCAAAATTGGTCAAGCGATTGGCATCTTTGCCATTCCAGGTTGATATGTACTGGATTTCTATTGACTCGGCAACGTTTTCTCGGATCAATTTTGATACTTTACCCATGCCTCCCTTTTCATCGGGGTTTGGTCCAAGCATGGCGATCCTTAGTTTTGGCATGATAACACACAGAATAGATGAGTAAAATTGAGAATTGGGTCAGCTAGATCTGACTCGGTGATGAAATCAGCGTGACCGCGCTGATCTCTCTTTTAATTTTTTTTAGATCCCTGAAGTCAGTTCGTTGAAGGGGGCTGTGAAAAATCTTAGATGCACCAGGCGTGAATTGAGCGTAAAGCCCGAATTTAATTATAAAGCGATCAAGTGTCAACTGTCAATATTGGGGACGATCGCCTGCAAGTTGTGAAGGTTGGAAAGCCGATAGGAAGGCTTTGTTGCCCGAACAAACTCGAGACCGGCCATCAGATTGATAGCACATTATCGAGAGCTTTTGTCCGGGGATATGGGCCGAGGGGATAGCCTGACATTTAAATCTATTGCCGGAAAATCTGTCATTTTTTCGGGAAAAAATGCGACTTTTGAAGAGACTGAGCCTGGTTTGGAGCGGTTTTCGGGTCGGGCTCGTGGAATCCGACCGGCCAATTTTTGTGGAGACCCCGGTTCCGCAGCACTGAGAGTCAGCCCGAGGACTTCGGGCCGGGTTCCCGGTCTCGGAATGGCTTGTAAGGAACCGCGATCGCCGCCGAACCTCCAGTGGATTGGCGATCGAGCGCTTCTCCGTCCGGGTTGAAATGCCGACTGTCGGGGCTTAGTATAATTATAAAATCCGTGATTGAGCCCCCAAAAGATTGTGAATGAGCTGCTGAGTTTAATACTTGTCATCCTCGCCTTCGGGTTGGCAATTCCGATCGCCGTTCTCTGGATCGAATGTTGCGTCGCCTTCTTCGCGGGTTCCGATCCCACATCCGCCCCCGACTCCCCGGAACCGAGGATTTCGGTATTGATTCCGGCCCACAATGAAGCGCCGGTGATCGGGGCGACCTTGACCGGGATTATATCCCAACTGAAAGAAACAGACCAGGCGATCGTCATTGCCGACAACTGCACCGACGAAACGGCAACTATTGCCCGCGAGAAAGGTGCGACGGTGCTCGAACGCCAGGATCGGGACAACCGGGGTAAAGGATACGCCCTCGACTACGGCTTGCGACACCTGCGCCAAAATCCGCCGGAGGTGGTGGTGATGGTGGACGCGGACTGCCGGGTGGAACCGGGGGCGATCGCGACCATCGCCCGAAAAGCCCGAGAGACGGGAAATGCCGTCCAGGCCCTCTACCTGATGGAAACCCCCCCCGATCCCTCCATCAAAAATTCCATTTCCGCCTTTGCGTTTTTAGTGAAAAACTGGGTTCGCCCCCTGGGGTTGGCGCGGATGGCCGGACCGTGCGTCCTGACGGGGACCGGCATGGCCTTTCCCTGGTCGGGGATTCAGTCAGTATCCCTGGCCAGTGGTAATATCGTCGAAGATATGCAACTCGGGGTCGATCTGGCGATCGCGGGCTACCCTCCCCAATTCACGGCCGCGGCTAAAGTCCTGGGGCTGCTGCCCACGGATGAAAAAGCCACGACGAGTCAACGCACCCGCTGGGAACACGGCCACCTGGAAACCCTGCGGACTCAGGTGCCGCGACTGCTGAAAGCCGCCGTCTCGAAGGGGCGCTTCGATTTATTCCAAATGGCGATGGACCTGTGCGTCCCGCCGCTGTCCCTGCTGGTGCTCCTGTGGGTCGGCGTGGGGGCGATCGCGCTACTGGCGGGTCTTTTGGGCTTCTCCTGGCTTCCCGCCCTGATATTGGGGGCACAAGGGCTGTTCCTGATCCTCGCCATCCTGCTGGCCTGGGGCAAATTCGGGCGATCGGTCATCCCCCTGAAAACCCTGTTGGGCATCCCCCTCTACATCCTCTGGAAAATTCCCCTCTACCTGGGATTTTTCGTCAAACCCCAAAAAGAGTGGGTGCGGACGGAACGGGATCTCACCCCTCCATCCCAATCGAAATGAAGCCAATCCTAGGGGCGCCGTGCCTTGCGCCCCTAGGATTCCCACAGACTTCGGTTAAGGGGCGATCGTTTCAGTGACCGGATTGACGACATTTTGATTCACTTCGGAATTGAGAAATGTCGATGAGGTTCCCAGAGAAAACGCAATAATAATCAGAGCAAAAGTCAACAAAACGCCGAGCCAAGATCCGCCCTCATTGTTGTTTTTGTTTTGTTTAGGTTCTGTTGCCAAATCCCGCTTAAAATCACAGGAGATACATTGGAACACAGTCTCCGATCGCTGGACGACGGTGCGTTTGCCGCACTTGGGGCATTCAATTCCTTCCTGCATGACTCTGCCTCCCGCGTTGATAGTTACACCTCGGCCCGGGTTGACCCGACCATACGTTGCCCTCCACACCAGTTATGCAGTTTTAATGCTTCTGTCCGGATTGCCATCCCATCTTTGATACGTCCAGTCTGTCCGATCGCCCCGCCACCGTCGATCGGAATAAGTTCAGGAGTTGCGAGAAACTCGGGACAGATTTGGACTGAAAAAGGCGGGAAAGTTCAGTGCCCTCTCGGTTGTGTTGTCCTACAGGTTCAAGCGCATCCATTCCCGAACTTTTTGGAAAAGAGGGGCGATCGCGCCGGACTCATTCCCAAGTTAAACCGCCGCCCCCAAAATTTCCCACAGTAACTTCACGGAAACTTTGAACAATCTGCAAGTTTTGTAACGGTATTTGTACAGATGGCGGGGGAAGCCCTTCGGGGTTGGTATCTTCTGTTACGCTGGTGATGGGGGGAAACCGAACCCGAACGGCAAGTTGAACCGACACGGCAGAGATTCGCCGACGCCCGAGATTTGCGATCGCCCTCCCCAACCCAAGCCCTTCGAGCTGACATATGAAGACCGTTCAACCGACAGACTGGCACGCCCTCCCCACCCGGGAGGTCATCCAACATCTCGAAACCGACCCGCAACACGGTTTATCTGCACGACAAGTCATGTCCCGCCAGGAAGAATACGGCCCCAACGCCCTGACCGAACGGCAGGGCGAAAGTCCGATCGTGGCGTTTCTCAAGCAGTTCAACCAACCCCTGATCTACATCTTGATCGCCGCCGGCATCATCACCGGACTGCTGCGGGAGTGGGTGGACATGGGGGTAATTTTTGCCGTCGTGCTGATCAATGCCGTCGTGGGATTCGTGCAGGAAGAAAAGGCGGTGCAGGCGATGGAAGCCCTGGCCCGGGAAATGCAGAACGAGGCCACGACGATCCGCGATCGCCAAAAACAGAGAATTTCCGCTGCGGAACTAATCCCCGGCGATCTCGTCGTCCTCCAGTCCGGAGATAAAGTGGCCGCCGACCTGCGCCTCCTGCACAGCCGCGATCTGCAAATCGACGAGTCAGCCCTCACCGGGGAATCCGTCCCGGCGGAGAAATTCCCCGCCCAACAGTTGCCCCAGGATACCGCCCTCGGCGATCGCGACAATATGGCCTACTCCTCCACCCTCGTCACCTACGGCACCGGCACGGGGGTGGTGGTGGCCACGGGCGACGGCACCGAAATCGGCCGCATCAACGAGATGATCGCCTCAGCCGAGATGCTGGAAACCCCCCTCACCCGCCAGATCGAAGCCTTCAGCCTCGCCCTGATGAAAGTGATCTTGGCGATCGCCGGACTGACCCTGGTCGTGGGGTTGCTGCGGGCCGAAACCGTCACCCTGGAAGTCGTCGAAAAAACCTTTCTAGAAATGGTCGCCCTGGCGGTGGGGGCGGTTCCCGAAGGCCTGCCCGTCGTCGTCACCATCACTTTGGCGATCGGGGTGTCGCGGATGGCGACGCGAAACGCCATCATCCGCAAACTGCCGGCGGTGGAAACCCTGGGCAGCACCACGACGATCTGTTCCGACAAAACCGGGACCCTCACCCAAAACGAAATGACCGTCCAGGAAATCCTGGCGGGGACCGGGCGGTTTGAAGTGTCCGGTGTCGGCTACGGTTGCGAGGGAAAATTCACCGGCGGGGGCCGGCTCGTCGATGCCACCTCCGATTTGGCTTTGATGGAATGCCTGAAAGCCGGATTTTTGTGCAACGATTCCCGCCTGGTGTCCACGCCAGAGGGATGGCGGGTGGAAGGCGACCCCACGGAAGCGGCTCTGATCGCGGTGGCGAACAAAATCGACGGCTCGTCCCCCCCTTGGGATGACAAATTTCCCCGCCTCGATGCCATCCCTTTTGAATCCCAGTATCAATATATGGCGACCCTGCACCAGACCGGGGAAGGTCAACCACCCGTTGCCTATATTAAAGGATCGGTGGAGCGGATACTGCCGCGCTGTCGGGACGGGTTGGACGGGGACGGGACGGCGATTCCCCTCGACAAAGGGGCGATCGAAGAAGCGGTGGGGGAAATGGCCGATCGCGGGCTGCGGGTGCTGGCCTTCGCCCGGGCCGAGTTCAGCCCCGCCACCCACTCCCTGGACCACGATCGCATCGCCGACGGGTTGACGTTTTTGGGGCTGCAAGGGATGATCGATCCGCCGCGACCGGAGGCCATCCGGGCGATCGAAGTCTGCCTGCGGGCGGGAATTCAGGTGAAAATGATCACCGGCGACCATGTGCGGACGGCGACGGCGATCGGCCGGAAAATCGGACTCGACGGCATCGACGGGGAGGGGTTTGCCGTCAGCGGACAGGAGTTGGCGAAATTGTCCGATGGCGAACTCAGGGAACTCGTCGAGCGGGTGTCGGTGTTCGCGCGGGTGGCGCCGGAACAGAAACTGCGCCTGGTGAAAGCCCTGCAGGCGGGCGATCGCGTGGTGGCGATGACGGGGGACGGCGTGAACGACGCCCCGGCCCTGCAACAGGCGGACATCGGCATCGCCATGGGGATGACAGGCACGGAAGTCGCCAAGGAGGCGGCGGACATGGTGCTCACGGACGACAATTTCGCCACCATCAAGGCGGCGGTGGAGGAGGGGCGAAGAATTTACGATAATATCATCAAAAGTATTATTTGGCTGTTGCCGACAAATGCCAGTCTGGGTTTGATTATTGTTATCGCCTCGTTTTTTGGTTTGGAAATGCCCGCGACTCCCCTACAAATTTTGTGGATCAATACCATCGCGGCGGTGTTGTTAGGGACGACGCTGGCGTTTGAAGTGGGGGAACCGGGGATTATGGAACGGGCACCGCGCCCCCCGAAAAGTCCCCTGCTGCGGCGGGCGGATGTCCAATGGATCATGGTAGTGGGCGGGATTTTGTGCGCGGCGGCATTTTGGGTTTACCACGTGGAACAGGCGAACCTCGAAACCTCGTTGGAAGTGGCACGAACTGCGGCGGTGAATGCGATCGTGTTCGGGCAGATTTTTCTATTGTTCCACTGCCGATCGCTGCGTCATTCGATGTTCACGTTGGGCTTATTTTCCAACCGCTGGCTGCTTCTGGGGGTGGCGTTGATGGTGGGGGTGCAACTGCTGTTCACCTACCTCCCCGTCATGCAGCAACTCTTTAAAACCGCCGCGATCGGGTGGGATGAATGGGGAATTATTTTGTCAGCTTCCCTGCTGATTTATCTGGTGTTGGAACTGCACAAATGGTGGCGGCAGCGCCGAAAAAAGGCGAAACTGCATCGATAACAATTTCCCCCTTTCGATAGGCGATCGCCGGGAAAATTCCCCGTAAGCTAGAGGGACACTGACGGCAGGACGGGGGACGATGCAATCCAAAAAATTGAGTTCCGGGCGATCGCGGGCGAAGTTTATCCTGGTCTTACTGAGCATTATCGCCATTATTTTGATCGTGGCATCTCTGCGGGCAACCCGCGCGGTTTCGATGCCTCTAGCCTTCGCCTTTTTGATCGCCATTTTGGTCAATCCCCTGCAAACCCGCCTCGAACGCCGCCTGCCGCAGTGGCTCAGTTTGGCGATCGTGTTGTCGGTCATCGCGGCGGTTTTGGGGGTTTTGATCGGGGCGATCGATTTGAGTTTGGAACTGATCGAACCCAAGGTTCCCGGATATATCGATCGCTTCCAACAGATCGCCGAAAATATCCAATCCGGGCTGGCAAATTACGGCTTTTCCTTTTCCCGAGAATCCGACCAGTTGAGCCAAGCGATGGGACAGGTCGTCACCCAGGCGATCGGCGGGTTGAAATCCCTGCTCGGCGCCGTCAGTTTATTGATCCTGATTTTTTCCTTTTTGGCACTGTTGCTTTTGGAAGTCAAAAAATACGCGGAACGCACCCACCGAGCCTTTCCGGAACGGGCGGGAAATCATATCATCCACGCCGTATCGAGCATGAGCCGACAGTTGCGACGCTATTTTTTGGTGATGGCATTTACCAGCGTCATCACCGGCATTTTGACCGCTTTTTGGTGTCTCATTTTGAATGTCGATTTGGCGGTCGTCTGGGGCCTCATCGCCTTCGTCCTCAATTTTATTCCCACTTTGGGATCAATCGTCGCGGTGATCGTCCCGTCCTTCGTCGCCGTCCTCTTTCACTCTCCCGGAACGGCGATCGCCACCCTGGTCGGATTGGCGGTGCTGCAAGTCGTCATCGGCAATTTTGTCGATCCCAAACTCCAGGGAAAATATTTGAAACTCTCTCCGTTTGTCGCCCTCGTTTCCATCGTCTTTTGGGGGTGGGTTTGGGGTATTCCCGGCGCCTTTATCGGCGTTCCGATGACAGCGGCGATCGTTTTATTCACCCACGAATTTGAACCGACCCGCCCCATCGCCGTGATGTTGGGAGATGCGGATCATCAATCGAAATAAAAGCGATCGCGATCAGGTTTTTTAGTCAAATCATACGGTGTATTTTTTCCACTGTTTCCGGTGAAAATAACGGTTCCCCTGTTTCCGCATGGACGCAGCCTGAAACATTGTCAATTACGATCAGCGAACCTTCCATTTCTAGGGTATAAGTGACCTGTTTTTCTCCCCAATTTTATTGCCAATCATGGGTGTACATTTCAACCGATCGCACTTTGCAAGTATTGCCACAATTCCCAATCCTCAAAATTGTCGATGACGCGGGTTGCCCCGGCTTGTTTCAACCCCCCCGGATCGTGAGTGGAGGCGACGCCGAAGGTTTCGATGCCGGCGGCGACGGCCGCGCGAATTCCCGAGGGGGAATCTTCAAAAACAATCGCCTCTGTCGGGGAAACATCCAGGCGATCGAGGATAGTTTTATAGGGGGCAGGGTCGGGTTTTCCGACACCCACCTCTTCGGATAAAATGACGTGCTCGAAGCGATCGCCCAACTTTAGAACCTCCAACATAAACACGGCATTTGCCCGGGGCGCGTTGGTGACAATTCCGGTTTTCAATCCCTTTTTTTCGATCCAAGCCAACAGTTCCATCAACCCCGGCAGCGGTTCCAAACCGAGGGCAATTTCCCGAAATCTCGCCTCCTTGCGATCGGCCAGATCTCGCCCCTCTTCCGGGGTGAGTTGGGGGAGAATATCCCGGACGATATCGGGGTTGAGGCGGCCGCTGATGCGGGCGTTATAAAATTCCGGATTGAGTTTCATACCGTAATCCGACAGGACATCCACCCAGGTTTGATAGTGGAGGGGGTCGGTGTTGGCGAGGGTTCCGTCGAGGTCAAAAATAATGGCGGTGAGCATCAGATCGATTATCAAATTACCGAGCAGCGTAGCACGGCCATCCTGGCCGTGAGCCCCCGGCTGGAAGCCCGGGCTACTCGTTGTTAAGTGCGGTTTCGATTATACTGATTTCTTCGTCGGTGAGGTTGTAAAGTTGATAGACGAGGCGATCGATTTCTCGTTCCTGTTCCCTGACGTCGGCGTTGGGATCGGTTTTTTGCGATCGAGGATTTGTCGGACGAGTTTTTCGATTTGTTGACTTTGTTGGGGGTATTTTTTGCGATCGGGGATGGGGATTTTGGAAACATATGTCGGCTTAAATTCATAAAATCCATTTTGCTTAGAAGGTGCTTGTTGTTTAATAAAAAAACACATTGAAGCGGAGTTTAAAATTGCCAGAGTATAATCAATATTTTTGTCAATCACAATTGACGTTTTATCATTACTAAGTTTCTCAGAAAAATCCATTGAGTATTGAACATCTTGGGCGAGTGCAGGGATAATAATTCTTCTGATTTTAAATTCATCCCAATATTGACAAGAACGCAACTCCCAAAAATATTTTCCCTGATCGCACCGTGCAATTAATTGTTTTCGATACTGATTCATCCAATTCCAAATAGCCGGGTAAGTTTTCGCAAAAATAGCCTCAGCTTCTTTGTCAAATTTGTCACTCCAAGGATGATTCTTGTTTTCCGAAGATTCAATTTTGATTAAATACTTTTCTGCAAATTGAACGACCCACCGTTTGACATCACGACCTCGAAGGTATGGCTTCAACACCTCCTCCGAAGACGGATGTTCTGCAATAAGACGATCGCGGGTTTCTCGATCCACCACAAACGCCTCATTCAATCCCGTCAAAATCCCACGATAAAACCGTCCGTTGACATACTCACCCAGAGGCGTTCCGGCATTCCGCAGCTTCTCCAACAACTGCAACACCTCCGACGACTCCAGACGCCAGCCATCCCGCTTCAACTCCGCCTGTGGCATGGTAAAACTTTCCGTTTTCCAGACTTGTAAAAAATCACCCAAATCGCGATTCTGTTCCCAAGTTAAAACTCGGGTTCGATGTTCCTTCGTCGGTTCCCCCCGTTTCGCCAATAAAATACTCGGATAAGCGATCGCCTTAAAAACAGGTGCATCGCCGAAATCAATCACCTGAAGTAAACTCGTGCCACTGGCGAGATAATTCCGCAACTTTTCACCGTAACCCGCCCGAAAATATTTATTCGAGCAAATATAACTCAAAATTCCCCCCGAACGAAGGATCTTGATCGCCTTTTCAAAGAAAAAGACAAATAAATCTGCCGTTCCAGTATAGCAATAATATTGTGATTTTAACTTATCTTTAATCGGTTTAATTTTTTCCTGCCGAACGTAGGGCGGATTGCCAATTACAATATCAAAATTCGCCACATTAAACATCCACTCGGGCGCAAAAAATGGGGCGATCGCCTCTTGGTCGTAGGGATTCCAACTCGCCAAAGAATCCGCCACCGAACCGGGCAACCCCACGGATTTCAACGCCTGTCCGATTTCCCCCCGCAACTCGGCATCGCGATCGCGATATTTCTTTTTAGTGGCGGGCGTTTTAGCCGTAAAATGTTTCTGTCGGACGATCGCCAACTCCTTCTCTTTTTCCACAACCTCCGTCGGACGCAAGCCGGGACGTTCCAAGGAAATCAGAGTATTGGCAGCCACAAACTTCGTCTCCAAGTTCGGCAACGGTAAAATCCCCCGGTTGGGCAAATCCTCCGTCGTCTCCTGTTCCACAATCAAAGAAACAAAACATCGCAACTTGGCAATTTGTACGGCGATGGGTTGAAGATCGACACCATAAATACAGTTTTGAATCAAAAACAATTTTCGCCCGTAGTCCAAATTTCCCCGCTGGAAGGATTCCTCAATATCGGCGATAGCGCGATCGCGAATTTCCGGGTCGGGAATTCGTTCCGCCTGTTCGATTTGTCGAGCTTTCCAGCGTTCGTTACCTGGATCGAGCCGTCTGAGCAAAAACACCAATCGCTGCAAAATTCCCATCGGAAACGCACCGGAACCGCAGGCCGGATCGAGCACTTTGACCGTATCGATCGCCTCGATCAGCGCCACGATTTCAGCCTCGGAAAAATGGGGAGATTCCGCCCCGTAATCGAACAACCCCCGCAGTCGCCCCTCCAGCGTAGCACGGCCATCTTGGCCGTGAGATTGACCGTCATCGGACAGGCTGGAAGCCTGGGCTACGCGGGAAGCTTGGACGATGCGGGGGTGGTTGAGGAAGTGGGCGATCAGTGCTTCGTCTACCATGTAGCTGACAATCTCTCGGGGAGTGTAGAAAGAACCCGTCTCTTTTCGCGCCGTCGTTCCGGTTTCCGGGTTGTAGGATGCCAGCAGGTTCTCGAAGGCTTTCCCCAGCAGTTCGGGATCGAGGGCGACATCTTCCTCCAGGGGGGTGTTTTCGTCGATGGTGAATTTGTAGCGGTGGAAAATGGAGAGTAAACCCCGCACCGAGACTTTCTTTTTCTTGGTCTGTCCGTAGGCTTTGCTCAAATCGACCGTTTGTTCGGTTCCGAAAAAGAGTTCGTTGGGAACCTGTAGCGGGTTGTCGGGGCGATCGGAAAAGCCGTCGATCCGCACCACCCGATCTTTCCCGTCGTCCCCGGCTTCGGTGCGATCCAAGCATTCAAATAGACCGCCGTTTAAAAATGGGATGTCTTTGATCAGGGTCAGCCACTTGTTGGGATCGGTGAATGAGTTCTCGTAGCGAAAGCGGTTGTGAGCCATATAATTGCCGTCGCGATCGCCTCTTTGTCGTCCCCGCTTGCGAAATTGACGATTTTCGGCGTTGTGGGCGCTGGGTTCGGTGTTCAGGGTGGCAAAAAATAGATTTTGCAAAATGGCTTTGTAATAGCTGCTGTCGTCCGGGTCGAGGGATTTCAACAGCTTTTCGACTTCGGCGCGATCGAACAGGGCCGGATCGACGAGGTGTTTCTCCCGCAGGAACCAGACGAACATCAACCGGGAAATCAGCCGGATCAGGCTAGTTTTATTGCGCCGATCGCGATCGGTTTCGGCGCCGTCGGGGAATTCGACGCGATCGACGGCCCAGAAGTACCAGTCGGAGAGCTCGTTGAAGAAGCGCCGATTCAGTTCCGAGGTATCCAGTACCAGCTTCCACGCGGCGTGGAGTTCGTCGAAGTTCGTCACTTTTCCCCGTTTCTTTCCCCGTTTCAAGACTTGGGGGAGAGACAGATCGAATAAGATGTCGAGGTGTGCCCGGTGGGGTTGGCGGGTGTGAATATCTTTGACCAACGTGACTTTTTCCAACACATCGCGATCGCTTTGTCCCTTCTGTTTGCTGGGACGGCGATCGACCACCGCAAATGTCAACAAATCGCCGTAGCCGAACAGGACGAAAATGGGAATGTCGGAGGTTTTGTTGAGTTCCCGGACGATTCCCGCCAACTGCGATCGGGTGTACTCTCGTTTCCGCAGCGTCAACCCCACGAACAGGTACGACTGGAGGTAGTGGCGATCGAGGGTTCGGAAGTTTCCCGCCGGATCGATATCCTCATCGACGAGTTGAAAGAGCCCGTCAACCCGCATCCAGTCGGACACCAAGGCGCGATCGGGCCGGAGATCGAATCCAAATTCCTCGATGAATTCTCTCGGGTCGTCCGTTTCAAAACCGCGATCAGTCGGATAACCCAGGGTGTCAAACAATGCCAAAAAGCGATTTTCCCGGCGATTCAGAACGGCTGCGATCGCCTCTTTCTGTCGGTCTGCTTTCATCTGTCTCCTCCGTCACTCTCACCCCTCCCCGATCGCGCGTAGCACGGCCATCCTGGCCGTCAGATACAGGCTGGAAGTCTGTGCTACGGTGGCGCGGGTGTGCCACGACTGATGACGAGCCAGGTGATCAACTCGAAGGCGGTATTTTCGTCGATTTGCACGTCCCGCTTTGGCAAAATGCCGCGCTTTCCAGACTTGAGCAAATTTCCCTTTGCCTTTTTCTGGTAAGTGTGCCGGATGCTGGCGATCGCCCGGTCGAGTTGCTGGCTGTACTGAGTCATATTTTCGCCGTTTTCGGTGGCGCGATCGAACCATCGACACAATTGTTCATATGGTTCGGTTTTCCCCGAACATAACACCTGCCATAATTCTAATATCTGCTTCGGCTGCGTGAAGGAGTAACGCACCTCGCCATCATCGCGGACGTAGGCCAGGAAATAGGGCTGGAGGGGGTTGAGCATCTGATTTTCGGCTTCTGAGCGATCCTCTTCGATTTGCTTGAGGCAAAACAGCACGCCGGGTTGAATGATGGGATAGTCGGGATGGGTGGGAACGACTGCGAACATTCCGGAGGGCGCTTCTTCGAGTTCCTGGCGATGGCGATCGAGGTAGCGCATCAGTTCCAGACGAAAATCTTCCAGGGTGAATTCTGTCAAAGATACATTATCATCCAAGTCTTCCAGGTCGATCGCCTCTTCTTTAAGTTGCAGCAATTGGCGATCGCGGTAACTCAACTCATCCCGAAGTTCGGCTTCCATTTCTAACAAGTTATCTTCCGCCGTCGCCGACAAATCAACCAAAGCCATCCGCGCTTCGACTCGATTTTTGAGATTGATATAGCCGTCGAGATCTTCCGTCGGCCAGAAGTTGATCAACTGAACGGAAGGGTTGAGACTGCCGATGCGATCGATCCGCCCGAACCGCTGGACGATCCGGACTGGATTCCAGTGGATATCGTAGTTAACTAAATAGTCGCAATCTTGCAGGTTTTGTCCCTCGGAAATGCAGTCCGTGGCAATCAGCAAATCAATTTCTCGATCCTGCGACATCGTGGGTATGGCAGCGCGATTTTTGGATCTGGGAGAAAAGTTGGTTAAAATCTGCTCGAAGTGGCGATCGCCGTAGGTGGTTTGATTGTTGCCGCTTCCCGTTACCAGTGCAATGTGAATGTCGAGTTCTATTTGCGACCAATCTTTTAAGGCGTCATACAGATACTTAGCCGTATCGGAAAATGCCGTAAAGACTAAAACTTTTTGATTGGGTTCTCCGGTTTTGTTCGCGGTCGGATTTTTAACTTTATCTTCGATAATTTGCTTCAGTTTTTTGAGCTTCGCATCCCGATTGACATCGACATCTTTGGCTTGGCTGAAAACTTTGTAAAGCTGTTTGCGATCGCGGCTCAGATCCCGTTTCCAAGCCTCAAGATCGAGGTGCTGTAGCTGATATTTGAAGCGACTCCCCACCTCCATTGCAGCTTGGGTTTCTTCATCCATCTCTTCCCCATTATCGTCCACCTCAATTAAAGTTTCGTCTGCGGATAAGTTTCCATTGCTGTCGATATAATTATCGATTTTTTCTTCCAGTTTTCGGATCTTCTGAATGGTGCGTTCCAGTGTGAGTTTAAAAGACGCGATCGAACTTTCCAGGCGCTTGAGAAAATTCATCCGCATCATGGCAATCAGATAATTTTCCCGGTTCGCCTGAGTAAAGTTTTTCTGAATAACTTTTCCTTCGTAATTTTGTTTGAATGCATCCAAAACATAGTGCGATGGATTGAACAGCGACAGTTGATAAGCCGAAATTTCCTCGTAGAGATCGCTGTAATCCATGAAGTTTTCATCGATATCAATATCGGAATAGACGGAAATCGGTTTTAATCGTTCTGGAAATCCGCCCAATTCTTTGACCGTATCCGCATAGTAACGTTCGATGTGCTTGCGCGATCGAGCCAATGTAATTCCGTCGAGAAGTTTGAAAAAGTCGGCATTTAACCGCAGCATCAGATCTTGGCGATCGCGCCGAGATTTTTTCGACCATTCCTTGAACCGCTTTTTCGCCGTTAAAATAGTCCGGTTGAAATCAGAAATCTCCAAACTCTTCGCAAACCCGCCGGGATTTTCTCCCGCAATCAAAGTTAACTGATTTCGCAAATCTTGGAGATCATTGTTGACGGGAGTTGCTGAAAGTAACAAGACTTTCGTTTTTACTCCCGCTTTCAATACGGTATTTAACAAAAACTCGTATCGACTCGGCTGATAATTTCCCTCCCGATCGGTCTTCCCGCGTCTGTCATTGCGGAAATTGTGGGATTCATCAATAACAACCAGATCGAACGTATCCCACCGAAAGGTTTGCAAATCGATATCTCCAACCTTGCCACTGGTACGAGTCAAATCTGTATGGCTGAGTACCGTATAATTCAATCGATCCTCGATCAAAGGATTTAACTGACTGTTGCCAGATGCCAAATAAGTCGTCCAATTACTCCGCAACTTTTTCGGACACAAGACCAAAATTTTTTCATTTCTATCTTGAAAATATTTGATCACTGCCAGGGCTTCAAAGGTTTTTCCCAAGCCGACGCTATCGGCTAAAATACAGCCATTGTGGGCGAGAATCTTCTCGATCGCCGCTTCCACACCGTCCCGCTGAAATTGGAACAGCATATTCCAAATCTTGGATTCCTTATACTGGCTCTGGCGACTGATTTGATTTTCATCTTTGAATCGCAGAAAAGAATCGAAGAGATGAAATAGAGTTTTATAATAAACAAACTCTGGCGCGATATCTCGATAAATTTGTTCGAGATAATTCAAAACCCTTTCTTTGACATCTTCGACCAGCTTATCGTTATCCCAAGTTTCATCAAACCATTTTTTTAAATCTTCCAAATCTCGGCGATCGCACACCACCAAATTAAGTTCGATATTGCTGGAATTTTCCTGAAAACCCAGCCCCTTAACTGTAAAATTTGAGCTGCCGATAATTGCTTCTTTATTATTGTCCGGCGTTTCAATATGATAGAGTTTTCCGTGCAGCAAATTGGACTGAAGGACGGAGCGAATTTCGACGCGATCGCGAATCCACTCGGCACAATCTCTCGCCACCCGATGTTGGGACAGACGTTTTGTCAGGGCGATCGCATTATCTTCCAGGCTGAAGACTTTCGCATCCTTCGGGGGCGAAATTGATTTGACAAACCGGGGTTCGCCGAATAAAAATCGCAGATTATCGACGCTTTCTAGTTGGCTTTGCAACGCTTCAAAAGCGTAGATTGTGAAATAAGCAGATACAAAGGATAGCCGAGAACCCGGTCGAATCAAATCTTCTAAAAAGTTCCCGACAGTACCGCGATCGCGATTGTCGCGAATCCCCGATTGAAAAACTGAAAGTTGGCGATCCCCCCTCATTTTTGCCTCCGTCAAGAATTGACGAGAACCGCCCGATAACGGACTTTATTTTCCCTCACCCGCCGCAGGGCATCATTCACCTTTTCCATCGGAAATACCTCCACAATCGGCTTGATTCCGTAGGTCGCTGCCACGTCCAACATCTCCCGCATTATCGCCCGTCCGCCGATGGGAGAGGACATGATCCGCCGCCGTTTCATCAGCAGGGGAAATAGGGGCAATTTCAGGGGTTCGTCGGGGACGCCGACAAAACTGAGAGTGCCGTCGGAGTCCAGAAAATTCAGGTAAGGCACCCAGTCCAGAGAGGCGGGAACCGTACTCAGCAGGATATTCAGGGGTTTTGAAGGGGCGACCGGGGCCTCCCCTTTGCCCACGACGATCGCCTCGTGGGCGCCGAGTTGGGCGGCAAAATCGGCCTTATCCTGGGAGGTGGTGAACACCGTGACGCGGTTGCCCAGTTTGGCGGCAAATTGGACGGCCATGTGTCCTAAACCGCCGACTCCGATCACGCCGATCTCCTGTCCGGAACTCATTCCGGCGTAGCGGAGGGCGGAATAGACGGTGATCCCGCCGCACAGTAGGGGGCCGGCTACTTCGGTTTCGATCGCGTCCGGGATGGGAAACACGAACCGGGAGTCCATCGCTAGGCGATCGGCGAATCCCCCCGGCCCGGTGGCGATCAGGGCTCGGGTGTCGTCGCAGAGGTTTTCGTTGCCCCGCAGGCAGTCCATGCACTGCAAACAGGACGATCGCTGCCAACCTACCCCGACGCGATCACCGATTTTTAAATGCTTCGCCTGGGGTCCGATTTCCACCACTTCCCCGATGACTTCGTGGCCGGGAATCAGGGGATAATTCGACATTCCCCAATCGTTATCGATCATGTGGATATCCGAGTGGCAGATCCCGCAGGCGAGAACCCGGATGACACAACCATAATTGTCGGGAGATTCTATCTCAAAATGGTGGGGTTCTAACGCCGCTTTTTCCTGTTTGACTGCGAATCCTTGAGTTTCCATATCGGTCGGTAATGAAAAGTTAACAAAAAATTGATGGTCGGTGTTATTTTGAGAGGTAGAAGTCGGCGGCCGAAGCCGTTTTCCGCCCGCCGGGAATCCGTCGGCACGGTTTCCGGGACTCTGACTCCGGATGGAATGGCCAGACCGGTCGTCCGGGAGCCTCCTGAGTCCCGAGTTTCGGGGGATGCGGGCGATCGCCCCCGTCCATTCTTAATCTTTTTTTAACTCAAATGGCGGGCGGTTAAAATATAATGCTCCCACGACGGTGACTGACTTCCGTAATATCACCCGATCGCTATAAAAGTAAACGTTCGAGAGGTTCACGACCGAACAATGAAAGTCGCTGTTTTTGGTAGCCAAACCTACGATCGCCGGTTTCTGGACGAGGCCAACGCTCGCCGGGAAACGCCCCACGAGTTCGTTTACTTCGAGGCCCGGTTGCGATCGCGGACGGCTCCCCTCGCCGCCGGATTTCCGGCGGTCTGCATTTTTGTCAACGACGAAGCCGATGCCGAAACCCTCAAAATCTTAGCACAGAATGGCACGAAATTAATCGCGCTGCGCTGCGCCGGATTCAACAACCTGGATCTCCAAACTGCGGCTGAATTGGGGATGACTGTCGTCCGAGTCCCGGCCTATTCTCCCTACGCCGTCGCCGAGCATACGGTGGGGTTGATTTTAACGCTAAACCGCAAAATTCACAAGGCTTACAACCGCGTTCGGGAGGATAATTTTACCCTCAGCGGCCTGTTGGGTTTCGACCTGAACGGCAGCACCGTCGGCATCGTCGGGACGGGTAAAATCGGCCTGATTTTCGCCCAAATTATGCACGGATTCGGCTGTCATTTGTTGGGATACGATGCCTATCCCAATGATGAATTCAAAAAAATTGGCGACTCGCGCTATGTAGACCTACCCGAACTGTTTGCCAATTCGGACATCATTTCCCTGCACTGTCCCCTGCTCCCCGAAACCCATCATATTATCAACGAAGGGGCGATCGCACAAATGAAAAAAGGGGTGATGCTGATCAACACGAGTCGGGGGCCGCTGGTCGATACCGAAGCCGTCATTCGGGGGATAAAATCCGGGACGATCGGTTACTTGGGAATCGACGTTTACGAGCAAGAAGACCAATTTTTCTTTGAGGACTGGTCGGAAGAAATTATTCAAGATGATACATTCCAATTGCTGCAATCCTTCCCCAATGTTATCATCACCGGACACCAGGCATTTTTTACGAAGAATGCCCTGACCGCGATCGCGGAGACGACCGTCTGCAACATCGCCGATTTTGCAGCGGGGAAGGAACTAAAAAACGCAGTCAAACTTCCCCATTAGCGACAATTTAATCGACCTCGAACGTTCATTTTATCGGATTCTCGACTATGACTCAGGAACTCTGGCAAAAATATCAAGATTGGCTGTACTACCACGGGGGACTCGACCTGTACCTCGACATCAGCCGGATGCGGTTCGATCCCGGTCTTTTGGATACCTTAAAACCCCGATTTGAAAAGGCGTTCAAAGATATGGATGCTTTGGAAAAAGGGGCGATCGCCAACCCCGACGAAAACCGGATGGTGGGCCACTACTGGCTGCGCGATCCGGATCTCGCCCCCGACGATTTCGGAAAAGAAATTACCGAAACTTTGGAGGCCATTGAAACCTTCGTCAAACAGGTTCACGACGGCACGATCAAACCCCCAGAAGCAGACCGATTTACCAATATTTTATCCATCGGTATCGGCGGTTCCGCCCTCGGCCCGGAATTTGTCGCCGAAGCCCTGTCCCCGGACGTTCCCCCGATGGAAATCGACTTCCTCGACAACACCGATCCGGCGGGGATCGATCGCGTCCTCAACCGCCTCCGCGATCGCCTCAAAAATACCCTCGTCATCGTCACTAGCAAGTCCGGCGGCACCCCGGAAACCCGCAACGGGATGTTGGAAGTCAAGCGGGTTTACGAACAGCAGGGGCTCAATTTTCCCGCCCACGCCGTCGCCATCACCATGATCGGCAGTAAAATGGACGAACTCGAACGCATGGAAGGCTGGCTGGCTGAATTCCCCATGTTTGATTGGGTGGGGGGACGCACTTCGGAAATGTCCGCCGTGGGGCTATTATCCGCCTCTTTAATGGGCATCAATATCCGGGAACTGTTGGCCGGGGCGAAGGAAATGGATGCCGCCACCCGAGTCCGCGAATTCCAACAGAATCCGGCGGCGTTGTTGGCGTTCTGCTGGTACGCCAGCGGTGAGGGCAAGGGCAAAAAAGATATGGTAATTTTGCCCTACAAGGATAGTTTATTACTATTCTCCCGATACCTGCAACAGTTGGTGATGGAATCCCTGGGGAAAGAAAAGGATCTCGATGGCAACGTCGTCCACCAGGGGATCGCCGTTTACGGAAACAAAGGTTCCACCGACCAACACGCCTACGTCCAACAACTGCGGGAGGGCGTTCCCAACTTTTTTGCCACGTTTATCGAAGTGCTAGAAGACCGAGACGGGGAATCGATGGAAGTGGAGGAAGATGCCACATCCGGGGATTTTCTCTCCGGCTTTTTGCTGGGAACCCGGCAGGCGTTGTACGAAAATAATCGCGATTCGATTACCATCACAATTCCGACGGTGAATCCCCGCACCGTGGGCGCATTAATTGCCCTCTACGAACGGGCGGTCGGCTTGTACGCTTCCGTGGTGAATGTCAACGCCTATCACCAGCCGGGGGTGGAAGCCGGGAAGAAAGCCGCTGCCTCGATTTTGGAATTGCAACGGCAAGTTTTGAAGGTGCTGCGGAGTGCTTCTCAGCCTTTAAGTTTGATGGATTTGGCGACCCAAGCCGGGGCATCCGAACAGGTGGAAACGGTTTATAAAATCGTCCGCCATTTGTCCGCGAATAAGCGGGGAGTTTCTCTGCAGGGCGATCGCGCCAAACCCGAGAGTCTCAAAGTTGCCTATCAACAGTAATCGATGGAAACGCAAAAAATCACCCTGGAGGTAGATGGATTGCCGCCCGATTAAAACCATTGTAAACTTGTAGAATGATCCAAAAACGATGTCTCAACTGATTTTAATTCGGCACGGACAGAGCCTTTGGAATGCGGCTAATAAATTTACCGGCTGGGTGGACGTTCCCCTCAGCGAACAGGGCCGCGCGGAAGCGACGATCGCCTCCTGCAAGTTGCGACACTGCCGGATCGATGTCTGCTTCACCAGTATGCTATTTCGGGCGATCGAAACCGCCGTCATCTGCCTGACGGAAGTGGACGATATTTGCGGCGGAAAAATCCCCATCATCAAACACAGCACCGACGAAGAAGATTGGCACGGCTGGGACAAATACGAGGGCAACCCCGAGGAAGAATTGCCCATTTTTCTGAGTTCCAAACTCGACGAGCGCTACTATGGACAATTGCAGGGGTTGAACAAAGCCGAAACCGCCGAACGGTTCGGGGATGCCCAGGTGCACATTTGGCGGCGTTCCTACGACGTGCAGCCCCCCGGCGGCGAAAGTTTGGAAGACACCCGCAATCGCACGGTGCCCTTTTTCCGCGATCGCATTTTCCCCCACATCCGCGAGGGCGACAACATCCTGATCGCCGCCCACGGCAACTCCCTCCGCGCCATCATCATGGAACTAGAAAATATCTCCGAAGAGGACATCCCCAATTTAGAACTGGGAACCGCCGTCCCGATCGTTTACGAAGTGGATAAAGAAGGGAAAATTTCGGACAAGAAAATTTTGAAGTAATTGTCATTGACAATCTGAAACATCGGGGTCGCAGTTGCCGACCTCTTTTTTAATACCAAAAAACGGAACGATGGTGTTAAGAAAGGTAAAGCCAGATCGGCGGGCGGTTAAAATGGTGTCAGCCATGAATGGTAAACGATCATGCAGCTAACTTCTCACATCGATCGCGTCAAACTTTACGCGGCCGGCGCCACGGTATCGCGGGTGGCGACGCTGCGACAGACGGAAGAACAGGTCGAAATTCCGGGGCTTCCCCTGGCTTTGGATGATGGCAGCGTGCGGGTTCGAGTGGAAAGCGATTCGGACAATTGTGCGATCGCCACGGATGTCCGCATCGGGCTGGCGGTCCCTTCTCCAACCCAAACCCCGCCCCGTCCCGAAGCGGCAGAAATTCAGGCGGCAGAAACTCAGGTCAAACAGTTGGAACAACTGTTAAGTTTGGTTAAAACTGAAGTTAAAGTTCTCGCCCAAATCAAAGTTCCCAACCGCCCTCAAGGGGATGCAGATATCGCCCCACCCCCCTCCCAGACGGCGATGCGAATGGCGATCGCCGAGTATAAATCCGAACAAATCCGCGCCCGGATTCAAGAAAAACGAGACATCGACGAACGGCTGCGCCGCGCCCGAGAACATCTCGAGGATTTATTACAAAAAGAAAAGCGGGCTTCTTCCGCCCGAGAAGCGAGGCCGAACGAATTGCGAAAAATGGCGATCGTCCGCCTCAGTTATCCGGAAAATGAAAGCGATCGCGCCCCATCTGAACAACGGTTAATTCTCGAATATTTCGTTCCCGGCGCCCGTTGGACTCCCACTTATATTTTCCGTTTGGATACCGTCAACAATACCGCCGCTATCACCCTGCGGGCTTTGATTTGCCAGCGCAGCGGCGAAGACTGGTCGGGGGTTTCTTTGGAACTTTCCACAGCCCGACCCCAGATGTGGTGCGAGTTGCCGGAGTTGCCCACATTGCGCCTCGGCCGCGCCCAACCCCTCCTGAAATCCTCGGGGTGGCGATCGCCTCCGAAAGGGGCACAATTGCTGTTTGAAGACTACGATCGCTACCGCACAATAGAAGTGCGAGAAGAATCAAAATCTGTGAGGGCACCGCAGATTTTCCCCGAGGAATTGCGTCCGATGGCTCAATTGTTCGATCGGTCAGAAGACGACTTCGAGGCTCAATTGTTTGAGCGGTCAGAGAGCGAGTTCGAGGAGGAACTTGATTTATCAGAAGAAGCGGAGGATCTATTATCCGACGAAAGAGATGATGAATTTCACGAGTTGACCGCTTTATTCCAGGAAAGAAACACCCTATCTTCCGGCACAAAGGAATCATTTTATCAGGATGATTTGGCGGGACGAACGGCCGATATGGGGGGCTTGTCCGAATTTTCTGCCCCCCTTTCTGACATTCAATCTGGGGCGAGGCAGGCGACAAAATTTGCCCGTCAGGCCCTCTCTGATCGCCCGCCGGTACGGACTCCTTTTTCCTTGGAATACAATCTCATGGAAATGGGGAAACCGGGCGATCGCGAACGGCGCGGAAAATTATTCATAAAACAACGGCGAGAGATCTATTTAGAATTTCTAGACCGCCAGAATGCTGCGGTCAACTTCGACTTTATGTCCGTGGTAGAAACTGCCATATCGAAAGCCCAAAGCTGTCTCAACTTACCCCTTCCCGGCGGTGGGATGAACGTCCGGGAGGTCGCCGGTTCCTTCGACTACGCCTACCACTCAGATGGTCGGGTCGATATCCCTTCCGACGGCGAATTTCATTCCGTGGCTTTGACCCATCAAAATACGGATCTGGACATTTATTATGTCGCCGTTCCCCGGTTCGATGAAAATGTATTTCGGATGGGAAAACTGTACAATCCCTTCCAATCGCCCCTATTAAAAGGTTCGATGGATGTCTATCTGGATGGGGAATATCTGTTGTCATCGACGCTGCAAACAGCCCCGCCAAAAGCCAAAATGAATTTGGGTTTTGGGGTCGAACAATCCATCAAAATTGCCCGCAATACATCTTTTACAGAAAACCGGGGTAGCGACCTGATTATCGGGGGCAAAGCGTTGCGACATGAAATCAAAATAGACGTTTCAAACAATCTGTCAAAAGTCGCCGACATTGAGATCCGAGAGCGACTGCCCGTCCCGCAAAAAGATGCCAAAGTTGATGTGGCGATCGATGCTGTATCTCCGGACTGGAAAAAATACAACCAAACCGAATTGGGTTTTCCCATCAAAGGGGGTTATCGTTGGCGGGTCAATTTGGCACCCGGAGAGCGACAGTGTTTCTCCGCCCAATATACAGTCACCATTTCCGAAGACAGTGATTTGATCGGCGGAAATCGCCGGGAGGAATGACCATGCAAGCTACATTAAAAGATGTCAAAAAATTGACGTTGACCGCCCCCATTTCTACGGTGACGCTGTTGGAAGATCGGGCGTCGGTCAATCGCATTTTAAAAGCAAATTTGGCGGCGGGTTTGTGGTCGATTCGGATCGAAAATGTGTCGCCACTGATCGCCAACAAGTCCCTGCGCGTCGAATTCAATGGCAATTATCCGAATGCCCGGATCGACGATTTTCGGGTACGTCGAAAAAAGATTGTCAAAGAAAGCAGCCAGCCGGAGGAAATTCGGGCGTTGACAGCCGAGGCGCGATCGCTATATAAAACCCTCGTAGACCTTCAGGAAAGCTGGCAAGAGCGCGAGATGTTCCGCGCGGAAATTGACACCATTCTCAAAAATGATATTCAAGAGTGGATGGTCGATGCGACTTGGGGACAATTTGACCTCGACAGGGCGAAGGAACAAATCCAAATCCTATTTCAACAGTTGCGAGAGAGTCATGCCGAAGCGATCGAGAGCGATCGCACCCGCACCGAATTGAATCAACAACTGGAAGACATAAATACCCGCATCGCCGCTTTATCCCATCCAGCTCACGTCTACATTACCGATTTAGAAATTGACGTGATGATTCCCACGGAAGCGGAATACGAACTGGCGATGGATTATACGGTTCCCAATGCCCTCTGGCGGCCCTGGCACCACGCCCAATTGTTATTCCGAGAAACGCCCGACTTGCTGTTCAAATGTTACGGCTGCGTGTGGCAACGGACCGGAGAAGATTGGCACGATGTAGACCTGATATTTTCCACGGCGCGACCCTCCCTCGGCAGCGACCCGCCGCTGCTGACCGACGACCTGTTAAACGTCCGAGAAAAGGCGGAAAGGGTGGTGGTGCAAGCCCGCGATCGCCGGGTCGAAAAAGCCGGTTTGGCGGATCGAGAAAGTGCGGATTCTCTCGCGTTACCGGGAGTCGATGACGGCGGGGAAGTGCGGATCTTGCGATCGCGCACCAAAGCCACCATCCCCTCCGACGGTCGCCCCTACCGCATCCTTTTATTTTCCGCCGCATCGGATGCCAAAATCGAATATATTTTGAAGCCCGAAATGGCGAATCAAGTGGTTCTCAAAAGCGAACAGACGAATACCGCAACCTTCCCCATTTTAGCCGGCCCCGTGGATTTACTCCGCACCACCGAACAGGTCGGCAAAACGGCTTTGGGGTTCGTGGCATCGGGGGAAAAATTTGCCCTGGGATGGGGGCCGGATGCGGCCATCCGCGTGCAGCGAACCCACACTCAAAAAACCGAACGGCATCCGATTACCCGCTGGAAAATCGTCACCCACACCCTCCGGATCTTTATTTCCAACATCGGCGAAGAAACCCGGGTCATCGAAACCACCGAACGGGTGCCCATTTCCGAATTAGAAACCGTCAAAGTCGAGGTCATTCCCGATCGCACGACGGAAGGTATCACCGCCGATATCAACGGCTTTTGCAGTTGGCAAGTGACCGTCGAACCCTACTCCCAAAAAAAGATCGAACTCACCTACAAAGTTTCATCCAGTCCCCAGGTCGAAGGGATTTAATATGGAACCGCACTCGGACAGTCGAAAAGGGCGCAAACCTTGCGCCCCTACAATCTTTCCGCCCCAATCTAGAAAATCCATCTGCGAAATCTGCGAAATCTGCGGATCTTCTTACCGCAACATCCATTTATTTTTCGCCCACCGATCCAAACGCTTGCGGAGATCCAAATCGGCAATTCCGGTTTCTTTCAACCCC
This sequence comes from Lyngbya sp. CCY1209, assembly GCF_035615495.1. GTDB lineage: Bacteria > Cyanobacteriota > Cyanobacteriia > Cyanobacteriales > Microcoleaceae > Limnospira. Next base: position 9,678 of record NZ_JAJENU010000653.1, on the reverse strand, counting down.
AATTCTCGCTGAAACTTCTCCACAAATTCTTCCGTTCTGCGATCGTACCGTTCGCTATAGGCAATCAGGGGGCGGGGTTGAAACACCAAGTTCAAATTGTGCTGCAAATTGCGGACAATTTTCGCCAGCATTTCCTGAGTTTCCGGGTTGCCAGTCCCCGTTTGGGGCAAATCATAATCCGCTTGGAATGAGGAAATATTGGCATATCCCAAACCTTTGATGGCTTGGTCAAATTCTTCGGGCGGAAAAATGGGAGTGATCGGACCGGGAGGTTCGGGCTTGGATCGATTTTCCCACCAGAAAGCGGTATCCTGAATTTTATCCCGGACGTAGGTATCAGCCACCCCGGTGACGGGCAGATCGTATTTTTTCTGAAATTCTTTCACCGCCGCGATCGTTTTCGGGCCGTAAAATTGGTTGCCGGGGAGGGGGGGAACGGGACGCACCAGGGTATTGAGATCCTTGTGCAGTTGGCTGACAATTCCGGCCATTTCGCCCTGGGTACGATCGCCCGGAATGCCATCGACAGCCAGTCCGTGTTCGTTCTGAAAAGCCCGGATCGCCTGTTGGGCGATCGCATCACCGGCGATGGGGTCGAAAGTCACCGGAACCCCGTATCCCAAGCCGTAAAGCACATAGCGCAGTTCGCGATCGCTGTAGGGACGCCAATCTACCATAGCTCCAACCTCTTCATATAGTTACGCACCATTCAGTTTAAGACGGTTGGGAATCGAGCGATCGCCATTCTTGCTATACGCGGGTGTAGGGTGTAGGGTGTAGGGTGTAGGGAGGAAAGAGAAGAAAAAAAAGAGAATTGAGAACTTTCGATACCTCCACACTCCTCCCGCAGGATTTAGGATTCTGTCCCCCGTTCGCCTAGCGTGCCACAGGCAAACAGAACTGCAAACACGGGATCGCCATTCTTGCTAAACTGAAAAGCGCACGGTCCCCATTCCGCACCCCAGCCATGAAAACTATCTTCCCCCTCCTCACCAGTTCGATTTTGGCGATTTGGGTCCTCGCGATCGCGATCCTCTCCGTCCAAAATGCCACCCCCGTCTCCCTCAAATTCCTGGCCTTCGAGTCCATCCAGATGCCGGTGGGGGTGGTGTTGGCGTTCTGCGTCGCGATCGGATTGATCGGGGGTGCGATCGCTCTGCCGATTTTGCGTCGGGGTGGCAGTTCCAGAATTTAGAATAATTGATAATTGATAATTGACAATTGATAATTTTTTATCCCCGAATTGGCGGGAAGGGCGAATGCCATTCGCCCCTACAATTCCCTACACCCCACACCCTCATCACGCCTCGATCGCCACCCGCAAATTCCCCCGTTTCCGCACCACCCGGCAAGCCGTCGCCCCCTTCGCCTTCTCGAACTCCAGATCCAGGAGTGTCTGCCCGATCTTGAGATTCGTCAGGGACAGGTACTGCACCGACTCCGGCAACGTAGGATCGACGATCCGCAGACAGTTGTTGGGGGCGTCCGGCACCAAATTCAACATCACCTGCAACAGTTGAAACACCGTCCCCGTCGCCCAAGCCTGGGGAGAACAGGCCACCGGATAGCGGATCGGGCTGCTGTCGGGGGTGCGATCGAAGCCGCAGAACAGCTCCGAGGGGCGGGAATAGGGCTGCTGGGCCGTCATGTCGAGGATGCCTTTGGCCAACTCCAGGGCCGCATCCGTGAACCCGATCGCCCGCAGTCCGGCGGCGATCATCCCCGTGTCGTGGGGCCAGACCGAGCCGATGTGGTAGCCCATCGGGTTGTAAGCCGGGGAGGAACTGCTGAGGGTGCGAATCCCCCACCCGTTGAACAGATCCGGCGCCTGCAACCGCTCGGCGACGCTGCGGGCCTTTTCCTCGGAAAACAGCCCCAACCCCAGGCAGTGACCGGGATTCGAGGTGATGCTGTCCGCCGGTTTCCCGTCTCCGTCCAAAGCCAGGGCGAAATAGCCCGCCTCCGGCAGCCAGAAGTCCCGCTCGAAGCGCCGTTTCAGGTCTTCGGCCTCCTCCCGCCAGCGATCGCCCGACTGCAGTTGTTGCCGCACCCGCGCCAGGTGGGCCATCCGCATTTTGGCGGCGTAGACGTAGCCCTGCACCTCCGACAGAGCGATCGCCCCCTCGGCCAATTTCCCGTCGGCATCGACGATACAATCCCCCGAATCCTTCCAACCCTGGTTGCGGAGTCCCCCCGGCGACTTGCGCTCGTAGGTGAGATAACCCGTGGCCGCCAGACCGCGATCGATCCAGTCCATCGCCGCCAGGGCGCAATCCCAGTATTTGTCCAAAAAGGCGCGATCGCCCGTCCAGGCGAAATAGTCGGCGTAGAGCATCAGCCAGAGGGGCGTGGCGTCCACCGTCCCGTAATAGGGCGTGTGGGGAATTTCGCCGCAGCGGGCCATCTCCCCCAACCGCAACTCGTGGAGGATTTTGCCCGGTTCCTCCTCCCGCCATTCGTCCGTCACCTTGCCCTGGTACTCCGCCAGCACCGCCAGGGTTTGGCGGGCGATGTCCGGGTTCAGAATCAGGGTTTGCATGGCGGCGATGATCGAATCCCGCCCGAACAGGGTAGAAAACCAGGGAATCCCCGCCGAGAGGATTTTGCCGTCGCCGAAGGTTTGGGTCAATAAATAGATATCCCGTTCGGCCCGTTCGATAATTTGATTCAAAGAGCGGTTGTCCGTGCGGATGCGGGTGACGCCCTCGCCCCACCGCTGCGCCTCCATCGTCTCCGCCGCGATCGCCTGCCCGAGGGTCGCCGGGAAGCTCACCGAGGAGGCGGGCCGGCTGTCGATGGACGGCAGGATGCGGTAGCCCAAAACCCGGGTTTCGTGGGATTGCAGCGACAGCCGCCAGATCGCCGTGTAGCCCTCGAACCGGTGCGGCGGTTGGCGATAAAACTCGATCCGAGATTCCATCAACGTGCCGTCGAGTCCCTGGTAAGCCAAAATCAATTCCGCCCCCCTCTCCGCCGACGATTCCGGGGGGCGTACCCGCCGCATGACAGTCCCCGTGCGATCGCGCACCCGGCCCCGAATTTCAAACAGATCGGCGAAATCCGCGTCGAAACTCAGACTCAGTTCAAACTCCACCGGTCCGGTGCCGTAGTTGGTGAGGGTGAGTTCCTCAAATAACCCCCCTTGCAGCACCAAATCCCGCTGAATGCCGACGGTTTCGGCAGGGATCTGGCGATCGCTGACGTAGGGATTCGCGCACAGCGCCGACAGGGTAAACCCCCGCCCCGCCGTGCTGCTGAGTAAAATCAGCGGGCGTCCCTCGAACTGCAATTCAAGGCGGCTCAAAAACCGCGTATCCCGGCAAAACAGCCCCAAACTGGTGTCATTTTGGGTATCGTCGGAACAGCCGGGGACATTGCCCCAGGTGTCGGTAATCAAAAAAACGTCATCATCCTTGAGGGTGAGGGTGGGTTGCTGCCGTTGGATGGTGCAGGGCCATTCGGGGATGGGAACCTGTTCGGCGGGGGCGAACGTCCGCCCGTCGAGTTCCACCAGCGATTCGCGAATCGCCCCAAAATCCGGTGTTTTTGGTTCGGCGGAATTTGACGATTTGACCATCTTTCTAGTTTGAAAGTGAAAAATGAAAAATGAAAAATGAGGGGAGAGCCTTTTGAGAGGATTTTGGCGATCGGCTCGGGGGTTGATTTCCGAGCCGTCTACATTTTAGTCAGAAAAAGCCTCTCTATTTTTCTCCGTGTTCTCTGTGCCTCCGTGGTTCAATTCTCTTCTATCCGGCGATGCGATCGCCCGCCATTTCCCTCGCGCCAGATAATGGCGGCAGGTGGCAGGTGCGGGGGATTTCCAGGCCGATCGCGCCGACGTAGATGGCGAGGTGCTGGCGGTAGAAACCGCCCAGGCGGGAGGCGATCGCATCCCAGTGCCGCTGGTGCCGCATCTGGTTCACCTCGTCTGTGGGGACGGTTTCCGGCGGGGTGGCGGGCGATCGCAGCAGGATCACCTGATCCGCCGACGGCAGAAGCGGTTCCGGCGTGCGGCTCGAATGGACTCACCGCCAGCCTTTTTTCTGTTGGAAATAATAGCCGACCCGGGCCGAAAGGTCGTCGAAGCTGTGGAAGAGGGGACTGAGTAAACCGCTTTTGATCTGGAAGGATTCGATCGCCTTGGCGAATGCGGAGGCATCGTCACCCCCGACGGACAGGCGCACAATCCGGCAGTGGGGGGCGATCCGAGTCGTTGCGGGTTCGCCGTCACCCCCCCGGCGGGCGAACAGATCCACCGTCCAACCCCGCTGGGCGAGGGCTGTGGCGACGGACAGCAGGTTTTCGCAGGTGGCCGGATCTCGCTCCAGGGAAAGAAAGGCGATCGCGGGTCTTGTTTCGACAGACATTGACATTTCCTCCCCTAACTGGCTTTTAACATCGGCGATCGCAGGTGGCCGTTGTTGACGAAGCGATCGATGAGAATTTGTTGATAGGCGGCTTCGTAGCCGTCCACCATCCGCCGGACGCTGAAGTTGTCTTCGACGTGCTCCCGGCAGGTGCGGCGATCGAGTTTCTCCACCTTCGACACCGCCGCGACGCACGCTTCCAGGTTTTCGCACAGGAAACCCGTTTTTCCGTCGGCGATCACTTCCGGCGCCGAACCCAGAGACATGGCGATCACGGGGGTGCCGCTGGCCATCGACTCGATCATCACCAGTCCGAAGGGTTCCCGCCAGGTGATGGGGAACAAAGTTGCGATCGCCCGTCCCATCAGTTCGTTTTTGAGTCGGGTGTCGGCTTCTCCCAAAAATTCGATCTGTTTGCCGTCGATGTGGGGGGCGACTTCGCGATCGAAGAATTCCCGATTTTCAAAATCGACCTTGCCCGCCATTTTCAACGGCAAACCCGTCCGCTTGGCGATCGCGATCGCCAGGTGGGGTCCTTTTTCCACCGACATCCGCCCCAAAAATGCCAGGTAGGGCGGCTCGTCCGGTTTTCGATAGAATTTGAACTGCTCGGTGGCGATCGCATTGTAGACCGTCGCCACATAATTCAACTTCAGATCCTCGCGCCGTTGGGAGTTGGAAATACTGACAAAATTCTGCTGTCGATGTTGGCTATAAATCTGCTCCACCAGCGGCGTTAAAATACCGTGAATGGTATGGATGACCGGCGTTTTGGTGAAACTTGCGTAGGGCAGAGCTGCGAAATCCATGTGGGAGTGAATCAGGTCGAATTCCCCCGCCCGTTTGAACGCCTTGCTCAACTGCATCTGCTCGTAAACCGCATACTCCGGCGGCAGGACTCCCAGCGATCGCAATCCGGTTTCGCATCCCGGTTCCAGCATCGCCAAAGTCTGCGAATCTCCGGTGGCAAATAGCGTCACGTCGTGGCCGCGACGCACCAGCTCATCCGTCAACGTACTGACGACGGCCTCCGTTCCGCCATAGGCGGGAGGTGACACCCGTTCCCACAGGGGCGCAATTTGAGCAATCCGCATTGTAATCCTCCTTAGCTTATGGTCGCAGTGTAGAAAAGCGTAGAAAGAAGAATAGATTGGACTGAGTTTGATGGCTCCGGAGTTTCGGAACGACGCCCCGAAACCATCGGTTTTGTTGTATCAGTATATTCACGGCTGCGATTTTTTCAACGTACAGATATCACAACTGTGGGGGTGAGAAAACCGTACTTGCCACTCAGGTGCGATCGCGTCAACTGCGCCACAAGTCAGGGTGACGCGGACATTTTATGTGGCGATCGCCCCATTTTTCAAGGGGTCGGAGCGCCCATTTTGAAATTTCAGAGAGCCGTCACATTTAGGTCATCTTCCTTTCCTAACTTAGATTTCAACAACCCCAAGGAAAGCGAAACCACAATGGTTTTAGATGCATTAGTCCCCACCGATCACAACACGACCCCCCTCGTCCCCGGCGCGATGGTTTCCGGAACCGTCGGCAATTTAATCGACAATGGCGACGACTTCCTGTTCTATCCCACCGGCGGCGGAACCACAGTTGTCGATGTTTCCCCCCTCCCGGCTTGGCAACTCGGCTTACTCCCCGGCGAAGTCGTCACCCTGCAAGTCGCCGAATGGGACGGCATGGAAATCGACACCAACAGCATCACTCGCCCCGACGGTTCTTTCGTCCTGGGAGCACCGGCGGCACCCCCTCCCCCCGTGGTTCCCGGAGTCGCCCCCGTTGACCCGCTGACGGGTCTTCCGGCGGCGCCCGTCCCGGCCCCTCCCGTGATGGGTATGGGGACGACGACCCTGACCGGGACGGTTATCGCCCAAACGGATGTCGATAGCTTCTGGTTCCAAAGCAACGAAATCGGCCAAATTCTGGTGGACGGGTCGCCCGAAGGTGATTTCCCCGTCCCCGTGATGCCGGGAGAGGTGTTGACCGTCACCGGAGATTTCGACGACTACGATTTCGACGCCTACAGCTTGACCCGGGCTGACGGTTCGATGTTGACACCCGCCCCAGTTGCCCCCAATCCCCCGGTGACGCCCGTCCCGGCCCCTCCCGTGATGGGTATGGGGATGACAACCCTGACCGGGATGGTTATCGCTCAAACGGACGTCGATAGCTTCTGGTTCCAAAGCAACGAAATCGGCCCGGTGGAAGTGGACGGGTCGCCCGAAGGTGATTTCCCCGTCCCCGTGATGCCGGGAGAAGCCTTGACCATCACCGGAGATTTCGACGATTATGATTTCGACGCCTACAGCTTGACCCGGGCTGACGGTTCGATGGTGACACCCGCCCCGGCCCCTCCCATGATGGGCGGTTCCATTCAAATGGAAATCGACGATGACGACGATTGGCGGGACTATTCCCCTTCTAACCCTTGGGAATCCAACGGCAGCGATCGCGATTATGACGACTACGACGATTATGACGACTATGACGATTATGACGATTACGACGACTATGACGACGACTAAAATCGTCCCGACGCTCAATTAACGCTCTGATTTAAACCTGCAAAACCATTGATTTAGGAGTTATTGACCATGAAACCGTCTTTAAAAATTGCCACCCTGTTGTCCTTGGCGTTTCTCAGTTTGGGAGAAAGCGCGAATGCGGCCATCACCGCCCCGACTCAAAATCCGGTCAACCGCATCCAAATGGAAATCGAAACCCTGCCGGAAGCGACGACCTCGGAGGACGGGTATTTGACCGCCGACGCCGACAGCGATCGCGACTACAACTATGACACCGATCGCGGTCGCGCTTCCACCCGCCGCCGAGCTCGCTCGAACACGCTGGCTTAGAAACCGATTCGATTCCGGGGGATAACTCGATTCCCCCGACCGCCCCTCCCGCCGAATTCCCGAACCTTCGATGCAAACTTTCACGACACTGTTAGACCCATTTCCCCTCGAAACATTTCTCGAAAAATATTGGACGCGAGAAGGTCTGGTCATACCCGGCACAGATGCCGATCGCTTCGGACATTTATTTGATTGGGAATCCCTCAACAATTACCTGAATTTTTACCCGTTAAAATTTCCGGAAGTCCGCGTTTCCAAATCCGGTCAAACCCTGCCGGAAGCGAAGCGGCCCCAAGAACTGATCGAACAGTGTCGGGCGGGGGGGACGCTGGTGGTCGATCGCCTCCACGAACGGGTAAAAGCGATCGCAGAATGGGTCGCCAAACTGCGAATCGAACTCGGACACCGCTGCCAAGTCAACAGCTACTGTTCCTTTCCCGGACATCAAGGTTTTTCCCGTCATTTCGACTCCCACGAAGTCTTTATTTTACAACTCTCCGGTCACAAACACTGGCGCGTTTTTTCTGACACTTTCGTTTATCCCCTCGCCGAACACCGTTCCTCCCAATTTACCCCCCCGGAAACCGACCCCTACATCGACATCATTCTCCATCCCGGAGATCTCCTCTACATCCCGCGCGGCCACTGGCATTATGCGATCGCGGTGGACGAACCCTCTTTGCATCTGACTCTGGGAATTGACGGCCCGAACGGCATCGATTTTAGCGACTGGTTGACCCGGGAATTGCAAGAGTTTCCCCAATGGCGAGAAAGTCTGCCTTTGTTGAATCCGGACGATCGAGAAAACTGCCGGAAACATTTGCGAAATTTGGTGCAAAATTGGATGAGTCTGTTGGAGTTAAACGAGTTGATCGATCGCTATCTCGACGAACAACTTTTGCAGGGGCAACCCCCCGTCCAATTCGGTTTCCCGGCCCAGATGGGATACGATATCTTTCCCCACGGCGATCGCACCCAATTCTATCGCCCTCCCCAACCCGTACAGATCTCTGAACTGACAGAAACGGACAAATATGAAATTAAAACCGGAGGCAAGAAAATCTCCCTAAAGGGCATCGAAAAAACGGTTTTGGAGCGCATTTTTGCGGCGACCGAATTTGACGGACTCGACGTGCGGAAGTGGTTGCCCGGTTTCGATTGGGAAACGGAAATCGTGCCGTTTTTATCTCGTTTAGTGAAAGCGGGGATTTTGATCGTGCGATCGGATCGGATCGATTGATGTCGGTTTTTTCGACTTAAAATGTAGTATTATCAGATCGGACACCGTGCATTCGGGATGATAGATCTTGTATTTTAACGATAACAAGTATCTATGAACGATCTGCCCAAATTTAAGTCCGGTCAAATTGTGGCGTTGGAAGCCGAAGATGCCTGTCTGTACGCGGAGGTGATTCAAGTGGTGAGCGATCGCCAAGTGTGTTGGGTTCGCCCGTTAATGTTGGTCGAATCCGCTGCGGACGATCCTCCCGCGTCCTACGATCTGCGCGAGAGTTCGGACTTGATCTGGCCGCTGCAACTGTTTCGCGCCGCTTTGGATACGGAGGCGATCCCGCTGTTGGTTGAATTGGATGCCGGGGCGGAAAAAGGGGCGATCGCACCCGGAACCCACCGACGATTTCGGGCGTTTATTTCTCGAATTTGGAACGCCCACCCCCGCGCCTTTCAGAAACTCGGAGAAACCGGCGAAAATCAATCCGCAGGAGTCGAACATCCCTGATCCTACGGATTTTTTCAAACCGCTTTTGCCTCAATTAAGAGTCTGGATCGAAACCGAGCGATCGCAACTGTTCTAACAATTGTTGCGCCCTCAATTCGGCTTCGTCTGCGCGTTGGCGTTCGGCTTCGGCGCGTTGCTGTTCGGCTTCGGCGCGTTGCTGTTCGGCTTCGGCGCGTTGGCGTTCGGCTTCGGCGCGTTGGCGTTCGGCTTCGGCGCGTCGGATCTCCTCAAGTGCGGCTTCTTCCGGGGTTGGCACCAACGTCCCTTCCGGCGTAAAATACCGCAACTTCTCGTTTTCGATCCCGAGATACAAACCGAGTTCCTGACTCCACCGCCAACCGCGATCGTTGGGTGGAATGTCCTGATATTGGTTTCCGATCAGCCGAAATCCTTCAAATTCAAAGGTATTTGGGGAAAACCAAAAATATTCGGGTGTCCGAAATCGGTTTTGATAGAGCAGTTTTTTCTCGGTGCAATCGACGGTTGCCGTGCTGGTGGAGAGTAATTCGATAATTACATTGGGGTACTGTCCCCCCTCTTCCCACACCACCCAGGATCTGCGGGGACGTTTCTCGGTGGGTTTCACCAGGAAAAAGTCCGGCCCGCGAAACTCCCGGTTTCGCAACTGTTGACGGCTAAAATAGATCGTCAGGTTGGCACCGATAAAGAAATCTTCGCGATCGCGCCACAGCCACTCCAAACA
>NZ_JAJENU010000652.1:0-357 GCF_035615495.1 Lyngbya sp. CCY1209 | reverse complement strand
ATGGGAATATTCGCGATTTTTTTATTTTGGCAACCACTCCCATTATGGAGCATGATGTCAATATCTTATCGGAATGGCCGCCACCCTGTCAACCCTTCGGCGAATTTTTTTTTCGAGCCCAATTTTTTTTAAATCAACCCTCCCTGTCCTGGAGTGTCTGGAGTGGTGAAAATCACCCAGAGCATTATCGAGTTCATACCGAATCCCATCAAAAAAGAAGCGATCGCAGGTCGAAAAAAAAATGTTAAATTTTGTTGCCAAACCGGCGTTTTTTTTCCCGACCCCTTGCCTTGCCCTTGACTTCGTGATATACTTCGTACATAATGGGAATATTCGCGATTTTTTTATTTTGGCAAC
>NZ_JAJENU010000651.1:0-8513 GCF_035615495.1 Lyngbya sp. CCY1209 | reverse complement strand
ATGGGAATATTCGCGATTTTTTTATTTTGGCAACCACTCCCATTATGGAGCATGATGTCAATATCTTATCGGAATGGTCGCCACCCTGTCAACCCTTCGGCGAATTTTTTTTCGAGCCCAATTTTTTTTAAATCAACCCTCCCTGTCCTGGAGTGTCTGGAGTGGTGAAACTCCTGTCCATTTGGATTGGACTCCCCTCTCCCAAAGTTGGGAGAAGGGTTGGGGGAGAGGGCCAGAGGGGTCAACAACTCAAACCAATTCCAACAGTTGTTGTAACGGGATATCGATGAACTCCTGGCGGGTATGGTGGTGGAAGTCCACACTTTGGATGATCCGCTCCAACAGGTAGCTGTCGAGGAGGACCTGCAACTCCTGGTGACTGCGGGGCAAGAAGCCGTCCTGGGAGGCGACTTCCAGATAAGATCCCAAAAAGCGGGAGGCGACCCAGTGATACCAAATCCGGCTCCAGTCCTTCATTTGGGGCAGATTTTCCGGTCGGATCATGCCGTTTTCCACCTCATTTCGCAGGGCCAGACGGGTGGCGTAGTCGAAGGACTGCAACATCGCCGCCACGTCCCGCAGGGGCGATCGCTTCATCCGCCGTTCGCTGAGGGTGCGGTAGGTTTCCCCCTCGAAGTCGAGCACCCAGAAGTCCTTCCCAGTGTAGAGAATTTCTTCGAGGGAGTAATCCCCGTGGCAGCGGGTTCGCATACCGGTAATTTTCAGATCCAGCAGCATTTGGAAGCGTCCCAGGATGTAGTCCTGGTGGCTGAGAACCTGCTTGGCGAGGTTTTGGGTGTCGGGGGGCAGGTTTTCGAGTTTCTTCCGCAACCGCAGCATCACCTGTCCGGTGAGATTGCGAGAATATTGGTAGATTGATCGCCGATAAAACAACGAAAACGGTTCGGGGGCGAAATTCGGGTCGTCGGTGTCGCTCGATAGGGCGAGGTGCAGTTCCGCCGTGCGTTGCCCCAACAGTTGGGCGTTGCTGAGGTAGGACCCGATCGCGATCGCCACTTCTTCGGGTATTTCTTGATTCCGCAGCGTCAGCGGCGACTCTTCCGGGACGGCGACCTCCGTTTCCCCGGTCTGCAAGTTGACGCGATCAAAAAAGTCCCGCAAACTGTCCAAGGTGTAATTCCAGGCTTTGATGGCGTCGGGGACGTAAATTTGGAGCACCCCCAACGTCATGGACTCTCCCCGGCGGGATTTATACTCCAACCCGCCCATGACGGGGGCGATGTGTTCCAACTGCCGTTTGTGTCCCAAAAAGTTGCGGATTTCCAGCTCGGGGTTGATGCCCGCTTCCACCCGGCGAAATAGCTTAAAAATCAGGCGATCGCCGTACACCACCAGGGCATTTTTAGCCGCCTCCCGCATCAGTTGGGGGTTGAGCTGTTCGGCGCTCATGTCCAGATTGCCGATCGCATCGGTTGCGATCGCCGTCAGACTGCCGTGCTGTCCGCTATACTGCCGCCGATTCCGGATCATATCCAACGGCAGGGTCAAAAATTCCTGGTCGGCGCTGGCTTCAAATAAAACCCCCTCCTCGCCATCGACATTCACCGACGCCAAAACCGCACTCGGAAGTTGAGTATTAATTTGTCGGGCCAGTTCGTCTTCGGCGTAGGCCAACAAAGCGACATAGGTTTCCGGAAACCCTTCGGTATACTCCACATTCAACAGCACGATCGCCGTCTCCCGGTCGAGTAAGGGAATCCGGATCGACTCGGCGATGGTGACGGACTGCATGATCCGGGACTTGCCCGCGAACCACGGAGAGCGATGCAGGTATTCTGGAAACAAAGACTCCAACCGCTCCCGGGTGTCGGTCTGGGTGAAAATCTGGTGCCAGTTTCCGGCCACTTCCAGGGCGGGGAGTTCGTGGCGGGGGCGTGGCAGCAGGCTTTGGGTGGGGTCGAACTGGAGGATGAACCAATAGAACCCGTAGGGCGCCACGCTGAGAAAATAGGAGGATTCGCCAATTTTGGGGAACTGATTCCGCCCGAAAATTTCCACCGGGACCATGCCCTGAAAGGGTGTCAGATCCAGATCCACCCCCTGCACGAACCGGGATAGGTTGGCGACGACGAGGATATGTTCCCCCGCGTAGGTGCGGACGAAAGCGAACACCTTGCGGTTTTCCGGGTGCAGGAGTTCAAAGGTACCCCGCCCGAAGGCCTGGAAGCGCTTGCGGATGGCGATCAGGCGCTTCATCCACGATAACAGGGAGTTGGGGTTGGCGCTCTGGGCCTCGACGTTGATGGCCTCGTAGTGGTATTCCGAATCCAGAATCACCGGCTGGTAGAGCTTTTGGGGGTTGGCGCGGCTGAATCCAGCGTTGCGGTCCGGGCTCCACTGCATGGGCGTCCGCACCCCGTTGCGATCGCCGATGTAGATGTTATCCCCCATGCCGATTTCGTCCCCATAATATAAGACGGGTGTCCCCGGCAGGGACAGCAGCAGGCTGTTCATCAACTCGATCTGGCGGCGATCGTTCCCCAGCAGCGGCGCGAGGCGGCGGCGGATGCCCAAATTCAGCCGCGCCTGGGTATCTTGGGCGTACACCCGATACATATAATCCCGGTCCTCGTCCGTGACCATTTCCAGGGTCAACTCGTCGTGGTTGCGGAGAAACAGCGCCCACTGGCAGTTGCCGGGGATGGCGGGGGTCTGCTTGAGGATGTCGATGATCGGGAAACTGTCCTCCATCCGCAGGGCCATGAACAGCCGCGGCATCAGGGGGAAGTGGAAGTTCATCTGGCACTCGTCCCCCTCGCCGTAGTAGGCGGCGGCATCTTCGGGCCACTGATTCGCCTCGGCCAGCAGCATCCGGTTGGCATATTTGCTGTCGATGTGGGCCCGCAACCGTTTCAAAAAGGCGTGGGTTTCCGGCAGGTTCTCGCAGTTGGTCCCCTCCCGGACGCACAGGTAGGGCACGGCATCCAACCGCATCCCGTCCACCCCCATCCCCAGCCAAAAGTCCGCCAGGTCCAAAACGGCCTGTTGCAGTTCGGGACTCTCATAATTGAGGTCGGGTTGGTGGGAGTAAAAGCGGTGCCAGTAGTAGGCTTTGGCTACGGGGTCCCAGGCCCAGTTGGAGGTTTCAAAGTCCTGGAAGATGATCCGCACTTCGGGGTATTTGTCCGGCGTGTCGCTCCAAACGTAAAATTCCCGCTCTTTGCTGCCTTTGGGCAGACGCCGCGCCCGCTGAAACCAGGGGTGTTGGTCGGAGGTGTGGTTGACGACGAGCTCGATGATCACGCGGATGCCGCGATCGTGGGCGGCGTCGAGGAAGGTTTTAAAATCGTCTAAATTGCCGTAGATGGGGTTGACGTCGCGGTAGTCAGAGATGTCGTAGCCGTCATCCCGCAGAGGGGAGGGGAAAAAGGGCAGAATCCAAATGGCGGTGACGCCGAGATCTCGGAGGTAGTCCAATTTTTCGGTGAGTCCGGCGAAGTCGCCGATGCCGTCGCCGTTGCTGTCGGAGTAGGCCCGGACGGGGACTTCGTAGATGATGGCGTCTTTGAACCAAAGCGGATCGTTGCTGAGTTTGGAGTGTGGCATACGCTTGATTGTCGTCAAATTTCGGGTTTTGATGTCTCGATAATTGATAATTGACAATTGATAATTGACAATTATTGATGGATTGTTTTCCCGACTTTATTGGGCGATCGCGTCGGGTTCCCATTCACCCTCAGACAGAAATTTGACTCGTCTTCACCGCCGTCGGGCATCGCAGCATCCAATATTTGAGGCTTGGAAATACCTGCAGGTCTGGCGAGAAAACGCGATCGGTCGGCACGGCGAGAGTCAAGGGGATCTTTCACCGGAGAGCGATCGCCCCGACAGGGTTGACGGCTTCCCGGCGCTCTCTCGTCCGAGGGTCGGCATCAGATCTTGTAGATTCGCACGTTCCCGATCCAAAACTGCCCGGGTCCGAGTCCGAAACCAACTGACCCCGCATCCTGACTGGGTGGAACGCACGGGATCGCTCGGCTCACTTTTTATTATCGGGGGTGCGATCGCCGATCGTCTCGGTGTCCTTAAATATTCTAAACATTTCCGAAGCTGAGGGCCTTTCCGCGAACCTCGGTGTTGAATTGGCCGCGATCGTAGGCGATTTGGCCCCCCACGATGGTCACGGCGGGCCACCCGGTCAGGTTCCACCCCTCGAAGGGACTCCAACCGCATTTCGTCTGCAATTCGGAGGCCAATACCGGCCGGTAATTCTCCAGATCCACCAAGATCAGGTCGGCGTCGTAACCGGGGGCGATGACACCTTTGTTGGGGATTTGATACCCTTTCGCCACCGCCGTTGACATCCAGTTGGCGACCTGCGGCACGCTGCACCGCCCCGCCTTCGCCTGGGTGAGCATCAGAGGTAAAGATGTCTCGACTCCTGGCATCCCCGAGGGGGTGTCGGGGTAGGTTTTGGCCTTTTCTTCCAGGGTGTGGGGGGCGTGATCCGTGGCGATAAAGTCGATGACACCATCCAACAATGCTTTCCAAAGAATATCATTATTTTCGGGCGATCGCAGCGGCGGATTCATCTGGGCTTTGGCGCCAATTTTCTCGTAGGCGGCGATATTCAATAACAAATGTTGCGGCGTCACCTCCGCCGTCACCCACTCGGGTTTGTCCTCCCGCAACAGTTCCGCTTCTATGCCCGTAGATAGATGCAAAATGTGCAGCCGCCGCCGATATTTTTTAGAGAGCTTCAAAGCCAGTTGGGTCGCCTCCAAAGCGGCCCGTTCGTCCTGAATTTGGGAGTGTACCGCCACGTCAGTCCGTCCGGCGAATTCTTTCCGGCGTTGCTCGATCCGGGCCTGGTTTTCGGCGTGCACCGCGATCAGGCGATCGCCCCGGGCGAAAATCGGCTCGATGATCTCTTCCCGATCCACCAACAGCGGACCCCGCATCGACCCCATAAAAATTTTGATTCCGGGCGTCGGATTCGCCTCGATCAAATCGAGCTGGTTCTCGGGGGTCGCCCCGATAAAAAAGCCGTAATTGACTAAGGATTTACGAGATGCCCGCTCCAATTTATCCGTCAGGGCTTCTTGAGTATTCGTTAAAGGCTTGGTATTCGGCATCTCCAAAAACGAGGTCACGCCCCCCCGGGCGCAGGCGCGGGAAGCCGTGGACAAATCCTCTTTGTATTCGAGTCCCGGTTCTCGGAAGTGCACCTGGGGATCGATGACGCCCGGTAATAACGTCAACCCCTCCCCGTCGATGTCCGTTTCCGACTCCCCCGCCGCGGCCAGTTCCGGCCCGACTTCGAGGATTTTTCCACCCCCGATTTTCACGTCTCCCAACAGGAACTCGCCCTCCGGTGTCAGGATGCGGGCGCGACGGATATACAGGACGGGGATAGCAGACATGGCCGATCTTCCGGTTACAAACCACGTCGCAATTTTACCACGGATTGGCGATCGCAACATCCTAAAAAAATGATTAATTTAACTGGGGCGCGATCGCATCTTCCAACAGATCGGGTATTTTTTCCCCGCCATCCCTGACGACACTCTCAAATAAGCCGCGGACGAACTCGGCGATCAATTCCTCCGTCAGCACCGCCTGGAGTTCGTCGGAGGAAACGTCGGTCAGTTGCAAGTTTGGTAGTTTAAAATGGATGGGGTCGGCGGTCAATCCAAATGAAGATACAACCAGATTGACCCGGGTATCCCGCACCGCGATCGCCCGAAAGTTGAGTCGGAGCTTCTTTCCGGTTTCGGCCGTTTCCGACCCGCCGATCTCGCCCCCCGACCCCCCCGAATTTTCCTCCGAATTCAGGCGATCGACGACTTTTAAAATATTGTTGCCCGTCAAATTTTGTTCGATATTGATATGGACGGTATCGACGGAAAAATTATCGATTTCTACGATATCGGAAAATAAGGTGCGCGGCCGCAGTTGCAAATCGAGGCGGTCAATTTTCATCAAATAGGGCGTGGCGAATCCGGGGGGATTTTGCAGGGTCAGATTGTCGATCTCCAGGCCGCCGTCGAATTCGTTCAAACTCAAAGATTGAATTTCGACGGGTACGCCGAGGGTGTCGGCAACCACCGATTCGAGATAGGTCTGAACTTGGCGATCGAGCCGAGATAGCCCGACGTTAGCCAGGGCGACGATAACGATTAAAATTCCGGCAAAAATTGCAGCGATCGCCCATCCTTTTGTTCGTCTTCGAGTCAAAATGAACTCCTCCAATGATTTTGATATCCATCGTGTCAGCTTCCAAAAAACATCCGATCTTCAACATTCGATGCCGGAATCAACCCCTTCCATTTGTCAACCTTTCGGATGGCGATCGGCAAAGATCAACCATCCCCGATTCTGAGATTTCAGGATTTTCAAATGTCCGAACCGTCCGGGCGACTGCCATAAAATTCAAGGTCTGGAAATTGGGGAAGTGAGACGATATAATAATATACTGCCCAAACTGTCCACAGATTCGCCATGCTCATCGAAACCGCCCAAAAAACCCGGTCCGCCGCCCGCAAGTTGGCCGTCTTGTCGGCAGAAGCGAAAAACCAGGCCATCGAAGCGATCGCCCGTTCGCTGGAAGTCGCCGCCCCGGAAATCGTCGCCGCCAACCGGGAGGACTGCCGGCAGGCGGAAGCGGACGGCATCGCCAAACCCCTCTACAACCGCCTGAAGATGGACGAAACCAAACTGAAGGGGGCGATCGCGGGACTGCGGGACGTGGGGAAACTCCCCGACCCGGTGGGGGCCACCCAAATTCGCCGGGAGTTGGACGAAGGGTTAATTTTGCGGCGGGTGAGTTGTCCGCTGGGGGTGTTGGGGGTGGTATTCGAGGCCCGTCCCGACGCGGTGATCCAGATTTCGGCCCTGGCGATAAAATCCGGAAATGGTGTGATTCTCAAAGGGGGAAAAGAGGCGACGAATTCCTGTCGGGAATTGGTGAAAGCCATTCGGGCCGGACTCGCACAGACGGCGGTGAACCCGGACGCGGTGCAGTTGTTGACGACGCGGGAAGAAATTATCGAGTTATTGCGGTTGGATGAATATGTGGATTTGATCATCCCCCGGGGCTCGAATTCTTTCGTCCGGTTCGTGCAGGATAACACCCGAATTCCGGTGTTGGGGCACGCGGACGGCATCTGCCATTTATACGTCGATAAAAGTGCCGATATCGAAAAAGCCGTGAAGGTGGCGATCGACTCAAAAATCCAATATCCCGCCGCCTGCAATGCCATTGAAACCCTCTTGATTCATGAAGAAATTGCAGCAAAATTTTTACCTATAGTTGCGGCAAAATTTCAGGAAAAAGGCGTAGAGTTGCGGGGGGATGAAAAGACCCGGGAAATCGTTTCCATGAAAGAAGCGACGGCGGAGGATTGGGAGACGGAATACACCGATCTGATTTTATCCATTAAAATCGTCGAAAGTTTGTCAGCCGCGATCGCCCACATCAATACCCACGGTTCCGGCCACACGGACGCGATCGCCACGGAAGACCCCGAAGCCGCCCAAACCTTTATGGATCTCGTCGATGCAGCGGGGGTATTTCACAATTGTTCCACCCGCTTCGCCGATGGTTTCCGCTACGGTTTCGGGGCGGAAGTGGGCATCAGCACCCAGAAAATGCCGCCCCGGGGACCCGTCGGTTTGGAAGGGTTGGTGACATACAAATATCAACTCGTCGGAGACGGACACATCGTCGCCACCTACGCCGGAAAGGATGCGAAACCGTTCACCCACCGGGACTTATAATCTGCGATCGCGCCTCGGATTTGGGGCGGTTTTTCTGATAAAAATTATCGGTCAATTTCCCCCCTCGAATCTCTCATTGGTTTCGACTTCTGCGAGAGCGATCGCTCAAATCAACTCGATATCCAAAGAAGGGATCAAATCGTCGGAATGATCCAGAGACGCTTTTTTTTCCGATCGCCCGTTGCCTGCCACTCAAAAAATCTTCATTCGCAACATTTGTTCAAACTCCGCGCACCGCCCGATATACCGTGGCGGTCGCCATCCCGAATCGGCGTCCTCTTTTCGTTACATTTGTTAGTTAAAAATTATTGATAAAGTCGCAGAATTGTAAAAAAAAATCGAAAATTTAATATTTGTATCTTTCGTTGACGTTTCCAAAAATTCTGACCTACGATCGAGATAAATTTCGCAGGTTTAACCATGAAAATTAACCGGACGACACAACTCTTTACGGCGATCGCGGTCGGTTTAGCCTGGGTCGCGATCGCTCCCAAACCGGGCGTTGCCGGCACAAATTTTTACTGCAATATGAACGCCCCCACCGGTCACCCCACCGTCTACGCCCAAACCCCATCCGGGGGCAAACCGGTGATGGCTTTGTATTCCCAAGATTTCAAGCGTTATCAGACATGGGTAAACCACAACATTAGTAGACGGATTGTTGACTCTGCATATTCAGCGAATCAAGCCATTGCGCTGGAAGACTTGACCGGGATTCGGGAGCGCACCAACCAGCAGCGTAGAAGCAAAACTGAGCGTAGACGTTCCAACAG
>NZ_JAJENU010000650.1:0-16469 GCF_035615495.1 Lyngbya sp. CCY1209 | reverse complement strand
TGCGATACGGTTCGATCCGCCATTATCCCCCCTGATCTCCCCCCTTACAAAGGGGGGGTAGGGGGGGATGGGGACTTCAAGTCAATTAGTGTACCTTAATTGGCTTGAAAAGTGCCGTAAATCCTCCCTGCGCCCTCCGCCCGACCGACATCGTTGGAGGAACGGGAGTCCGATATCAGATCCGGTGATTTGCCCGCAGAACCTTACCCAATCCTCTTGAGAGGATTTTAGCTATTAGCTCGGGAATCAATTCCCGAGCGGTGTGGATATCCAACCGGCTTTTTCCGGGCATTCAATCGGATTTGATAGGAGTTCCCGTTTCCATCAAACGACCATTTTTCAGAGAACGGAACGAAACGAGACAACCATGACCCTTCCTTTACTCAATTATCCCCCCGCCAGCCAAAATCAGCGGGTCGAGGGATTTGAAATACCCGGGGACGAGACTCCCCGGCGATACATCTTCGACGCGGCCCTGTCTGGGTCCGAGATGGACGATGCGATCCGGGCCGCCTACCGGCAAATTTTTAACGAACAGCAGCTTATCGCGGCCCACCGGCAGGCAACGGCGGAGTCCCTGTTGCGGATGCGACAAATTACCATGCGGGACTTCATCCGGCGCCTGTTGCTGTCGGACTCGTTTCGGCGGCTCAATTATGACACCAACAGTAATTATCGGTTCGTCGAATTGTGCATTCAACGGGTGCTGGGGCGATCGGTTTACAACCAGCGCGAAAAGCTGGCTTGGTCGATTGTGTTGGCGACCAAAGGACTCCGGGGCTTCGTGGACGAACTGCTGGGGACGGAAGAGTATTTGAATGTGTTTGGGGACGAGGGGATTCCCTACCAGCGACGGCGCATTTTGCCCGGGCGTGGCACGGGGGAATTGCCCTTTGCCAGGATGGCCCGCTACGATTCGTATCATCTCGACGGGCTCTACCGTTCGGGGCGGTTGCGGCGATCGGACAATGGCGTTGTCGATCGCAGCGCCGGGGTTTACCGCCGCGTCTTATCGCTGGTGCCGACGGCGGCGGCGGCTTTGCTGGTGGCGACGTTGCTGTTCGTGACGTCCCCCCGCTGACGGGATATCAAATAAGAATTCTTGTCATTAAGTGCCAAGTGCGATACGGTGGGGTAGACTATTGAAAAAGAGAGTCAATAGAAGGCGCGATCGCGCGGGGCGATCCGTTTTTCAGATCAAATCCGGTTATTTGACCGAAAAATCTTCCCAATCATCTTCAGATGATTTGAGCTATTAGCTTTGGAATTGATTCCAAAGCGGTCTGGACATCCAACCCGTTTTGTGTTCCGAGCATTCAACCGGATTTGATATCATCCCCGTTTCTCAGGCAATTTTCGGAGTCATCCGGCGGTCACTATCGACAATTATTATTGTCTGATGAGTTGAGTTCGCCCCGGGGATTGCCTGCCTGCCCCGACCCTTTTTCGAGTGACATTTCAATCGTAAAAAATCATGGCAAAAATTGGATTATTCTACGGCTCAACCACCGGCAAAACTGCGGATGCCGCCGAGCAAGTGCGGGCCGCACTCGGAGGAGATTCGGTTGTTGATCTCCACGACATCGGCGACAAGAGCGCGGCCGATTTGGCGGAGTACGACTGCATCATCATCGGGTGTCCGACCTGGAATGTCGGAGATTTGCAAGATGACTGGGATGCCATCATCGACGACTTGGACGAAGTGGACTTCAGCGGCAAAATGGTCGCCTACTTCGGCACCGGCGACCAAGTTGGCTACGCCGACAACTTCCAGGATGCGATGGGTATTTTGGAAGAAAAGATTTCCGGCTTGGGGGGCAAGACGGTGGGTTACTGGCCCGCCGACGGCTACGAGCATACGGACTCGAAGGCGATGCGCGACGGCAAATTTTGCGGTCTGGCCCTCGACGATGACAACGAGTCCGAAAAGACGGAAGAACGCATCCAAACCTGGTGTGATCAGATCAAGTCGGCTTTTGGAATTTGAGTCGCGATCGAATTTTGAGTGTTGCAGACACTTGCTGATGGTCTAAACTTGGGCTGGCGACCCGATCCGGGCGAAAGTCCCGGGTCGCCAGTTTTTATTCTCCCCAGTTGGGTGCGGTTTCCGCCGCCCGCAGCAGGAAGGCGGCGAGATTTTCAATTTGGGATTCGGACATCCAACGTTCTGTCACTTCCCGACACCAGTAGTTGGTATCGCTGCCGTCGTAGCTGACGGGGTGTCTCATGTAGGCGACCAAATTGGAGATATTGTCCCGGGGGGGAGAGGCGCCTTTGAGGTCTTTGAGGGAGAGGGAAACCGTCGGATACTGGGCCGTCCGTCCCCCCGTGTGGCAACTCAGGCAGTTGTTGGCGAACAGATCTTTCCCCTCGGAGAGTTCCGCCGGGGTGAAGGTTTGAGTTTGGCCTTGGCGATCGCGGGCCATTTCCACGGGTTCGTCCGCCAAGTAGCGCAATACGTAGGGATCAGCCGTTTCCGCTTGGGCGGGGAAACTGAAAACCGCCCAGCCGATCCAAGTCAGCATTAAAATAACCAGAGAACGTAAAAAATTATGACGAAACATTTGATTGTGAATGAACTTTTGCAGAGATGCCCCCCCGGCGATCGGGGTCGAGTCCATCTCTTCTCAAAATTTTAGACCTCAGATTTTAGATCTTAGCGGTGACAGCTTGAGAACGGGGCGATCGCAATTCCCCGGACACCCAATCGAGTCCCATCCAAAACCCAAAATCCGAAGTCTAAAATGCCGGTGTCAATCTTTAAAAAAGGGAAAGATTAACGGAGGTATTTACCGCCACCCCACTGTTCGCCCCGAACTTTGGGTTGCAACAAGATATAACCCGCCACATCATACAGGTCATCTTCCGTGATATTTCTCATCTCCGGATAAATGTCCGCACTCTTCAAGCTCGGATGGAATTCAGAGATCTCGATGAAACCATCGTAGGTGGTCGGTTTTTTTAAATAATCAACCATTGCCTCAATGTTATCCCGAGGCGGGGTCGCGAAGGCGAGGGATTCGGGACTCAAGTTGACATCGGGGTTCGTTTTCGTCATCCCCAAAGCATGGCACTGGGCGCAGGTGTCATTGAACACCTTTTGGCCTTTCTTGATTTCCTTTAAACTCAAGACCACCGTATCCCCCTCGGCGTTGAGTGGCAGCGTTCTCGTTTCTGGGCTCAAGTCCAAAGCATTTGCATTTCCCACCCACATCTGGAAGGTGAAAAATACGGTGGCGACGGCCAACCAAATGTACCTTTTTAGCATGGTTCTCCTTAACTTTTAGATGGTTATAGAACGCACGATGGGAAGCGCTCAATCCGCGACGATGAGCAGTTGAAGTCCCCGTTTTCGGCGCTCCCCTCTCAGAACTCGTTTGATCAATCGTCCCGTTGGACACTTCTGGAGTCCGAAGGCGAGGGGATTCTTCCTTCATCGAAAATACCTGATGTCGAATGGGGAACCAGCCCGAACCTCCCCTCAGATCGCCCACCGCCAAACGGTGCGACGGCCGAGTTCGAGGCCATCCGACGCCAGAGGTATCTTCTCCAGAAGCGTACTTTTAGACTGTTCCGACGTACCGAGCCGTACAGTTTCGGGGTTTAAATGATTAACTTTTCTGGGTTCGGAACTCGCCGGTATCCTCGGATTTTTAAAAGAGGTTTTTCATTCCTCTGCCACTAACATCACGCTCACCGATATTGGTGTGTGGTAGGGTATCCATTCAGGACGGGAGTTGATCCTCACAGGCAAGATGCCTGTGCTACGGTTCACTTACAGGCAAGATGCCTGTGCTACCGTTCTAGACTGACTTTTGGATAGTACCAGAGAACGTGACATCTGAAAAGAGTTGAAATCGGCTCGGGAGGCTCCCGAAAGCCGATCGATTCTGTCCGGGTCGGGGGTGGGACGATCGCCGCCCCGGGCCCCCCACAGTCCGAGCCGCGGGTGTTATTCTGACCCTCCGGAATCCCCCGCGCCCGAACGGGCCTCGACGGCCGACAGGATGGCCTTGACATCTTCGAGAGCCAGTCGGGTTTGGGGGTGTTGGTAGGCAATTCCGAGGCGATCGCACAGGGCCATCACTTCGGAAACGGGGAGGTCGCAGTCCTCGGCAATTTCGGCGACGGACAGATCGGCAAAACCCATAGAAATTGATAAAAATGGGGGTCGATCCCCAATTATAGGCAGGACCGCGATCGCTGCAAACCGGGGCTACCGGTGCTGGGTTTCCTCCGCGCTGTTGACGTGGTGGGTGAGGGACTTGGACTCCGGCAGGGTGACGAAGGGCCGCTGGGGCGGCTGGGGGGGGCGGTGCAGGCGGATCAGTTGGGCGAGGGTCTTTTTCAACTGCGTCCGGGGAACGATCGCGTCGATGAAACCGTGGGCCATCAAATATTCGGAGGTCTGGAAGTCGTCGGGGAGCTTTTCCCGCAGGGTCTGCTCGATCACCCGCCGGCCGGCAAACCCGATAGTCGCCCCGGGTTCGGCCAGGATAATGTCGCCGAGCATGGCGAAGCTGGCCGTGACGCCCCCCGTGGTGGGGTGGGTGAGGACGGGGATGTAAAGCAACTTGTGCTCCCGGTGTCGCTCCAGGGCACCGGAAATTTTGGCCATTTGCATCAGGCTCAACATCCCCTCCTGCATCCGGGCGCCGCCCGAGGAACAGACGATGAGGACGGGATACCCCTCCCGGGTGCCGCGTTCGATCAGGCGGGTGAGTTTTTCCCCCACCACCGAACCCATGCTGCCCCCCATGAACCGGAAATCCATCACCCCCAGGGCGACGGGTTCCCCGTGCAGCAAACCGATCCCGGTCTGTACGGCGTCGAGTTGGCCGGTTTTTTCGCGGTATTCCCGCAGGCGGTCGCCGTAGGGCTTGCGATCGCGGAAGTTGAGGGGATCGACCGAACACAGGTCCGCCGCGACCGGCCGCCAGGTGTTCTCGTCGATGAGCTGTGCGATGCGATCGTCGCTGTAGACCTGCATATGATAGTCGCATTCGAGACAAACCATCTGGTTCGCCTGGAGATCTTTGGTATAAGTCAACGCACCGCACCGTTCGCACTTGACCCACAGGCCATCGGCGATTTCTCGCTCTTGGCGATCGGGGCTGATGGGAACGGATTTTCGTCGATTTGCAAACCAATCGAATAGAGACATTAATTAAAAGCTGTTTTGATGTGTGAATGGGTTTTGAACCGGGTGACGGGAAGCGGGATCGGGCATTGGGACCCGATGGAACCGTCCCGAGGTGTCGCCGTGTCAATCCGCTGACTCTTGCTCTTCTTCAATGGGACTCAGCAGCAGCAGTGCCGTCCACTGATGTTCCGAGCGGACCTGCAATGCCGCCGGACTCCCCATTCCCATGTATGATCCGGCTCCCAAGTGAATCACCCGGGCCGGGATATCATGGGCGGCTAGGACTTGCTGCATCAACTCGGCTTCCCAGCGCATCGCAGTAGTTTTTAGTGTGATCCAAGACACGATCCGATCCAAGCGACTCAGACGGCGGGGAAAAACAAGGTCATGTAAGTTGAAAGTATTGTCTCACCCCAGAGGGCCGTCACACCAGCACCGATCGCCAAAAAAGGCCCGAAAGGCATGGGTTGACGGCGGTTCAAAATCCCCAGAGCGATCGCGCCTCCCCCGACGAAGGCCCCCAGAGCACAGGCAATGAACCCGGCGACGAGCAGGAGTTTCCACCCTAACCACGCTCCCATCAGAGCTGCCAGTTTACCATCTCCGGCGCCCATTGCCGCCTGTCCGAAAGCGATCGATCCCACAAAGGCGATGGTTTCAAACAGCCACAACCCTACCACCGCCCCCAAAATTCCCACCATTAACTGTTGGGCTAATTCCCCCGCCTGCCACCCCCGCAACCCCTGATAACACAGCCCGACAACCAGGCCCGATTGTGTCAGCGGGTTGGGAAGGGTAAACGTATCCACATCGATGAGAGACAAAGCCAGCAGCCAAGCAAATAACGCCCAAGTCCCCAACAGTTCGACCACGCTACCCGATCCGGTCAAAAATATCAACAAAAATAATAGCCCCGTCGCCCCCTCTACCAGGGGATAGCGACTTGAAATTGGGGCCCGGCAGTGGCGACACCGCCCCCGCAACCACAGCCAGCCGAACACCGGCACATTTTCTGTTATCCCCAACCGGGTGTGGCAGTGCGGACACCGGGAGGGCGGACGCAGCACCGACAGCCCCGCCGGAACCCGATACACGATCACGTTCAGGAAGCTGCCCACGGACGCACCCAAGGCAAACACGATCAAAAACGCCGGTAAATCAGCTAAAATATCCATTTTTTAAAGAAGCGGAGGGGCAGGGGGGCACAGGAGGCGGAGGGGCTCAGGAGGCGGAGGAGGGGGAAGAGGCGGAGGAGGGGGAGGGAAAGTTGATGCATCATCGTCACGACTCCCGACTCCCTAATACCGACTCCCTATTCCCCACACCCCACCGAGCACACCCCACACCCCAATTAATGCAGTTCCGATTCGATCTGCTCGAAGGGAATAAACCGTTCTCCGGGAAGCAAAATCGGTTTGGCGGAGAAAATCAGCAAACCGCGATAGCTGCGGGAATGGACCGCCACTCCGAAGGGACGCCGCATCCGTCGGGCGTGGACTTCCAGATAGGCATGATAAATTTGTCGGGCGACCCGAAGCAAGTGGGGATCGGGCAAGTCCGGGGATTTCTGTGGGGCGATCGCATATTCTAACGCTGACTTTGGGGCGTAAACCACAAAATTGATTCCCGAGGGTGAGCGAACGGAGTCGGAGCGTTCGGTTGATCGATAGGATTAACAGTAGCTCAGGAACGCCCCGGCTTCAAGGGGCGGCGGAACAAATTGTTTCGTTGTCTGTTCCCTGAATTTGGGTACAATTGCTCCAGATTAACTCCATTCCCACATCTCCCCCATTGAAAATCTTATGACCGCACCTACCCTCCTCGCCCTGGACTTCGATGGCGTCGTCTGCGACGGCTTGATCGAGTATTTTCAGACGGCTTGGCGAACCTATTTGGAAATTTGGTCGCCCCCGGACGCCACGCCGCCGGAAGATTTGCCCCCCAAATTCTACCAGACCCGCCCGGTGATCGAGACGGGGTGGGAAATGCCGCTGTTGGTGAAGGCGTTAATTTTGGGGGTGTCGGAGGCTGAAATTTTGGAAAATTGGCACGAAATCCGCGATCGCTTGGTGGAAAAAGAAGATTTGCAGCCCCAAGAACTCGGCCCCAGGCTCGATCGCGTCCGGGACGATTGGATCTCGGCGGATTTGGAGGGGTGGCTGGGGTTGCACCGATTTTATCCGGGGGTGTGCGATCGCATTCGAGATATTCTGGATGGGGGGAAAGTCGAACTGCGGATTATCACCACCAAGGAAGAACGGTTCGTGCGATCGCTCCTGGAAAAACAGGGAATTCACCTCCCCTCGGGGACGATATTTGGCAAGGGACACAAGCAACCCAAACACCAAACCCTGCGGGATCTGTTGGCAATGTCCGAACCGAGTCCGACGATCGGGTTTGTCGAGGATCGACTCAAAACCCTATTATCGGTACAGCGTCAACCCGATCTCGATGCAGTGCAACTGTTCTTAGCTGACTGGGGCTACAATACGGAAGCAGAACGGGCGTCCGTTGCGGAACATCCGCCAATCCGGTTGCTGTCCCTCCCCGCATTCGCCCGGGACTTTTCGGAGTGGTAATATTCACCTTTTCCGTTGTTGGGCTTTAGCCCCCCATGCTGCCGGCTTCAGAAAATTATAATTCGGTTTAATATTCCCAAATTGAGTATCCATGAAACTTAAATTACAGCAAATTTTTGAAACCCATAAAATTACCCCTCGCGGGATCATATATGTCGGAGCAGGGGAAGGGCGATCGCTCAAACGTTTTGCCAGTTTTAATAATCCCAAAATGCTGCTCGTCGAAGCCCATCCAGAAACCTGCGAGCGTCTGGAGATGAATGCGGAAAGACAGGCGAATATTTTGACAGTTAATCGTGCGATCGCTGACCAAAATAGTACCGCCACCCTGCACGTCACCAACCTCGAATCCAACAGTTCGATTCTCCCCCTAAACGGATATAAAAATCTTTATCCCAATCTCAAAGAAACCGAACAAATCACCGTCGAAACCCGCACCCTCGACACCCTCCTCGGCGAACTCAACCTCCGTCCCGAAGACTTCAACTGTTTGTATCTCGACATCCAAGGCGCCGAACTCCTCGCCCTCACCGGAGCCTCCGAACTCCTCAAAAACCTGGATGCAATTTACACCACTACCAGTCACAAAGAGCTATTTGAAGGGGGAGCAACTGTCGAGCAAGTGGACGCATTTTTAGCGGAGCATTATTTCACCCCCGTCGCTCACGCCACCCCTTACCACCCCGAGCGATGCGAAGTTCTCTACATTCGCAATAATCTAATCAATCGCTCCGCCATTCCCGCCGAAGTCGCGGAAACCATCCGCACGGAACCCGAGCCGGAACCGGAACCCACAGAACTCGAAAAATCCGCAGCTCAACAGGAACAACTGCGATCGCAATTACATCAAACTCAGGAAGAGTTAGAAAAATCACAATCTGAATTGAAAGAGACTCGGGACAAATTGGAGCGATCGCAATCCGAGTCACAACAAAATAAAAAGGAGTTGGAGCAGTTTCAATCGCAACTCCAACAAGCTCGGGAAGAATCAAAAAAACTTGAATCATCTCACGCTCAACTGAAACAAGCTCAGGAAGAGTTGGAAGAATTGCAAGCTCAACGGGATCAAATCTTGGCAGAGCTTGAACGATCTCACCTTCAACTCAAACAGAATCAGAAGGAATTGGAACAATCCCAGTCGGAACGGGAACAACTGCGATCGCAATTACAGCAGAATCAGAAGGAACTGGAACAATCCCAGTCGGAACGGGAACAACTGCGATCGCAATTACAGCAGAATCAAAAGGAATTGGAACAATCCCAGTCGGAACGGGAACAACTGCGATCGCAATTACAGCAGAATCAGAAGGAATTGGAACAATCCCAGTCGGAACGGGAACAACTGCGATCGCAATTACAGCAAAATCAGAAGGAATTGGAACAATCCCAGTCGGAACTGCAACAGAATCAGAAGGAATTGGAACAATCCCAGTCTCAACTGAAACAATCTCAAGAACAGCTCAAAACGGCTCAAACACAACAGCAAGAAACTCAAAAGGAACTCGATAAAAGTCGTTCCGAGCTGCACGATACTCGGGAAGAATTGGAGATGGCAAACTTCCAACTGGATGAAGTGCAGGTGGAACTCGAACAGGCGACGGCTCAGTTGTACAAAAACAAAGAGGAATTGGAACAGTATCAATCTCAAATCCAGCAACTACAAGAGGAACTCAAACAGAATCCAGCCCTGCCATCAGCATCCAATTCAAATAATGCCGCTCACGTCAAAATGTTGGCTAAAATTCTTTCTGAAACAATTCAGGATTAAATCCAAGTTGGTGGGTGTCGAGGCAATGTTCTCAGAGTTACATGAATCCTAAAGTGAATAAAGTGCGATCGCTCTCAATTTTTGACTATATAAAACCGACGCTAAAAATAACGATTTTTGCGGTTCCAAAATCGTTTTTCGGTTCCGTCGGCATGATTCAGCGGAATGCGATCGCCAGTTGGACTCGATTAAAACCCAAACCCGAAATTATCTTATTGGGAAACGATGCAGGAGTT
Organism: Lyngbya sp. CCY1209; assembly: GCF_035615495.1. Taxonomy (GTDB): domain Bacteria; phylum Cyanobacteriota; class Cyanobacteriia; order Cyanobacteriales; family Microcoleaceae; genus Limnospira. Next base: position 6,743 of record NZ_JAJENU010000650.1, on the reverse strand, counting down.
GGGGAAATTGCCCGAGAATTTAATCTCAAACATATCCCTGATGTCAAAGTCAACCAACGGGGGACACCTTTACTGAATGATATTTTTGCCCGAGTCCACCATCACGCTTCTTATCCGATTCTCACTTATGTCAATTCAGATATTATTCTGACGGGCGATTTTCTGCCGACGGTTCAGCAGGTTGTCGCCCAAAATCCCCAATTTTTGATGGTGGGACGACGTTGGAATTTGGATATTTTTGAACGGATTAATTATAATCATCAAGACTGGGAAAAAAAGTTACGCGATCGCATCCAGAAGGCTGGAATTTTCAGCGGCGTGGGTGCTTTGGATTACTTCGTATTTCCGAAACCTCTGTTTCGCCTACTTCCCGAATTTGCGATCGGTCGTCCGGGGTGGGATAACTGGATGGTGGGGGAAGCTCTCAAACGTGGCTATCCGGTGATTAATGCCAGCCAAACCATTACTATTATTCACCAAAATCACGATTACGGACATCTTCCGGGCAACCGACTCGAAGCATTTCACGGAACGGAAGCCCAGCAAAATCAAACCCTATTGCGGGGGCATTTTGCCGGGAGTAGTGCCGATGCGACCCATTATTTAATACCGGCGGCGGTGGCTGAAAATCCCCGAGTTAGTGTTATTATTTGTACTCACAATCAAGCCGAAAGTTTATCTCGTGCGATCGCCAGCATTTTAAATCAAAATTACGACGACATAGAAATTATTGTCAGCGATCGCAATTCCACCGACAAGACTCCAGAACTGATCAAATCTTATCATAATTCCGTCCGATACATCCGCCAAAGCAACGCCGACATCATATCCGCCAGAAATCAAGGGTTAGAAATTGCTCGGGGAGAATTTGTACTATTTATAGATGCAGATTCTATTTTATTACCCAATAGCCTGTCTCGACAAGTTGACTGTTTTGAAAGGCGGGCGGGTTCCCTTGAAATGGTATTTTCGGGTTGGAAAACTGGCGATTCAGAAGTCCAACCGTGGCACGCTCTGATCCCCATTTTAACAGGTCGGGAAGGTTTGCACGGCGTTCATATCTGGATGTTGCCGAACCTGTGGCGACTGATTCAAACCGGGGCGATTCTATTCCGGCGTTCCTGGGTTCAACGGTGGGGAGGATTTGATTCTCGCCTCTCTCCCCACGCGGCAACTTTGGATTTATTGCTCAATTTATCCTCTCGCGGGGCGGCGGGAATTTGTTTGGAAAATATCACCCTAGATTGTACCGGTAATAATGTCGAATGGGGTGCGATCGCAAAACTATCTACGGAAGCAAATCAACTGATAGATCATTACTTTTCTCGCCCCACCCTGCGGGATTGGATGCGTCCCCTAGAATCCCTCGCCCGCTATCAAGTGTCGGTGTGGCTGGCTTGTTTGGCGTATCATACCGGAGAGGGCGATCGGATGCGTCAATTGCTCGAAAAATCCCGAAATTACAGCCCTTACAGCCCCCAAGAAACGATCAATAATTTCCGGGAACGGTTTATCAATATTTCCAGAGAATATGGCTATTCTTTCGACATCCAAAGTTGGCAAAATTTGGGGATAACCGAAGACATGATAACTCAATCAAAAGTCAGTCATGCTAAAATTTATTGATGTTAGGTTTCACACGAAAAAATGTCTATTTTAATAATACCGATGACTGACACTTTATCTCCACCACTGATATCAGAACCGATTTTTTGACCGCAAAACCTCCCCAATCATCGACCGATGATTTTTGCTGGTAGGGGCCCCTGGCTTGCGCCCTCGGGAGTGGCTTGCAATTTATCGGCAATCCCAAACAACCAACTTTGACAGTCTGCCAGTTGGTGGATGGTATTGATCAACAGCAGCAATATCGCTTGGGAGAGCCGATCGCTTCTTATCTGTTCCCGAATTTACAACTGAGACTCGACGATATTATGCCCATTTGAATTGGGGTTTTCATTCCGAATCATCGCCTCTCCCAAATTGCGATAATACCACAGGTGAATCGGTTCTCCCCGCAGTTCCATCGCCTTTTGATAATGAGCGATCGCCTCTTTCGTTTGACCCTCGCGATGCAAAAGTTGTCCCAACTCCTGATGGATGTCAGGATTGTTGGGACTGTCTCGGAGCAAATTCCGATAGTGAGAAATGGGGTCGGTTTTATTGGCTAACTTTTTTTTTTGCGATCGCCTGTTTTAAAGCATCGTAACCCTCCTCAAATTCCGGGTCGATCGTAATCGATCGCTGATAGTGGGCGATCGCCTCATCCAACCGCCCCTCCTGAACCAAGGCTTCCCCGATGTGGTATTGAACGTGGGGGGAGTGAGGGTTGAGTTGAGCGGCAATTTGATAGGCTGCGATCGCATCCTGCCACCGGCTAACAGTTGCCAGGGTGTAACCCAACTGATGAAAAGCGACAGCCGACTGAGGGTTGAGAGAGGAAGCCTTTCGGAACGCTGCGATCGCTTCTTCCACCTGTCCTTTACTTCTGAGAAACTGTCCGAAATTTTGATAGGACTCGAAGGAATTGGGATCGAAATCGTTGCTTTGTTGATAGGTCGCGATCGCGTCTTCGAGGCGACGCTGTTTATCCTGAACTTGTTGTAGGTGAGTTTCAATCTCGATCGCATTTTCCGGATGCAAATCCAACGCTTTGCGATCAATTGCGATCGCCTCTTCCCACTGATAAATGTGAGCCAGAGCTTGTCCGAGATCAAAATAGACGGGAGCCGATGTGGGATGCAATTCAGAAGCCCGCCGGAACGCCGCGATCGCCTCTTCCCAGCGTTCGGATTTTGCCAACGCTTGCCCGAATTGATGGTACAAAAGAGCGGAGTTAGAATCGAGTTCGATCGCTTTTTGAAACGCCTCGACTGCCGCTTCCCATCGATTTAAGTAGGTTAGAATTTTTCCCAACTCCTGAAAAATCTCTGCCGAATTGGGGTTCAATTCGCCGGCCCGCTGATAACTCTCGATCGCTTCCTGCCACTGCTGGGTTTTGGTTAAAGTCCTCCCCAACTGTTCGTGGGCTTCCGCCGCATCGGGATTGATGCTACAAGTCCGACGGTAAAGGATTGCGAGTTCATCCCAGCGTTCCTGTTGTTCTAAAATCATTTGCAACTGTCGCAGGGCTTCCGCCAAATTGGGGTCGAGTTCGTAAGCCCGACGATAGCAGGCGATCGCATCTTCGACTTGGCCCGAGTGTTCCAAACTGCGACCCAAACTCAGGTGACAATCGGGCCAGTAAGGATTCAATTCGAGAGCCCGACGGTAAGCCGAAACGGCCTCGTCCGTCTGCTGCTGTTGCTCAAAAGCCAGCCCCAAATTGTGATACAGTTCCGCATCGTCGGATTTTAACTCGATTCCCTTTTGAAACAGGGCGATCGCTTCCTCCCGATTCGCCCCTTTCATGAGAACCGAACCCAAATTGTTGTAGAATTCGTAAAAATTCGGATATAATTCGATCGCTTTCCGGAAACAGGCGACCGCCTCATTGAGGTGGCCCTGACGGTCGAGGAGGGTCCCCAAACGGTCGTAAGACCAGGCAGAAGTCGGATTGAGTTCGGCCGCTTGCCGGTAGGCCGCGATCGCCTCATCCAACCGCCCCCGCTGGGATAGGGCCTCTCCGAGGTTGTGGTAAAACCAAGCCGATTTGGGATTTTCCGCGATCGCCTGATTGTAAGTCGCGATCGCCTCCTCAAATTGACCGTTTCGTAGCAATTGGTTAGCCGTGTCGAAAGAACTGACGCTCATGTTTTTTTCGATTGTATTTTGCATTCAAGAAGTTGAGACAGGGGGAGATTCTCGGGTAGAATAGAGGGATGGCTGCGATCGGAAAGGAGACAACGGATCTTGAAGTCTCCAGACGGATTCCATCCCGTCGGATGTTCCCATCGCCTTCGGTAAAGGTCGAAACTCTCCCCCAATTTTACAGGCATTATGGACTTCGATCGCAAAAAATTAAACCAGATCGACTCGGAGTTGGAGCGATCGCAATCTTGGCTGCAACAAATGGAAGCCCAAATGCAGGGCTTGAGTGTCCCCGTCGTCGCTTCCCCATCCGATGATTTACCCCGCAAATCCGTCCTATTTTATCGAGATTACGGCGGCTTGACCGGAGGGCATTTAAAAGTTTGGGACTATTTCAATCACGTCCTCCACTCGGAAAGCTACCAACCGCAGATTTATTTTTCGCCCCAGAGTGCGATCAAGGCCGATAATCCCTGGTTTAATACCCAAAAAGACCTGATATTATCCGAACCTCTATCCCGGCCAGACATTATTTTTATGGAAGGTTTGGACTGGTTATTATTGGATGAAACCCGACGCCAAAATTCACCCGTCCCGATTATCAACCTCATCCAACACGTCCGCCACGCCTACCCCGACAACCCCCGCTATCCCTTTCTCCGCCACAAAGCCATCCGCATCTGCGTCAGTCCGGAAGTGGGAACTTACCTGGCTAAATCTCGTCAGGTCAACGGTCCGGTGTTTGTCATCCCCAACGGCCTGGACCGACACGGCTTCCCCGAACCCGCCCCGGATTCGGAGCGAGATGTGGAAATTTTGATTGCTGCCCTCAAGGAACCCCAACTGGGGGAACAACTGCGACAACGGCTGCAAGCGATGGGGTATGGGGTTCAACTGCTACAATCTCAATTGCCGCGATCGGATTATCTAAAGTACCTCAACCGTGCTAAAATCACCGTGTTCCTACCCAACCGACCGGAGGGAGAGGGATTTTATCTGCCCGCCCTGGAAGGAATGGCCTTGGGAACCCTGACGATCTGTCCGGATTGTATCGGAAATCGGTCGTTTTGCCTGCCCGGTTACAATTGTCTCCGTCCGGAGTATACTGTGGAAGGGATATTAAATGCCGTTTTTGAGGCGCTCCAATTTCCTCCCGTGCGGAGTCAGTTGATGCGGACCGCCGCCAGCCAAACCGCCACCGAACACAGTTTAAATAAAGAGCGGACTGCTTTTTTAGAAATTTTAAATAATATTCAGACTTTATGGTAAACTGACTACAATCCTAAACTTAAACCTATACATACAGACTCGGACACAATCAAATCGCAACTTTTTGCAATGCAGAACTTAAAGAGTGACCAAAAAGTTTTAATTATTACCGGAATGCATCGTTCCGGAACGTCCCTAGTGGCATCGCTGCTCCAAAGTGCGGGATTGCATATCGGGCGGCGGTTGATGCCGTCAACAGAATTCAATCCTAAAGGTTATTTTGAAAATCTCGACTTTTTTGAGTTTCACCTCGACGTTTTGCGATCGCAGGGAGTGAATATCGATGGTTGGACCTTGCAAGAAACCATTGAAGTTCCCGATGAATTACTCGAAAAAGCAAACCAAATTGTCGAACAAAATTCAGTCAGTCAGATTTGGGGATGGAAAGAACCTCGGACGACACTCCTATTAAACTTTTGGGCCGACTTGCTGCCCGAATCAAAGTTTTTATTGATTTACCGTTCTCCTTGGGAAGTGATTGATTCCCTCTATCGACGCGGAGACGAAATTTTTCAAGAGCAGCCAGATCTTGCGGTCAAATATTGGTTATTTTATAATCAAAAAGTTTTGGAATTCTATAATCAACATACAGATCGCTGTGTGCTGGCAAATCTCCAAACCATTGTCGGTCATCAAACGGCATATATAGAAAAAATTAATCATCAATTCAAAACCGATTTGAGCCATCCCTCACCGGCAATTTACGAGCCATCTCTCATCCAAAGCAATCTCTCTCAAGATGGGCACCGTCCGAGTCTGATCGATCATTATTTCCCCGAAGCGATCGAAATGTATCAGGAACTCGAAGGGCGAGGATGGCATCCGGAGAAAACGCCCGATCTGTCCTGGAACGATCGGATCAAGTCTTCCCCCTACTCCGTTTGGGCTTTTCGCGACTGGGCCCATTCTCGTCGAGTAGAAGCCGAAAACAAATCTTTAAAAGCAGAACTGGAACAAAGTCCGAGCCGGGATGAACTCGAACAAACCCAGTCTCAGCTTCAGAAAGCAGAATCGCTGGTGGAGCAGTTCCGGACTCAGTTGCATGAGACGGAAGAAGTGCTGGAAAAATCGCAAGCTCAGTTACAGAAAACCGAGTCAATTTTAAAGGAATCCCACAGTCAACTGCATCAAAAAACGACCGAGTTAACTGAAGTGCGATCGCAGTTACAATCCCAGTTAAATTTAACCCAGCAAGATCTAGAACAAGCCAAATCCCAACTCAGCCAAACTCAGTGGGACGTGATGCGTTATCAGTCCCAGTTGCATTCGACGCAAGAAGAGTTGGAACTCTCAGATCTGCAAAATAAAGAACTTGTAGCCCATCAAAACAAATTACAGTCTCAGCTTAACCAAACTGAATCCCAGATCCTCAAAAGTGAGATGATATTAAGCCAATTAAGGCTACAACTAAAACAAGCACAAAAAACAGAAGCTAGGACGATAGCTCAACTACATTACACCCAAGGAGAACTAGAGAAATCTCAATCTAAACAGCATCAGTATCTGGCGACATTGGGACGACTCGAGCCGCAACTGGAGACAACTGAGATCCAACTGAGCCAGTCTATGGTTAAATTAAATCAGAGTCAGAAAAACCAGGCAAGATTGCAAGTTCAACTTCACCAAATCCAAGGGGAGTTGGAGCAATCCCAAACTCAGTTGCAACAAACCCGAGGGGAGTTGGAAACCTCCCAAACTCAGTTGCAACAAACCCGAGGGGAGTT
>NZ_JAJENU010000649.1:0-272 GCF_035615495.1 Lyngbya sp. CCY1209 | reverse complement strand
CAGCCAATATTACAGTGACGGTGGAAAATACCGCCCCCACGGCTACTAACGATACCGCCGCCACGGCGCCGGGAACCCCCGTTACCTTCAACATCACCGACAACGATAGCGACAGCGAAAATAATCTCGACCCGAGTACGGTGGATTTAGACCCGGATACGCCGGGACAGCAAACCAGCTTCGCGGTGGAGGGTGAAGGAACCTATAGCGTTGATACTGAAGGAAATGTCACCTTCACTCCCGAAGAGGGGTTCATAGGAGAAGCCACCCCC